>JACQUD010000028.1 GCA_016210485.1 Chloroflexota bacterium | reverse complement strand
TCTCGTTGTTGCCGGCGGCTTTATCGGTGTTGGGGCCGTAGGTGTCCATGGCCAGCTCGTAGGGGCAAGTCATGTTCATTCCCATGGTGGCCACGGCGGTGCCGAAGATGCCGCCTCCCTCCAGACCCGTCTTGGTGCCCAGATAGTAGGAGAGGAGGAGGGCGACGCCGATGACCAGGGCTGTGGCGAAGGTGGTCTCGAAGCCAACAGCCACGCCGGCGACGATGTTGGTAGCCGGGCCAGTGCGGGAAGCCCGGGCGATCTCCTTCACCGGGCGGAAGCGGGGCTCGGTGTAGTACTGGGTGACATATATGATAACTACGCTGGTCAGTATCCCCACCAGGCCGGCGGCGAAGAGCCAGCCGGGGTTGATATCCAGCATAGTGAAGACGGCCAGGGCCATCCCGCCCGCGGAGAGGGCGATGGCCAGGAAGTAGCCCCGGTTCAGGGCGGCCATGGGGTTTTCACCTTCCTTGCCCCGCACCGAGAGGATGCCCAGCATGGAGGCGATGATGCCGAAGCCCCGGACCACCAGAGGGAAGAGGATCCAGGCCACCTGACCTGTGATGGCGTAGAGGGCCGCTCCCAATATCATGGCCCCGATGTTCTCGGCAGCCGTGGACTCGAAGAGGTCAGCGCCACGGCCGGCGCAGTCGCCCACGTTGTCGCCCACCAGGTCGGCGATGACGGCGGCGTTGCGGGGGTCATCCTCAGGGATGCCCGCCTCCACCTTGCCCACCAGGTCGGCACCCATGTCCGCCGCCTTGGTATAGATACCACCACCGAGCTGGGCGAAGAGGGCTACGAAGCTAGCGCCGAAGCCGAAACCAACGATGAGCTCGGGGGCGAAGCGGGGGTTGCTGCCTCCACCGAAGGCGTAGTATATGGCGGTGACGCCCAGGAGGCTCAGGGCTACGATGAGGAATCCGGAGACAGCCCCGCCCCGCAGGGCCACTTTGATGGCGTCGTTGAGGCCCTTCTGGGCAGCGGCGGCGCAACGGACGTTGGACTTCACCGAGATATACATGCCGACGAAGCCGGCCAGACCTGAGCAGAAAGCCCCCAGCAGGAAGGCAGCGGCCGTGCGCCAGGCTATGCCCAGAGGAGTTATTCCGGCCGGTTCCAGGCCCTTCTCGCCTCCCAGGAGGCCCACCAAGGCTCCCACGATGCCTGCTGTGATGAGGGCGAGGATGGCGATGGTCCTATACTGGCGTTTGAGGAAGGCCATGGCCCCTTCGAGGATGATGTCTCCGATCTCTCGCATCCGCTCCGACCCGGCGTCCTGTCTGAGCACGTACCGAACAAGGTAGAGGGCGAAGAGCACCGCTACTATGCCGGCAGCTACAGGCACAATCCACATACTCTCCATTTATTGAGCACCTCCTGGTTTATTGATGTTCAAGGCAACTAGTCTATCGACCATCCCCCTGTCCCCCTTCATGATAGGAAGGGGGACAGGGGGATACTCCCAGACCCCCACCAAAGGGGCTTTGCCCCTCTGGACACCCCCTTTACCCACCCTCCCAGGATAGTTTTACCTCCCAACCTCCGGAACTGCCAGGCCTAGCTTTAAGATATTGGGCTAAGCCCCCAAGACCCTATCAGGAAACCGAGTATGGAGGGTAGAAAAGAAAGGCACCTCTCCCCTCCGGAGGGGGAAGCCCCTGACCTTATTTGTGAGCTGGCCTGGCCTCCTTTCGTGCCAGCCTCTCCAAGGCGGCACGAGCCTTCTGGATGGCCTTGGCGCGGTGGCTGAGGCTATTCTTCTCCTCGAAGGTGAGCTGGGCCATGGTCCGACCCAGCTCGGGCAGGTAAAATACGGGGTCGTAGCCGAAGCCTTCTTGTCCCTGGGGCTCCAGGGCGATGATGCCCTGGCACTCCCCCTGGAACTCCTCCACACGGCCGTCGGGCCAGGCCAGGGCCAGGGCGCAGCGGAAAGTGGCCTGACGCCGCTCCCAGGGAACCCCCACCAGCTTGGCCAGGAGGTAATGTATCCTCTCCTCATCCGTTGCGTCCTCCCCGGCGTATCGCCTGGACAGTGGCCCAGGCTCGCCCCCCAAGGCCTCCACCTCCAGCCCGGAGTCATCGGCCAGGGTCAGCTCTCCGCTGATGTGAGCGTAGTGGAGCGCCTTGAGCCGGGCGTTCTCCTGAAAACTGGCTACGCCCTCGGCCACGTCATCGGTGAGGCCGAGGGCGGCGAGGGTGAGCACCTGAAAGGGCGCGCCCTCCAGCAGTGTTCCCATCTCCCGTACCTTGGCCGGGTTGTGGGTGGCCAGGAGAAGCTTCATGCCTTCAGGCGCTCGAAACGGCCCTCCAGCTTCTTCATCACGTGGGCCATGGTGGTGTACTCCATCTCCTCCAGGGGGAGGCGGTGGGGCTCGAAGGGGCCGTGGCGGCGCAGGTACTCAGCCTCTACATTGGCCTGGCGCCGGGCCTCGTCGAAGGAGGGGTCGTCGAACATGTCCCGGGGGCCTACCAACTGCCCCTCGGCAAGCTGGAAGCCCAGAGCCGTCACCCGGGGCGGCCCGTCGAAGCGGGTGGGGGTGGACTGGGGCACCGAGACCGGCATCAGGGGGCCATGATGGGAGCCGCGCATCCATCCCTCTACTATCTGGGGAAAGGCGAAGGGCTCCAGGACCTCGCCCACGGCGGGGAACTCCCCCTGGCAACGCACGATGCATACCGGGTCGTCCTTGCCCACATAGCGGCCGGCGATGAGGGACAGGCGCTGGGTGGAGGAGACGGCGCCGATGTTGCCCGTGCCCCGATGGCACACCGATTTCACACAGTAGCGGCCCGGGGCGCCGATGAACATGAGCATGTCGTAGATTTCCTCAGGGGCGTTGAAGGTTATCTTCAGATGCTCCTTGACGTCATGGACCTCGAAGGCGAAGCCGGCGTGCAGGCCCTCGGCGATGACCAGCCCGGCGGTGTTGAAGGGGTCGGCGAACATCTTGTAGAGGGGCAGGTTCCAGGAGCCAGCCGAGGTCTTATCGGCCATGAAGATGATGATAGGCTCCGAGGTGCGCTCCTCGATGGTCATCTCGGCCACGCCTGGCCCCATCCCCTTCACGTTGCCTGAGAAGGCGTCGGAGAGGAGGTCCTGGCCGGCGCCGTAGAGCTTGAGCTGGCGGGCCAGTTCGGTGCCAGCGACGAAGGTATCCCAGGCCAGCTTGTGGATACGCCGATTGTCCACTCCCCGCTTATGGGTCATAATGAGCTGGAGGTCATCGCCGCAGGCGGTGACGTGGAAGTCCACCAGCAGCCCCGCCTTCTTGGCCTTGGCCATCTCGTCTTTGGCTTTATCCAGGATGTCGGGGTGGGAGGCAGAATGCCCCACATAGCCACCGATGTCCGCCTTGATGACGCTTAAGGTTATCACCGGTCTCCCTCCTAAATAATTATTCCTAGCTGGATGGAAAGAGCGCCGTTATTTCCTTCCCCTGGGCAGCGTCAGACCTCCCAGGCCAAAACTCATAGTATGGCCCTGGATATTTCCTGTCAAGCCTGTATGCGAAGTCGTTTAGAGACCTCACCCCCTGTATCCCCCTCTCCTTGGAAGGAGAGGGGGAAAAGGAAGATCCCGAAGGGGCTTCGCCCCTTCGGACTTCCCCTGATGAATGACCTCTGTGCCCTGACGACGTTCAGAAGCGTTTTTTCTTCCCCCTCAAGGAGCTTGGCTCCATATCTTCATAGGGGTTGGGGGCGCTAACCCTCTTCTGCCCAGGCTCCCGCTTACCCTTCGACAGGCTCGGGGCGAGCGAGGATGCACCGCTCAGGGCTGACCTTCTTCAATAGTCCAGCCCCCGGCGGGCAGGAGTGCCCCGGGAATAGGGATGCTTCACCTCCACCATCTCCGTCACCAGGTCGGCGGCCTCGATGATCTCTCTTGGCGCACCTCGCCCGGTAAGTATTAGCTCCACCTCCTCTGGCTTCTCCCGCAGGAGGGAGAGCACGCCTCCCAGGGGGATGAGGCCCCAGGCCAAGGCTACGTTCACCTCGTCCAGGATCACCAGGTCGTAGCTGTCCGAGAGGGCAGCGCGATGGGCCTCAGCCAGCGCCTGAGCCGCCTCCTCTTTGTCCTCCGGGGCCACCGCTCTGGCATTCACCAGGCGGCTCTGCCCGAAGCGGGCGGTGGTTATGTTGGGCAATCGGGCCAAAATCTTCTGCTCGCCGTAATCGGAGCCGCCCTTCATGAAGAATACGATGTGCACCCGCAGGCCCTGGCCGGAGGCGCGCAGGGCCACCCCCAGAGCGGCAGTGGTCTTGCCCCGGCCTGCGCCTGTGAAGACCTCAATTCCTGGCGCTGACATAAGCCTCCAGCATGAAAAGGCCCTCCCTGGTTTGCCGGGAGGCCCCTCTTGGCCCAGCTTATCAAGAGGCCAAGCTAGCTGTCAATCGGTGTAGTGGGGCAGGAAACAGGAAGGGTTATGAACGACGCTAATCTCTCTGAAGTCCGGGCAGAGTCGATTCCGCCAGCTCACGCAGGTTTTGAGGCTCAGATTTGTCGTCTCTCAGCCTGGCCAACGTTTCGCGGAGCCTTTCTCTCCTCTCTTTCCGGTCTTCTCTAACCAATCGGTTCCCTCCGCTCTGTTCCTCATGGATACGGAGCAAAAGGGCGGATATTTCACTGAAGGTATAGCCCAGTTTTATCCAGCGATGCAATTCTCCGACAAAATCGGCGTAGGCCTGCTCCCTCAATGCCTTTATCTTGGGCGCCAAATCGCTCTGCGCCAGTATCGACTTGTTTGCATCCATTGAGTATCCCAATTGAGCCAAGACATCGCGGCCAGCCAGCAAGCCCTTGGGAATAATATCGCTTCCTATAAACTCTTCACCGTGGCCGGGCTTCACCCTTATTGCTGTAAATCCTCTTTTGAGCGCTTCCTTCGCTTCAGAGTCCTGCTCACGAGCATTTCTACGAGGCGTGCTTTTACCCAAGAGAAAGTTCTTTATACGTTGGAGGCGATACATGAAGAAGCGACGGAAAAGACTTCCAATCCCCCAGTCGAAGCGTGGCCCCCTCATCAGCCACAGGTCACCGGTGAAGATGATGTCATCCGTAGGACGCAAATCCTGATGCCCATTACGAGAAGGGCCTGAGCCATCGTGGGGTGAGTAGAGGATGACTATCTGATCGGGGCTATGGGTCGGCGTGCTCTCCGGACAGGCGAGGATGGTCAGCTCGCCCGCTTCGCCGATTCCAATATGTTTCGCCAGAATCGGGAAATCAACTCCGCTGATGCTTTTTGCCTCGCCCATACTGGGATAGGAAAGATACTCAAAATCACATTCTTTGAGCTGGCTACGAGCAGCCTCGCCCGCCCATCTTTGCGCCTCTGTCCCATCTTCACCTTCCACGAATTTCCTGAAATTTGAGTGGACCAGCACCCTTGCCTTTTGTTTCGTAGACAGGAGAGCGGCCAGCCCCCAATGGTCATGATGGCAATGCGTTATAATGATTCTCTCGATATCCGTAGAGCCGATGCTGTTCTCCGAGAGAATGCGCAACATATAATCCCGGTGTCGGAGGTCGCCAGCCTCGATAAGGGTATGCTTTCTCTCCCCATCCTTGTCATAGCTAAACACATAGACATTGGCTCCGTGACGAAAGACGAAGCTGGTCAACTCGGCATTTACGCCGGGCAGCCTCTCCTTCAGGACTTTGAAAGACCTTTCATCCATGGATGGCATCCTTTCTTGTCTTGTAGATAACTCTTATTTGAAGTATACAGTCCCGACCATGAGATAGTCCACAAAGAATTGCTTATTGACAGCGAAAAGGAGGCCCTGCTAAAATGGATATAATCTTGACTGATATAGTCAAGAAATCGTCTACAACTTTGGGGAGAGACATGGCGGAAGAATCGTTCTCCATCGAGGCCCTGGACACAGACCTGCTCATCATCGGCGGCGGCACTGCCGGCTGCCTGGCGGCGGTGGAGGCCCGGGAGCGCGCCCCCGGCCTGCGGGTCACCATCATGGAGAAGGCCCACATCGATCGCTCGGGGTGCCTCTCGGCAGGGATGAACGCCATCAACGCCTACATCCACCCCGGGGAGACGCCGGAGAGCTTCACTCGATACGTGCGCTTCGACGCCCTGGGACTGGTGCGGGAGGACCTGGTGCTGAGCCAGGCCCGGGAGATCAATGACGTGGTACGGCGGGTGGAGGGGTGGGGCCTGCCCATCAAGAAGGACGAGCAGGGCAACTACCTGCGCCGAGGCCGCTGGAACGTCTCTATCAACGGCGAATATCTGAAACCCATCATAGCCCAGGCGGCGCGGGATGCCGGGGCGCAGGTCATCAACCGGGTAGCGGCCACCAACCTCATGATGAAGGATGGCCGGGTGGCCGGCGCTTACGGCCTGGGAGTCAGGGACAGCAAGCTCTACGCCATCCGGGCCAGGGCCACCATCGTGGCCACGGGGGGGGCCTCGGGCATCTACAAGCCCAACAACGATGGCTCGGCCCACCACAAGATGTGGTATTCGCCCTTCAATACCGGGGCTGGCTACACCCTGGGCCTGCGGGCCGGGGCGGAGATGACCAGCTTCGAGATGCGCTTCATCGCCCTCAGGGTCAAGGACATCATCGCCCCCACGGGAACCCTGGCCCTGGGCTTCGGCGCCCCCCAGGTGAACGCCAAGGGGGAGCGCTTCATGGCCCAGCGCTTCGCCGACTGGGGGGGCGACGGCTCCCCCACACCTCTCCGGGTTTATGGCCCTGTCCAGGAGGTCAAGGAGGGGCGGGGCCCCTGCTACCTGGATACCCGCCACCTTACCCCGGAGCAGGTCCGCAACCTCAAGGCCGCCTATTTGGATATGTATCCCAGCATCGTCCTCTACTGGGCGGCCAACGGCATAGACCCATCTAAAGAGGCGGTGGAAATATCGGGCACCGAGCCTTACATCATGGGCGGGCACTGCCAGGCGGGATACTGGATAGACGTGGGTCGCCGCACCACCCTGCCTGGCCTCTACGCTGCCGGGGACGTGGCCGGAGGCGCCCCTTACAAGTTCATCAGCGGCTGCTGGGCCGAGGGAGTCATCGCCGCCCGCTCCGCTGTAAACGACCTGCCCTCCCTGGCCACCCCTCCCAACCCGGACAAGGCTCAGATGGAGGCGGAGGGGGAACGGATCTTCGCCCCCCGGCGTCGTTTCCAGGAGGTGGGCGAGGGGGTGGCCCCCTCGGAGATGGAGGAGCGCCTTCAGAAGGTCATGGACGAGTATGCCGGCGGCGTCTCCACCTTCTACGAGATGAACGCCGAGCGGCTGGAGGTGGCCCGCCACCACCTCCAGAGGCTGGAGGGCCAGGTGAAATACCTGATGGCCCGAAACCCTCACCAGCTCCTCCAAGC
Organism: Chloroflexota bacterium; assembly: GCA_016210485.1. Taxonomy (GTDB): domain Bacteria; phylum Chloroflexota; class Dehalococcoidia; order JACQUD01; family JACQUD01; genus JACQUD01. Next base: position 2,180 of record JACQUD010000028.1, on the reverse strand, counting down.
CCAGGAGGTTATAGACCGCCTCCTGGTGGCCCGGGCCGTGGTGGAGCACCTGGTCCACCGGAAGGAGACTCGCTGGCCCGGCTATCAGACCCGCCTGGACTACCCCCAGCGGGACGACGAGCGGTGGCTGAAGTTCGTCAACTCCATATACGACGGGGAGACCGGGGAGGTCCGCATCCTGGAGCGGCCTTATCAGCAATTCGTCTCCGGTGACCGCTACAAGCCCAAGGAGTAAAGAGTAAAAAATAGCTTGGGGTATCCCCCAAACCCCTGCCCCTTCGGCTGCGCTCCCCGGCCTCGCCCCGGCTTGGCCGAGGGCGGGCAGGGCAGGCGCCGGGGCTTCGCCCCTCTGGACTCCCCGATTACCAAACGCTCACAGGAGTAGGAAATAATGACTGTGCTAATAGACAAGAAGAAGTGCAATAGCTGTAAAGGGCTGCCCGAGCCCCGGTGCGTCCAGAACTGCCCCGGCGACCTACTGTCGCTGGGGTCCGAGGACGGCAAGGCCTTCATCTGGGATGCGCGGGACTGCTGGGATTGCATGACCTGCGTCAAGCTCTGCCCGCGCCGGGCCATCACCACCAAGCTCCCCTATGTCCTGGCCGACTACAAGGCCACCCTGGTTCCCATCGCCGGGAAGACGAGCATCCGCTGGACCCTGACCGATAAAGAGGGCCAGGTGGAGCAGTTCGAAAGCGTCACTCTACAGCCCAAAAAGAAGGAGGCAAGACCTTGAAAGGCCCTATCTCGCCCCATGGTGGCAAGCTGGTGAGCCGGCTGCTGCCCCCGGATGTGGCCCAGGCCCTCAAGGAGCGCCTGCCTCTTCTCAAGAAGCTCCACCTCAATGAGCGAGAGGTCTCGGACCTGGAGCTAATTGGGGTGGGGGCTTTCAGCCCCCTGGAAGGGTTCATGGGCCAGGAGGACTACCTCTCGGTGGTGGCCAATATGAGGCTGGCCTCGGGATTGCCCTGGTCCCTGCCCGTCACCCTCTCCGCCACGACCCAAGAGGCTGCGGGGCTCCGGGAGGGGGAGTCCGTAGCCCTGCTAGATGAGACGGGCCGGCCCCGGGGCGTCCTCCACCTGGAGGAGAAGTTCTCCTACGTTAAAGCGCGGGAGGCCAAGGAGGTTTACCGCACCCAGGATGAGGCTCACCCCGGCGTGGCCGCCCTCTATCGGCAAAGGGAGGTGCTGCTGGGGGGGAAGGTGGACCTGCTGGAGCCTGTCCAGCATCCCCTCTTTCCCCGGAACTATATGCCGCCGTCCGAGACCCGGGCCCTCTTCGCCCGGCTGGGCTGGCGACGCATCGTTGGCTTCCAGACCCGCAACCCTGTGCACCGCGCCCATGAATACATCCTGAAGTGCGCCCTGGAAACTATGGACGGCCTCTTCTTCCATCCCCTGGTGGGGGAGACCAAGTCCGACGATATCCCAGCTGAGGTGAGGATGCGGTGCTACGAGGTTCTCCTGGCCGAGCATTTCCCTCCGGGGAGGGTGGTGCTGGCCATCCTGCCCGCCGCTATGCGCTACGCCGGGCCTCGGGAGGCCATCTTCCACGCCATTGTGCGCAAGAACTACGGCTGCACCCACCTCATTGTGGGCCGGGACCACGCCGGGGTGGGCAACTACTACGGGCCTTTCGATGCCCACCACATATTCGATGAGTTCCAGCCGGGGGAGTTGGGAATAGAGCCTCTGTTCTTCGATAACGCCTTTTATTGTAAGGTTTGCGGCGGCATGGCCACTATCAAGACCTGTCGCCACGATGCCCAGGAACGCGTGGCCTTGAGCGGGACTCAGGTCCGGGCCATGCTCCAGGAAGGGAAGCTGCCTCCGCCGGAGTTCACCCGGCCCGAGGTGGCCCGCATCCTGCTAGAGAGCACCCGGGGCTCTAGCTAGAGGGGAGGCTTCCCATGTATCAGGGGGTAGTGGACTTCTTTACGGGGCTCTCCTCCCGGAACGCCCCTCTCTATGGCCTTCTAGTGGTGCTCACCGTGGCTCTAGCCTCTCTGGCGCTCCACAGCTTCTACGCCCTCCTCTTCCGGCTGGGGAGCCGCCTGAGGCGACTCTGAGGCGGGATAGCCCATGTATTTTCCCTTCGCCGGCGTGGAAGTTGACCCCCTCATCCTGGTCTTCATCGGGTTCACTGTGGGAGTGCTGGGGGCTTTCATGGGGGTGGGCGG
>JACQUD010000029.1 GCA_016210485.1 Chloroflexota bacterium | reverse complement strand
GCCGTTGAGTGTGAAAGCCTCGGGGCCCGTCACCTCCAGCGTCACGTTCTGAAAGTCCTTGGCCTCATTGATCCCCAGGGTGCCGTCGGCGGTGAGCACCACCTTCTCGCCCAGCTTATAGCTGCTCTTGGCCGATGTGATGGCGGCACCCAGGCCGAATACCTGAGTAGGCAGCATCACCAGAAAAAGAATGGCGCCTCCCGCCACGAGGGCGATGGCCAGGCGCACCCATTCGTTGCGAAGGTCTATCCCTAGAAGTTTCCCCATGGTAGACCCCTTTCTGGATCTATACTTCCCAGCGACATTGTCGACAACAGCAGGCTAGCGTGCCTTAGACATGGGTCCCAAGCGCTTCGTTGAGCTCACGCAGCACCGGTCCTTGAACTTGGCAAACGCAAAACCACCCTTGGGCAGGGCCGTAGTTAACCCCTCTAGTTTAGGCATCCTGAGCAGGTTGTCAAGGGGAATATCCCTCTCCAAGAGCATCCAATCGAGCCGCAAGGAAACGAAAAGCCTAGCCAAGACGGCCCCACTGCCATCTTGAATTGCTCCGAACGCCTTCATCACGGGCAAACGTTCCCTGCAAAACTCGAAGGGCGTCACGGATAGCAGACGCAGTGGAGGGCTTGCCGAGCGAAGCCATCGTCTCGGGCGTAGCTTGACAACAAGGGCCTTTAAGCCGACAATAACGCTCTGTATCTGGTTGCGGTTGCGGGGCTTGTTCGCCTCGTGCCCATCCCTGTATCGCTCCTCTCATCGAGGATTCGCAAAGGCAAAGGGAACCTGTTCCGCCCGAGGAGAACCGTGGAGCAAGTTGCTCAGGCGGTCGTGTTGGCAGCGGGCCGAGGGGAGCGTCTGCATCCCCTGACGACGCTGCGTCCTAAGGTGATGCTGCCGATAGCCAACAAGCCTATCCTGCAATATGTCCTGGAGGCTCTGGCAGCCAATGGCGTCCAGGACATCCTTATCGTGGTGGGCTACGGAAAGGAGCAGGTCCAGGACACCTTCGGCTCGGGAGAAAACTTTGGTGTCCACATTCGCTACTTTGTGCAAGCGCAACAGCTGGGAACGGCCAGCGCCTTAGCGGCGGTGCGCGGCCACACCCAGAAGCGATTCCTTCTGCTCTCCGGTGACACGATGATCGCACCGGAGACCATTCAACCCCTTCTGGAGGCAGAGGGAGACAGCATCCTCGTGACGGAGCAGGGGTCTCCCGATCTCTATGGCCTCGTGGTCGCTCGCGATGGACGAGTGGTCCAAATCCTCGAAAAGCCAGGGGTCCAGGTCAGCCACTGGGTGAACACCGGCAATTACCTGCTCCACGACCACGTGTTCCCTTACCTAGAAGAGGAGGTAGACCTGACCACCTCCCTCCAGCATCTGGTGGAGGACGGACGCACTCTCCAGATGTGCACCACCGATGCCATGTGGCTAGACGCCAACTACCCCTGGGACCTGCTCCGCCTCAACAGCGCTGCCTTGGGGAAAATCACCCTGTCAGTCAAGGGGGAATGCGAGGAAGGGGTGGTGATCAAGGGCCCGGTCCAGGTGGGTAAAGGCAGTATCATCCGAGCCCATTCCTACCTGGTCGGACCCGTGGTCATCGGCAGCGGCACCGAAATAGGACCGTATGTTTGCGTCTTCCCGGGAAGCAGCATCGGTGACAACGTAGTAGTGGCTCCCTTTACACAAATCCGGAACTCAATTATCGACGACTCGGTCCACATCGGGCCCCACTCCGGCCTCACCAACGGCATCATCGCCGAAGGGTGCACCTTCTCCAGCGGCTTTCACGCTAGGGGAGGCCCTCTCTCCCGCCCTGTCAACGGCAGCCAGATCGAGGTCCAGGCGGGCGCCGTCATCGCCGAGTATGTGGAAGCCGGCCATGACGTTGTGCTGAAACCCGGGGTATTGATTGGCAAGGGTGCCAAGATAAGCGACTGCAAGCTCATCGCCGACGACATCCCGGAAGATGCCCTGGTCCTCTGAAGGTCCTGGGGCCAAGGAAGCGGAACTGACGATATGTGTGGGATCGTGGGATATAGCGGCCACCGCCAGGCTTTACCGATCCTGCTGGCCTGTCTCAAGCGGGTGGAATATCGAGGATATGACTCCTGTGGTGTAGCTCTCCCCACAGAGCAGGAGGTGATCGCCTATAAGGACCTGGGG
>JACQUD010000031.1 GCA_016210485.1 Chloroflexota bacterium | reverse complement strand
GTACTGGTGTCTGGCCCGCCAGGAGTCCAGGAGGCCCCAGGCGTTGGCGGTGTAGAGGATGAACAGGCTGGCCCCGGGTCTGGAGAGGTGCTCCCAGCCAACAATCCAAAAGACGGGGCCCGAGGAACTCTCTACTCCGGCAGAGGTGGCGTAACCAGGGCTGATTTGAACCTGGGAGCCTTTTCTCAGGGGCGCCAGGTTTCCGGTGCCGGGGCTGTTGTATCTACCGTCGTCGTTTCTGAGGGCGATTCTGGCCTCTCCCCTCCAGGGCTCTTCCTTGCAGGAAAGCTCCAGGACGTCCTCGGTAATGTCCAAGCCAGCCGCGGGTAGAGGGCCCTTCCAGACCCCTGAGGGATGGGAGAGCCAGAGGTCGGTGGAGGAGTAGGCCAGAGCCAAGCCATACTGGCAGGAGAAGTCGAAGGGCACTGGCTCTCTCCAGAGGTTTTGGCCGAAGGAGGCGCTGGCTAAGGAGTGGGTCCAGATGGGCCGTTGGTAGCTTTGGGAGCCCGCGTACTTTTCTACGAAGAAGGCGCGGAAAACATCGGGATAGCCCAGGAAAGGGCTGTGGAAGTCCACGTTAGAGTTGGCAGTGGCCCGGGTGACCTCCTTGAGAGCAGACCAGGTGCCAGCAGATTGGGAAGAGCCATCGCCGTAGATGGTGGTCCAAACCAGGCTATCGTTGTTGCTGTCCCGTCCGGCCAGCACCAGGTTCCAGTCTCCCTGGTAGGCGCATCCCAAACCCGTAAGGGAGGATACGCTGTTGGTCCAGGCGGAGGGACCTCCCCAGGTGCCGCCCGTGCGTTTTATGACGTAGAGGTTGAAGGGGGTTGTGGCGTAAAAGAGGGCTACCACGTTGGAGGGATTAATGGCGGCTGCCAGCCAGTTCACTGCTGACTCCGCTGGGGTGACCACCACTTGAGCGGAGCCAAAAGAGGCACCGTAGTTGGCGCTCTCTCGGAGATAAACGGTACGGCCGTCGGTGTGGACATAGAAGAGGATGACGGTGGCCCCACGGCTGCAGAGGGCGACGGAGCAGTTACCCACGGGGTCAAGGGCGGTCCAGGAGCCGAAGGGGCTTCCTGTCCCTGGGTTGGCGACCCGTTGGATGTACAGTTTGCTATCGGTGGGGCTTATCCTGGCTCGAACCAGGGAGCCATCCCCGGGCATGGTGGCAGAGTGGTAGTAGTCACCTTCTGAGCCGGTGTATAGGCGCTGGAAGGGAGGCCTGGCAACGCCTGCAATCTGGTCCAGTACCTCTACTTTCACGTAAGGCTGTCCAGAGGCCTCCTTCTGGGCGGCCAGCAGGGTGGAGGAGAGGGTTCGCATTAGGGGCCCCAGTCGGTGGTTTGACTGGGCTTGAGTTCGACAGGTTTATAGAGGCGGCGTGTTCGTATGGCGTTGATGCGGCTGTATTTAGCTAGGCCCTTGTGAAAGGCGGCCAGCCGCTGTTCACCCCAGGTGAGGTACTGGCGCCAGGTCTGGTCTCCCCCTACGTTGACCCGGTTGGTGGCAAAGCTGGCCCACTCCAGAGCTGCGTAGCCTGCGGCTCCAGCGGTGACCAACTCCTCTAGATGGGCGGGGATGGTGGAGGTGGTGGCGTCCAGGGTGTGGAGCTTGCCGTGATAGACGTTCACCTGCTCTGCACTAGCAGGTGTGTTGTCAACCAAGAGGATAAGGGTGTTGGCCCACAGGCTGAAGCGCACGTAGACGGGGGGATACTTGCCTACGGGGTACTCCACGGCTTCAATAACGATGAGGCCGGTGAGGGAGGAGGTGGATAGGTCTCGACTGCCTGGAGTGGAGGTGAGGGTAGCCTTGGTTTCCAGTGGGATGGAGAGGCTCAACTCTCGGACAGCGTGGTCGATGTGGCGGTCCAGCTCGGCGTCGGTCCATCTATGGCTGGCGGCGGCCTCGTCGTGGAGGTCTCTCCTCACCAGGGTTCGCATCTGGCTAAGGTTCATGGGCCTCCTCAGCTGAGGGCCCCGAGCCACCCGGGGGGCCGTTGCTGGTGATCATGCCCGTGTTGATATCCAGGGTAACCTCCTTGCACAGGAGGTCGTACTTGCGCTCCAGCTCCAGCATCATCTCTCGCAAGGTGTGCTGAGCCAATTGGGCCTGAAGGCGGCGGGACTCCAATTGAAGCTGTGCCCTTCTGAGGCGGTAGAGGTCCTTGGGGGAGAGCGCCATGCTATGCCAGCTCCTCCTGAGCGATGCTGCTGGCAATATCGTCATAGCAGGAGGAGAGGCTTGCCACGAGAGCTGAGCTGAGAAGGGTGGTAACGTCCCTAGAGGTCTCGGATAGTGGCGAGGAACCGGCAAGGAGCTGATAGTTGGCCTCCACCTTTAAGCTACCCGCTTCGTCCTTGAACAGGTTGACTCCCCGTAGTCTTAGGGTATCCAGGGTGATCTGTTTTGCCATGTCTCCTCCTAAAACTTGGTGTACTTTATGTAGACCTTGGCCACGCC
>JACQUD010000027.1 GCA_016210485.1 Chloroflexota bacterium | reverse complement strand
GCCGTTGACCATGGTGGTGTGGGAGTCGGTGCCCACCAGGGTGTCGGGAAAGGCCACCACGCTACGGCCGGCCTTTTTTGTGGCCACCACGCTGGCCAGGTACTCCAGGTTTACCTGGTGCACGATCCCCGTGCCCGGTGGAACCACGCGGAAGTTACGGAAGGCCTGCTGTGCCCAACGCAGCAGGGCGTAGCGTTCCTGGTTTCGTTCGAACTCCTTCTCCACGTTGAGCATGAAGGCGTACTGGGTGCCGAAGTAGTCCACCTGCACCGAGTGGTCGATGACCAGGTCGGCGGGCACTACGGGGTTTATCTTCTTGGGGTCTCCGCCCATTCGAACCATGGCCGAGCGCATGGCTGCCAGATCAACTACCGCGGGCACTCCCGTGAAGTCTTGCAGCACCACTCGCGCAGGCATGAAGGGTATCTCGTGCTGGGGCAGCGTCTTGGGGTTCCACTGCGAAACGGTGGCCACGTCATCCTCGTGAACCAGGTAGCCGTCCACGTTGCGAAGGACGTTCTCCAGCAGGATGCGTATGGAGAAGGGAAGGCCATCCAGCTTGACAAGGCCGCCCTTCTCTACGGTGCTTAGGGGGTAGTAGGTAACGGGGCCTTGCGCCGTAGAGAGTTTGCTTCTAGCCGACAGGTGCGTGGGTTCATTGCTCATGGATTCACCCCTCTAAATGTTCTACACATAGGATTAGTATACCAAAAAGAGGCCGACCTTTAGGCCGGGCCTACCCCAGGGCGTCCAGGGTTTCGCGCAGGGGACGGGCGATGCAGGTGAAGACTGGAGTGTCCCTCAGGGTGTAGCCGCTGGTTTCGGTATGCCTAAGCTCCTCCACTAGGTCCAGGAAGTCCGAGGGGCTGGTGGTATTGAAGGCTACCACGAACTCCTGGTCGTCCAGGCCAAAGGAGTAGGTGGTGTTTATCTTCACCGTGGGGTATCTGTGGCCTACTTCGAAGTGGAGGTTCATCATGCGCTGCCGCTCCTCTTTGGGCAGCAGGTACCACTGGCGGGTTTTGACGAAGGGGTAGAGTACCAGGTAAGGGGTCTCGCTGGGCTTTATAGTCAGTCGGGTTCCCTCCTGGCCTGGATGTCTATGGTCATCCACGTACTCTGAGCGTCGGGTCATGGCCAGGTAGGAATACGGAGTACGCAGGTACTTGCCCAGGCCGGTGTGGTTAAGGCGCACGGCCAACTCCTGCACCGCCTCCAGGCTGTCCGCAATCTGCCACAGGAGGAAGTCGGCGTCCGCGCGCAGGCCCACCAGGCCGTAGCTTCGGATCGGCATGTGAGAGGCGAACTCCTCAACCACTGCAGCGAACTCCTCTTTGCCATCGGTTTTCTGGTCTGCAGGGAGGCGTCTCCAGAGCGGGTCTACCTGGAAAAAGGAGTATTTTACCGTTTTCCTCGTGTTGGCTTTGCTCAAGGGGCTTCTCTAAAGATGGTCTGCTTTGCCGGATTTTAGCACAAGAGATATTATTCTTTGAAGAGGTCAGGGTCATTCAGTTATGCTCTTGCCGTACCCTTGCCCGTTCGCCCTGAGCTTGTCGAAGGGCGCGCTCATGGTTCGACAAGCTCACCACGAGCGGCCCGAGAACGGTGATCCCCTGATAATCGAATGACCCTGTTGAAGGGGTGCGCTGGTTTGACAAAGGAACAACTCGCTGCTAAAATAACCTATAATCGCCTAAGAAGGTCGACAAAGTAGTTTTTATTTAAGAGAGAGAATGCGGGATGTAGTTTTTCCCCTGGGTGGGCTGGGAGGCTGTAGCATCGGCTGCATCTGTAGAAGCTGTAGCAACATGGCAGCTTCGCTACGTCTTTGGGCACAACTTCAGGAAGGGTGGGAAAGCTACGTTGAGTTCCACTCAGGGGGTAAAGCAGAATAGGGCAGATAGGATCGGAAACCTGGCCAGTCGTAGAGCTGGCCAGGATAGGATACACGCTTAGCAAGGCGGCGCGAGGCTAGGAAGGCCTTGGCCGTCTTTTGATTTCTATGGCGGGGCAAAGGAGTTAGATATGACTCAGCAAAAAGCCAAACAGACAGCAGAGAATGGCCACAGTGCCAGCGGCAACGTCAAAGGGGTAATCCCATACATCCCGGAGGAGATAGACAACTTTGAGCGGGAGGTGAAGCGCTTCCGAGCTGGGGAGTGGGAGCCGGACGCATTCATGGCCTTACGACTGCGCCAGGGCGTCTACGGCCAGCGTCAACCCGACGCCCAGATGATGCGAGTCAAGATCCCTTACGGTGGCCTCACGGCAGAGGCGCTGGAGGCCCTGGGTGAGGTGGCTCGGAGATTCGCCCCCTTGAAGAAGGGGCACATCACCACCCGAGAGAACATACAGTTCCACCACATGAACCTGGACCACACCCCGGAGGCGATGCGCATCCTGGGGGCCGCGGGTCTGACTTCGCGGGAGGCGTGTGGCAACACCGTTCGCAACGTGACCAGCTGTCCCATGGCCGGTGTGTGCGCCCGCGAGCCTTTTGATGTGACCCCATACGTCGCGGCGTACGCTCGCTACTTTGTGCGCCGTCCCTT
>JACQUD010000026.1 GCA_016210485.1 Chloroflexota bacterium | reverse complement strand
TACAAGGCTTGCTGCCCCTTTCATCAGGAGCGGACACCCTCCTTCATAGTGACTCCTGATAGACAGACCTGGCACTGTTTCGGTGCCTGCGCCACTGGCGGAGACGTTTTCGCTTTCGTAATGAAGAAGGAGAACCTGGACTTTGGCGGGGTGCTACGCTTGCTGGCGCAGCAGGTGAGCGTGCAGCTTGAGGATAAGGCTGGTGGTCAGAAGGAGAGGCTATATCAGATCAACCGGGCGGCGGCTTCCCACTTTCACTGGCTCCTTTTGTCCTCCCAAGGCCGTGATGCCCTGGATTACCTAAAGAAAAGAGGCCTCAACCAGCAGACTATAGAGGATTTCCAACTGGGCTACAGTGCCCGGGGGGAGGAGATGAAGAGCCACCTTCTAAGGGAAGGCTACCCTGTGGAGGAGCTTCTCACGGCGGGATTGCTGGTCCAGGGGGAAGAGGGCGAACCTCGGGATCGCTTCAGGCATCGAATCATGTATCCCATCTGGGATGCCTCGGGCCAGGTCTGCGGTTTTGGGGGCAGGGCTATGGGGGATAGCATGCCTAAGTACTTAAACTCGCCCCAGACCCCAGTGTTCGAGAAGGGGAGTATACTTTACGCTCTGAATAAAGCTAAGAACGCCATTCGCCAAGTTGGTGAGGCTGTCATAGTGGAAGGCTACATGGATGCCATAGCGGCCCACCAATACGGATATCGTAACGTAGTGGCATCCATGGGCACCGCTCTCACTCAAGGTCAGGTCTCGCTCCTAAAAGGACTGGGGCAGAGCTTTGTGCTGGCCTTGGACCCCGACGTCGCAGGGCAGGAAGCGACCCTACGAAGCCTGGAGTCGGCGTGGAACGTCTTCCAGCGTAGCGTGGTAGCCAAGCCAAGAGGTGTATCTATGTTCGACACTAGGGGTCAGGCCTCCCTAAGGATAGCTCGTCTTCCAGCGGGGCAGGACCCGGACCAGTTTCTACAGCACAGCTCTGAGGAGTGGCCCGAGCTCATCAAGCAAGCGGAGCCCCTGGTGGACTATGTGATGCAAGCCCTGACCGCTCGCCTGGATTTGAGTACCCCCGCTGGCAAGGCTCAATGCGTAGAGGTGGTGTTCCCCTTGATTGCCACTATGGATAATCCCTACCAGCAGGATGAGGCGTTTCACAAGCTGGCCGCCCTCCTGGGCGTAGATGAAGCCACCCTCAAGGCCGGCATCGGGAGACCCCGGGCTGGCAGAGAGCCTAGAGGGACGCCGAGGAAAGCTGAAGTCAGCGCCTCTGCTCTCGCCTCCGCTCAGGGTGACCCTTTGGAGGAGCATTTCCTCAGCCTGTTGCTCAGGTTCCCCCAGAAGAAGATAGAGACAGAAGTCCTCTCGCCAGAGCACTTCCTGCGGGGTGAAAATAGGGAGATCTTTACTTCGTGGATTAAGTGTTCTACCATAGAAGAGCTTGAGGGGAAGCTGGATAGTAACCTAGTAGAACACGCACGACGCCTTCTGAACAGAGATCTCCCTCCCGCCACAGGGAAGGAGATGGAACAGGCTTTTCTGGATTGCCTCCACAGGCTTGAGGAGCGGCGCCTCAGGGACATAGAGCAGGCATTGACCTCCGAAGTCCTGGAGGTAGATGAAGCCACCAGGGAGCAGTTGATCCAGGTAAACAGGAAGCTCACTCAGATTTTCGGCTCACGGCCAGCGTCGAAGCAAGGTGAGGGAGATGAACGATAAAGTAAAAGGGGAAGAGGGGTTCGAAGAAGAGGCTGAGGTTCATGGTGATATCCTGAGTCTCCTTCGGGATTCTAAAGAGGTGGTGGACCCTCAGGAGGCCATCCACATATCCCAACCCGTTGACGAGGAGGTTGAGGAGGAATGGACGGATGAAAAGGCCGTAGAGGAGGTCTTGACAGAGGGTGCACCCGAAGAGGTGGAGGAGGAACAGGAGTTGGAGGCGGAGCTAGAGGGAGCGGATGTAATAGATGACCCGGTGCGGATGTATCTTAGGGAGATAGGCCGAGTCTCTTTACTAACGGCCAAGGACGAACGCGTGCTAGCCAGGAGAATTGAGCACGGCAAATACGTAGGCAGCTTGAGGAAGGAGCTTTCAGAGATCACAGGCATTGGCCCCAACAGCTCTCAGATTGCAGAAACGATTCTTAAGAGGCTGGCGGGCCAAAGAAAAACTGTGCAGATGCTGGCTGAAAAGGCGGGGATATCAGGGTCTTCCACTCTTTCACAAATCGCTTCCCATGCTGACTTCCATTCCCTTATCGATGGGGAAATGGACCCGGAGCTGGTGACGTATCTCTCCACCGCCCTGAACATGGAACCCGCCCAGGTGGCACCGGCCATTGTGAGCATCTCTTTGAATAGCAGCCTTTTATCTAATACGGTGGTTAGGGTTCTGCGGGAAGACTCCAACCTGGAGCAGGTGGAGGACCGCTTGTCCCAGCCAGGGGTCTTGCACCGCTTGAAGCAGTGCGAAGAC
>JACQUD010000002.1 GCA_016210485.1 Chloroflexota bacterium | reverse complement strand
CGGGGAGCAGCCCCTCCTACCCTACGAGTCCTGCAACCTGGGCTCCATCAACCTGGCCAAGATGCTTCGACTAAAGAGGGGCCACTGGGAGATGGACTGGAAGAAGCTGGAGGAGACGGTGGACGTGGCAGTGCGCTTCCTAGACAACGTCATAGATATGAGCCGCTTCCCCATCGCCCAGATAGACCGGATGACCAAGGCCAACCGAAAGATCGGCCTGGGGGTCATGGGCTTCGCCGACATGCTCATCCTGCTGGACATCCCCTACGACTCCCAGCAGGCCCTGGAGACGAGCGAGGATATCATGCGCTTCATCAACGAAAGGGCCAGGAAGGCCTCGGCGGCCCTGGCCGAGGAGCGGGGCTCCTTCCCCGCCTTTCGGGGGAGCATCTACGATGGCGGCGAGCTCCTGCGCAACGCTACCCGCACCACCATCGCCCCCACGGGCACCCTAAGCATCATCGCCGGGTGCTCCTCAGGCATCGAGCCTCTCTTCGCCCTGAGCTACGTCCGCAACATCCTGGACAACGACCAGCTCATCGAGGTCCATCCCCTGTTCCAGGAGGTAGCGCAGGCCCGGGGCTTCCACTCCGAGGGGCTGATGAAGGAGCTGTCGGAGAAGGGCTGCGCCCGGGAGATAGAGGGCATCCCCGAGGATGTGAAGCGGCTCTTCGTTACCGCCCACGACATCTCGCCGGAGTGGCACGTCCGGATGCAGGCCGCCTTCCAGCGCCACACCGATAACGCCGTGTCCAAGACTATCAACTTCCCCCACGACGCCACTGTGGAGGATGTGGAGAAGGCCTACATGCTGGCCTACCGCGAGGGGTGCAAGGGCATCACCATCTACCGGGACCGCAGCCGAGACCGCCAGGTGCTGAGCGTGCCCCAGGGTCAGGGCGAGAAGAAAGAGAAGGCGACAGCGCCGGCTCCAACCCGCATCCAGCCTCGCCAGCGCCCCATCGTCACCCGGGGCCAGACCCACAAAGTAGTTACCGGCTGCGGCAATCTCTACGTCACCGTGAACTCCGACGAGGAGGGACGTCTGTGCGAGGTCTTCTCCCACCTGGGGAAGGCGGGCGGCTGCGCCGCCGCCCAGGGGGAGGCTACCAGCCGCCTCATCTCCCTGGCCCTGCGCTCCGGCATAGACCCCGATTCCATCGTGGGCCAGCTTCGGGCCATCCGCTGCCCCTCCATCGCCTGGGACCAGGGCCAGGCCGTCCTCTCCTGCCCCGATGCCCTGGGGAGCGTCCTGGGACGTTACCTGGAGGGGAACGGAGGTCAGGGCAACAAAGTGTCCGAGCTACATCGTGAGCTTGCCGAACCGACCGTGGCTCTCTCGTCCCCCCAAGACGCCTCCTCAGACATATCGGGGCGCTTCATCAATCTGGCGGGCCAGTGCCCCGAGTGCTCCAGTTTGCTGGTCTACCAGGAGGGCTGCTACGTCTGCCGCTCCTGCGGCTATACCAAGTGCTGAGATGGTTGTAACATATGAAAAGTGACACCGAGAGATGGGCAAAGGCCACCAGACGACATCTTGAGGTAATGGGGAAGACTGGTGGACAGTTGGCAGAAATGGCTAGGCTGCCGGGATCTTTCGTGTCGGGGCTGATTAGCGGGCAGTTACAAAACCCCCTTAGTCGACACCAAAAAGAGGATCTGTTCAAGGCAGTGGCAGCTGGTGGGCGGTATTACAGGAGGGGACGAGACTTTGGCGACCTCAGCCATCTGTCAGACGATGAACTCCTGGGCATTTATGAGTTAACTCCACAGCCAGAGGAACTGGGGAGGAATTATTAGTGAATGGTACCTTGCTCAATGTTGCGAGGAAACAAACGCAGAACGCCTTTGAACGCCTAGTAGAAACTCGGCAGTCAGTCAAGCCCCCTTTTCTGGCAAATGAGTACGCGGCTCTACTTGGCATAGAAAGTATCCGAGAAGACCTTGGCGAACTCGATGCTTTGCTCTTGCCGATGAAAGACGGGTATAGAATTAAAGTAAACGAGAAGCACCATCCGGTAAGGCAAAACTTTTCCTGCGCACACGAGATTGGCCATCTGATTCTTAATAGGATCATAAATGAATCCCAAATTGCAGTACCCAAATTTCGTTCCGTAAACGCGTCAGGGGAAGCACATTTTGCTGAAAAGCTTTGCAACCGGATAGCGGCAGAACTTCTTATGCCTGAATTACCTTTTAGAAACGCCTTGCTCAGTCTTGGTGCATCGGTGACTTCTATTTCTTCATTGGCAAAGATCTTCTACACCTCCGTTCTTGCTACCGCTATACGGATTGCCGAAATGTGTCCAGAACCTTGCATCGCCCTCTATTGGCGGAAGGCCCAACGGCGGGGATGGCGCAAAGAGAAACCTTGTCTCATATTGGCAGTTGATAATGCAGATGAGCTTGAGCTACCAAGTTCTCCTTACGGCATACCTAAACTTATTGCTCCAAAGCCCAATTCCAGCGTGTCCCGTGCCCTCGAAACCAACTTGATGGTAGGTGGTTTTGAAAGCTTTCCCCTTGGTAGCGTCGCGCGCCCTTTCTATATAGAGTCGAAGGCTTTTGGTCGGGATCCAAGATACGTCATTTCACTAGTTTTCCCTGATCGCAAAAAGCACACATCTTTGGCATCAAAGCCTGCAAGTATGCGAAGTGCTAACTAGATGCCCATGATGGATGGTGAATAATGGAAATCGTAACCAGGGCCAGGCTTACCTGCCCCCAGTGCGGAGCCGTCCAGGAAGCGGACATGCCCACGGACGCCTGCCAGTTCTTCTATCAATGTGTTAGCTGCAAGACTGTGCTCCGACCCAAGCCCGGCGACTGCTGCGTCTTCTGCTCCTACGCCGATGTCCCCTGCCCGCCCAAGCAGAGGGAGAAAGCCTAGCTTCCCCTGTCCCGACCTTTCGGGTATACTGAGATGAACTCGTTGGGATGGGTGAAACCTTTGCCGACCACTAAAATAGGGGGGACAAAGCAATGCTCAGAATAAAGACCTTCAGCACACCCCTCAAGGTCCTCCAGACCGCCCGAGAACTGGCGCGCCTGGACGAAGAAGTTTCCCAGTTTCTCGCTCAGAACAATGCGACCCGGCTCGTCTCCGTCTCCGATGTCGCCACCACTGACAGCACCGGGGCCACCATCGGCGTCCTGCGTGTGGTGGCCTATGAGACCAAAGACTGAGAGGACAGGCTGTCGCTGGTTGAAAGACTGCATTGATTCCGAAACGGAAACAAAAAGTGACAGCGGAGGGATTTGAACCCCCGACCAAGGGCTTATGAGTCCCCTGCTCTACCACTGAGCTACGCTGCCCCAAAGGTCGCTGATTTCATGATAGGGTGAGGCACGAACCCTGTCAAGGAATGCAGCGCGCCGCTGAGCAATGTAAAATCGTAGTGGAAGAAAGGGCACGAACCCATGTTCAACCTGTATCGGCGGCTCCGGGGCCGCCGAACGATGGGCAAAGAGGGGTCTAGCTGGCGAGGGCAGGCCCGAGAGGTGTGGCAGACCTTCGGAAACACCCCTCGAGCCTTCCGGCTGGTGTGGGAATGCGGCCGGCTGGAGGCACTGGCTATGGCCACTGTGACGGTGCTATCGGCGTTTCTGCCCGCCGCCCAGGCCTGGGTAGCCAAACTCATCGTCGATAGCGTCGTTTCTTCTATCCGCCAGGGGCTATCCCCGGGCCAGGGGTTCGCCCACGTCATGCCCTACCTGGGGATAGAGTTCGGCCTGATCTTCGTGGGGGCCGTCGCAGGGCAGCTCCGCTCTCTGGCCGAGCACCTGCTGCACGCGCAGCTTGTCAACCATGTCAATACCCTCATCATTCGCAAGGCGCTTACCCTCGATCTGCGTTTCTTCGAGGACGCCCACTTCTACGATAAGTTGCAGAATGCCCGCCGGGAGGCCGACTGGAATGCCGTGCGCATCGTCAACGAAGGCTTCCTCCTGGTGCAGAACGTTATCACCCTCCTTTCCATGGCTGCTCTGGTGATGCGTTTCAGCCCCTGGCTGGCCCTCATCCTCTTCGGTGCCGCCGTGCCCACCTTCATCGCCCAGTCCAGGTATTCTCGCCTCTCTTTCAAGGTGGTCTCCTGGTGGGCGCCAGAGGCCCGCCGCATGAACTACCTGGAGGAACTGCTGACCACACACGAGAGCGCTAAGGAGATGAAGTTATTTAGCCTGGGGGAACCCCTGTTGGACCGGTATCACAACCTCTTTTGGAGATACTACATTGAGGACCGGGCCATCGCCGTGCGCCGGACGGTGGTCAGCTTGGCCTTGGGCCTTTTCTCCACCCTCAGCTATTACGGTAGCTATGCCTGGATTTTGTGGCGGACGCTGGCCGCGGCCATTACCCTGGGCGACATGACCATGTACATCGTCGTCTTCCGTCAGACGCAGTCCTCCTTCCGCTCTTTATTCGAAGGACTGGGTCGCTTCTATGAGAATAACCTCTTCCTGAACAACCTCTTCGGCTATCTGGCTCTGACACCGGAGATGTCGGCGCCGGCCCCGGGGCGACCAGCGCCCTCTCCCATCCGCCAGGGTTTTGAGTTCCGGAATGTATCCTTTCGCTATCCCGGAAACGAGGCTTGGAGTTTGCGGGAGATCAATCTGAGCATCCTGACCGGGGAAAAGGTAGCCCTGGTGGGGCTCAACGGCGCTGGCAAGACCACTCTGGTCAAGCTGCTCACTCGTCTCTACGACCCTACGGAAGGGCAGATACTGCTGGATGGGGTGGACCTGAAAGAATACGATGTGGACAGCCTGCGCCGGTGCATCGGAGTCATCTTCCAGGACTTCGTCCAATACCATCTGGCGGCCAGGGAGAACGTAGGATTCGGAAAGATAGAGGCGGTGGAGGACAGGCCGCGGGTGGTGGAGGCTTCCCGGAAGGGCGGGGCGCACCCTGTCATCGAAAGGCTGGCCGAGGGCTACGAGACGGTGCTGGGACGACGCTTTGATACGGGGCAGGAGCTATCCCGGGGCGAGTGGCAGAAGGTAGCCCTGGCCCGGGCCTTCATGCGGGACGCCGAGGTGCTGGTACTGGATGAGCCTACGGCCAGCCTCGATGCTGAGGCGGAATACGAGATATTCCGGCGTTTCGGCGAGCTGACGCAGGGCAAGACGGCGGTGCTCATCTCCCACCGTTTCTCCACGGTGCGCATGGCCGGCCGCATCGTGGTGCTGGAGGCTGGCCGCGTCACCGAGGTGGGAAGCCACGCCGAGCTGCTGGCCAAAGGCGGAACCTATGCCCACCTTTTCACCCTGCAGGCGCAAAGCTATCGCTGAGGCTTCCACTAATTCTGATTGACAAAGCCAGGCCCATGTCCAATAGTGTAGGGATTGAGGAGGGCATATATGCGACTGAAAGGCAAGGTGGCTATTGTTACTGCAGCGGCGGGGGCAGGCATCGGCCAGGCTGTAGCCCGCACCTTCGCCAGGGAAGGGGCTTCTGTGGTGGTGAGCGATGTCCATCCCGGACGGACGGCCCAGATAGCTCAGGATATTCAAGCCACCACAGGACAGCGCACCCTGGGCATCGTATGCAACGTAGCTGATGCCAAGCAGGTGGAGGACCTGGTCAAACAGACCGTAGAGCAGCTCGGCAGGATAGATATCCTGGTGAACAATGCTGGGACAAACCGCCTCTCCCCTGTAGCCGATATGACCGACGAGATTTGGGACTCGGTGATGAACGTCTGCCTCCGGGGGACCTTTCACTGTTGTCGGGCCGTCCTACCCACCATGACAGCCCAGAAGTTCGGTCGCATTATCAATCTCTCTTCCATCTATGCCTGGATAGGGGAGGCTGACCAAGCCCATTACTGCGCAGCCAAGGCTGCCATCATAGCTTTTACCAAAAGCCTGGCCCGGGAGACAGCTCGACAAGGCATCACCGTCAACGCCGTAGCTCCAGGAATAACCTGGAACGACTTCCTGACCCGGATCTACCCTCCAGAGACCATCCAGCAGTGGCATAAGGAAGCCATCACGGGCCGGCTGGGCCAGCCCCAAGATGTGGCCAACGCCATATTGTTCCTGGCCTCCGATGAGGCTGAACATATAACCGGCGAGACCCTCTGCATCAGCGGTGGGACCTATATGCACTGAGGCCGAGCTAATACAGGGGCATCGCCAGCCCCCTCATAGCACAAGAGGAAGAAGAGGAAAACCTCTTACAAAGCGGCGAGGGCTGCTTTGGCTATATCCTCGTCCTGCTGGGAGGTGGCCCCACTGACCCCCACCGCTCCCAGAACTTCGCTGCCCCGCACAATAGGCAAAGCCCCTTGCCCAAAGACCAGGCGGCCCAGGTTCATCTGGTTCAGAGTTTGCATAACAGGGGAATTGGCACGCTCGGCCAGCGTGCCACTGGGGGCATTGAACATGGCAGAGGCCATGGCCTTGCCCCGAGCTATGTCCGGTGTGAAGTAGCGCGCTCCGTCCATCCGGCAGGTAATCACCAAATCTCCACGGGTGTCCACTACGGCGATGCTGACTTTAAGGTCTTGAGAGATGGCGCTAGACTCAGCCGCCTTGAGGACTCTCTCTGCCTCACGCAATGTGATGGGCATATCCCTCCTCCTTCTTTAGCTTCTTTACCTTTTCCTGGCAATCAGGGACGGCCAGGTTTTCCGGCTTCAATGAACAGGGAAACTAAATACTCCCAAACTCCGCCTATGATGCCCCCCAGGCAGGCCCGCCAATCACCTTTGGAAGATTGCTCGAGGACATCATCCGAGGCTCAGCTGAAGTGGGGACAGCGCTCAGGGTAATCGCAGGGGCAGAAGCGGTGGTGGCGGGCTGGGAATCGCCTCTGGAGGATGGCCTCTCGAACTCTCATCAACAGTCCCCGCGCCTCGTCCAGGCGTTCCTGGCTCCGAGGCTGGCACTCTATGGGCATGTTGTATCGCAGGTGATAAATGACGAGCTTCTCCAGTGGCAGCAGCCACAAACTCTGAGCCGCCAGCTGATACAGCGTTAGCTGAAGATCGGCCTCCAGGTCCCGGGGAGAGGGGAAGTCCTTGCCCGATTTATAGTCTGTGATGCAAATCCCCCCTGCCTCTGAAATATCCACCCTGTCGATATAACCTCTCAGACCTATCGCTCCCAGGTCCACCCAAAAGGGATGCTCTGTAGCCAGAGAGGGGTAGTATTCAGATTTGTGGCTCTGACAGAACTGAGTCAGGATTTCAGCCCCTAAGGCCTTATCCTTAGCTTCTTCCGCCGAGGAACGATAGCCCTGAGATGACCAGGCATCTTCATAGTAGCGGAGAAGCCGAGTCAGAGAGGGCGGACGCCTCTTCTGAAAGTAAAAGGCCAGGCAGCGATGAAGCGTAGAACCGAAGCTGAAATAGCCTTTGGGTTTGGCAGGTAGATGGTCTATGTATCGGAGACGGTATTCCAGAGGACATTCCAGGTAAGTGGAAACCTGAGTATAGCTCATCCAGTTCATGGAGTCGGCTCTTTCGACAGGCTCAAGACAGGCTCTGACCTCCCCTTTTGGAATTGTCCCCAGTATAGGCCAAAGGCGGAGAGAGGTCAAGGGTATCGGGAAACGATACCGACGGCTTGAAGGTGCTTTAACAAGCTGTTAGAATTCTGTTGAGGGGAGAGAAGTCGGGAGAGCACCGGGCAGGAAACATGATGGAACATTACCGGCATATTCAAAGCGGCCACCTTGTCCTGGTCGCTGTGGGCCTGGGCCTGCTGGCCATCGTCATCGTGGGCTCAGGGACATTGCTAGCCGAGTTCGATTGGGGAGCCTTTGCCGCCATAGTTGGAAGTGGGATGGTGCTGGCTGTATCCTTGCTGCTGTTCACTACTTTAACCGTAGCTATCCGGGAGGAAGCCCTGGAGGTCCGCTTCGGGCCGGTGGGCTTGGTCAAGAAGAGGTTCCTCTTGCGGGATGTCGAGTCCTGCCAGGCGGTGAGGAACCGCTGGTGGTATAGCTGGGGGATTCACCTGACGCCCCATGGCTGGCTCTTCAATGTCTCTGGCCTGGATGCTGTGGAGCTCACGATGAGGAACGGAAAGACCTATCGCATCGGCACTGACGAGCCCGAGGCGCTGGAGCAAGCCATCTCTCAGTTCACAAGCTAGGCGATTCCCATTAAGTTAAGGAGGTAGCCATGAAAGTGATCAAGACGAGCCAAATACCCAAGGTGCCAGCCACTGACCCCCTTTTTACGGGGGGCGAAGTGACTCGTCAATCTGTGGTGACCCCTCAGATTAGCGGGCAAGCCAACCTGAACATCGTAAACTTCAGCAAAGGTGCCAGGAACAAGTTCCACTCGCACACTACTGATCAGGTGCTCATAGTAACCTCGGGGAAGGGGATTGTGGCTTCAGATAAAGAGGAAGTGGTGGTAGGAGTGGGAGACATCATCCATATCCCTGCTGGCGAGAAGCACTGGCACGGGGCCACCAAAGACTCCGCGTTCTCCCACCTCTATGTCATGGGGGCAGACAACAAGACAACGCAGCTTGAGAAGTAGCTGGCCTCTTCGGCTCCGATGGCCCCACAGTGTCAAGGCTGCTCCCAGCTCAACTGCCAAACTATCTCATGCGTGCTGGATGAGAACGCTTATCCTAATTGACCTGTTGTCTCCCCAGCTTGATTTTCCCATTGAAAAACCTTATATTTACTCGTGAAAAATTGCGATAGGTCGGTCTGATCGGAGATGGCCACTAAACTGGTAGGATAGGAGAGGACGTTGGCTCAGGTTCGCCTGGAGGTGGTGGGCTGGCTGGGGTCGGCCTTCGGTGAGAGGGCCTCAGGCCGACTTCATATGGAGGAGCCAGTGGAGGTGGAGACTTCAGTGGGTGATTTCCTGCAACTCCTGTCTCAGAAATACCCGGACTTCCAGCGAGCCATGTTCCAGGAAGATGGGCAGCTCGCTGACCTGGTCAACGTTGTGCTGAACGATAGGCTGGTATCTCTGCCCGGAGAGCAAGGCTCACCCCTGAGAGATGGTGACACCGTTGTGCTGATCCCGGCCTACGCTGGTGGATAATATAGTAAGGAGGTCTTCATGGCATCGCGCATATATGGCTACGCTGGAAAGTTGCTCAGGGTAGACCTGAGCCAGGGCACTGCTGCAGCGGAGGAACTGAATGAAGATACCTTAAAGAAATGCATCGGGGGGACGGGGCTGGGGGTCAAGGTCCTTTACGAAGAGGTACCTCCGGAGCTAAACTGGGCCGACCCTCGAAATCGGCTCGTCCTGGCCTCGGGCCCTCTGGGCGGCACCACTATCAAGGGCTCTGGCACCTACTCCGTGGTCACCAAGGGCGCTCAGACCAACGGGGCCACCTCCACCCAGGCCAACGGCTTCTTTGGCGCTTACCTGCGCACCGCCGGGTTCGATGGCATTGTCATCCAGGGGAAAGCCAAATCGCTGGCCTACCTCTATATCCACGATGGCACCGCAGAGCTTCGGGATGCTGAGCACCTCCGAGGGAAGGATACCTGGGAGACCGAGGAGGCCATCAAGAAAGAGTTGGGCCTGACAGAGAAGGGAAGCAGTGTCATCGGCATCGGGCCGGCGGGGGAGAACCTGGTTCGTTTCGCCGCCATCGCCGGCGATAAAGGGCACGTAGCTGGCCACAACGGCCCTGGAGCGGTCATGGGCGCCAAGAATCTGAAGGCCATCGCTGTCGCTCGGGGTCGGGGTGGCTTCCAGGTCAAGGATAGAGCCGCCCTCAAAGCGGTAGGCGATGAGCTCTTCGAGAATACCAAGAATACTCCCGGACTGAATATCTATCAATGGGGCACCAGCATGGGCTTTGTCAACGGAGAGAAGGCGGGGACGCTTCCTGTAAAGAACTACACCACCAACATCTACCCGGAGACGGCCCCCTTCATGGGGGAGAACTATCGGAAGCGCTACCAGATCAAGCCTAACCCGTGTTGGGCCTGCCAGATGCACCACTGCCACATCATGAAGATCCCTGATGGCCCCTATGCCGGCTTTGTGGGCGAGGAACCAGAGTATGAGCAGTGGGCCAACTGGGGGCCCGTCATCGGCAACACCAATGTGGACGCTGCCTTCGTCCTAGCCAACGATGTCGATCGGCTGGGCATGGAGACCAACGAGGCGGGGTGGGTGGTGGGCTTCGCCATGGAGTGCTTCCAGAAGGGCATCATCACCGGCAAGGACACGGGGGGACTGGAGCTCACTTGGGGCAACGCCGAGGCCGCGCGCACTTTGCTCCGACAGATAGCCCATCGCCGTGGCCTGGGCGAAATCCTGGCCGAAGGGACTATGCGCGCCTCCCAGCGCCTGGGAGGGGAGGCCCGGAATATGGCTGTCTTCACCAGGAAGGGCAATGCACCCAGGGGCCACGACCACCGAACTCGATGGTTCGAGATGTTCGATACTTGCGTCTCCAACACCAGCACTATCGAGACGACCTCCATTTTGCTGCGGCCCGAGGATTTGGGCCTCCCTGCCCAAGTAGGCCAGTTCGACTCCGATGGCATAGCCACCTTTGTGGCCAAGAGCAAGGGTTCCATGCAGTTTGAGGATTCGCTAGGGGTATGTCGCTTCACTGTCAGGACCGATGTGGACCGCCTGGCCAAGGCCCTGAACGCCGCCACGGGCTGGGACTTCACTCTTCAGGATGCCATGGACATGGGGAGGCGGACGGTGAACATGATGAGGGTTTACAATCTCCGCTGCGGCATCACCAAGGAGATGGATGCCCCCTCCCCTCGCTATAGCTCCATCCCCAGCGATGGCCCGTCCCAGGGCAGGAACGTCGCTCCCCACTGGGAGGGAATGCTGCGCCTCTACTATCGCCTCATGGGCTGGGACGAGGCGACGGGCAAGCCCCTGCCCGAGACCCTGAAAGCCCTGGGGCTGGATAATATCGTAGCCGATGTATGGGGGAAGCAGCAGGCGAACCGTTAAGCCGACCGATTCGAATCTTGCCCGGGGAGCCTTTAACGATAGGGCGTTTTGTTGGGTTACACTTCGTCAGAAAGTGGAATCCCTGAAGGAGTTGTTAGCGAATCTTTCTACAATCGTTCGTTATCTCTTCTGGCTGAATTCGAAAAGCTCAAGTATCATTTATTCAACTTGATGTTCTTGAGAACTCGTTGGCGTGCCTCTTGCTCTGCGATTTGGCGCTCAAGTTCTTTTCGCTGCTTCTCCTCGGCTTGTTCTTTCTCCTCACGTATGCGCTGTTCATAGACTCTATTTGCTTGAGGTAGCCAAGTCATGAAGTACTCTATGATCTGCTGAACCTGGTTTTCACGGGCATCGATTACAGCCTTGTCTCCACTGATCTTGAAAACTGTGGGCCCTTTACCTGCCAGCGAAGTATAACTCCCCATATTCTGTAAAGCCCACACCCATTTTTCATTTACAGGCCGTTGAAAGAAGAGTGTCAGTATGCCATGGTCCCAGTCGGCATTGACCAGCCGAGGAGGATCGGCGATGAGTGGGTCATCTAGTTCAGTGACTGGAATAACTGTGCCCTTCAATTCGCTGATCCTTTGCCTCGTTATGAATTTGTTTTTCCGTCCGATTAGTTCATTCTTTATCCTTTCTATTGAGTCTATGCGGTCTTCCGGCGAGTGGCGCATCATTTCTTCAACCACGCTGTCCAAATACTCATAATCAGAGGTTACTTTAGCTATAGTCTTGTAGCCAGTGCCAGAAGGTACCTCTCCGGTGAACATCTCATTCAATATGAGCCCCAGAGCATAGATATCAGCTCGTTGATCTGGTTCAATGCCACGACTGCGTTGCTCTGGAGCAGCGTACTGGAAATTGGCTAGCCGGGTTGAGTCTTTAGTCTCCACCGCTGTATATAGTTCATCTTCTTCGAAACGTGCGATGCCAAAGTCGGCTATGACCAAGCGGTCATTATCAGCAGCATAGAGAATGTTCTCAGGTTTTAGATCGCGGTGCACGACGCCCTGAATATGTGCAGCTTCAACTCCATCTAAAATCTGCGCAAAGTAGTTGAGAACCTTATCGGGAGAGATGCCATCTTTGAGTAAGTCCCTAAGAGATCTGTCGTAAAGGGGCATAATATAGAATGGTGAATTGCTTTCCCCTTCGATGAAAACGCCGTGGTCTACAATGGTGAGAATGTTGTGGTGCTTATTCCTGATGCAGAACTGGAGTTCATTCTTGAAGCGTTTAACCTTTTCCTTTGTGGCTTTCGCTGGATCAAGCCACTTGATTGCGCACATGCCTCCTGCATCATCATTAGCCTCAAATATACGCCCGGATCCGCCTTCACCAATGATGTGGGTCGCAGTATATGTAGCGAATGTGGTGGTGAAGACAAACGGTTTACTCAGCTTCTGTCTTGCCGTCATTGCAGTCTAAATTTAGGTCTGTCCTTAAAAGTTGTCAACACGGCTCTCAATGGACGAACGATCAGTGACCTACCGCTTGCGAGTTACAAGAAGCCATTTCGTCGATTGCGGGTATAGTGAGCCAGGCTAACGTTTCAGCGAACTCCCTGGAAGCGTGGGCATCCTTCCTCTAAATGGCGCCCTCCCTGCCCAGCTCCTCTATCTCTTCCTCCCCCATCCCCAGCAGGTCTCTCAGCACCTCCCGGCTGTGCTCCCCCAGGTCGGGGCAGGCCCGCTCCACTTTGGGCGGCGTCCGGGACATCCTGACGGGCGTGTTCACTACCTTCACCGGCCCGGCCCTGGGGTGAGGCACCTCTACAATCATCCGTCGGTGAGCTATCTGGAGGTCGGCGGCCACCTTATCAATAGTGTTCACCGGCCCGCAGGGGATGTCCAGGTTCGATAGCTCCTTCAGCCACTCCTGGGTAGTCTTACGTCGCATAGCCTCAGAGAGGATAGGCTCCAGCTCCCCATAGCGCTGGGTGCGATTCCACCCCGTCTCGAAGCGGGGGTCATCAATCAAGTCCACCCGATCGATGGCGGAGCAGAAGAGAGGCCACCGGTTGCTCATCCCCCCCACCATGGCCACCACTATGTAGCCGTCTTTGGTCTGGAAGGCCTGGAAGGGAGTGAAGACGGGGTGGCGGGTGCCCAGGGGCTGTGGCACCTCACCCGTGGCGAAGTAGCGAGCGAAGGCGTTCTCCTGGAGGGCCACCTGACAATCCAGCATGGAGATGTCGACCATCTGGCCCAAGCCACTCCTCTCCCGTTCCTGGAGGGCAGCCAGGATGGCCATGGCAGCGAAGAGCCCGGCCACAATGTCCCCCAGGGAGGCCCCAGGACGTATCGGAGGACCCCCCGGTTCCCCGGTAACGCTCATGATGCCTCCCATCCCCTGGACAATGACGTCCATGGCCGGCCTCTGAGCATAAGGCCCCGTCTGGCCGAAGCCGGAGATGGCGGCGTAGACCAGGCGTGGGTTGCAGGCTCGGAGCACCTCGTAGTCCAGGCCCAGGGACTTCATGGTGCCTGGGACAAAATTCTCCAGCACCACGTCGGCTCGCTCCACCAGCCTTAGGAAGACCTCCTTGCCCCGGGGATGGGCCAGGTTAAGGGTCAGACTTTTCTTCCCCCGGTTCAGGCTTATAAAATAGGAGCTTTCCCCGTTGATGAAGGGGCCGCTGCCCCGGGCCATATCTCCAGATATCGGCCTCTCCACTTTGATGACCTCGGCCCCCATGTCCCCCAGTGCCATAGAGCAGTAGGGACCCGAGAGCACCCAGCTCAGGTCCAGAATCCTGATGCCTTCCAAAGGACCGGCCACAAATTCCCTCCTGACATAGACCTTATTACATTAGAGGATTCAATAAAATTCTAACACAGGGGCGAAAGAGTTAAAAAAGTGTTAAAATTAAGGAAGCCTTGAGCGAGAAGAAACCGACTCAAGGCTCTAAGGAGGCGAAGATGCCCAAAGCAACCAGGATCACCAGGGACCTCGCCTTGAAACGTCTGGCCAACGTATCGCCGGAGAAGAAGTTCTGGTGCTGCGATGGCAAGGTGTTTCAGAACCTCAAGGAGCTGGGCACAGGGCTGGAGGCCATGTCCGACGATGTCTTCCGCTATCATTCCAACCAGGATAAGTCCGACTTCGCCAACTGGGTCCGAGATGTCATCGGAGACGAGGCTCTAGCCCTGCGTTTGAGTCTAAGCCCAACCCGCACTGAGGCCGCCCAAAAGGTGACACAACGCCTGATACTCTATGAGGGCAAGCTAGCATAGGCAACCGAAGGTAACTATTGAATCAGGCGATGCTGGCCAGCACTTGTCGTATCCCAGCGGCTGCTAGCCCGAGGGAGAGTATCAGCATGATTAACCTGGGATTGACTCGGTTCGCCAGATAGACGCCTATCTGTGCTCCCAGGAGCGCCCCTAGCCCAAGCAATCCTGCCCGCCGCCAGCCCTCGTGAAACTGGCCTGTGAAAATGTGCACCAGCACGGCTGTCAGCGATGTAAAGACCAGAACAAAGTGGGAAGTGGCGGTGGCCACGCGGGCAGGCACACGCAGGAGCAAAGCCAGAGCGGGCACATGGATTATGCCCCCTCCAATCCCCAGAAAACTGGACACGAACCCCGCCGCCGGGCTGATCACTGCCGCCAGAAGCTGGCTAACATGAAAGGAATAAGTTGTCCCTTGGCGGTCCCGAAGCAGCCTGTTGGGGACTTGATGGGTGAGGTTGACTCTCTGCCCCTCCCCGGTGCTCTTCCACAAGACGTAGACAGCCCCTAGAACCATGGCCAACCCGAATATAAGCTCGAAGAGTTGCCGGCTGACCAGACGCGTCATCAAAGCTCCAGCTACGGCCGCGGGCACAGCCGTAGCTGTCAATATAAGGCCAGTCCGATAGTCGATGCGCCGCTCACGAGCATAGCCAAAGGTACCCGAACTGGCGTTCAGCAGGATTACGGCCAGAGAGATGGCGGTAATGGTAGCTGGGGATGAGTGGGGGTAAAGGACGAGCAGCACAGGCACCAGCAGGAACCCACCACCCGCCCCTATAAGAGTCCCCAAGACCCCTACCGCAAACCCGAAGAGTGGAAGGAAGATGAAATGGAAGGTCGTCAGCTGAGGTGTCACTCTTACCCTTTGGCTCTAAGGCTAGATTGGCCGAAAGCCAGCTTCGGACTGCTGTTAGCCTGCGACAAAACCACCGCCGTAGTGATTTGACTTTGCTTCATGGGGTTAGCGAAGTGGCTCGACTTCTCGCTTCCCTGATTGAGAAGCAGTCGCCCTATCGCTGAGCTACATCACTTGCACCAGGGATTATAGCTAAAGGTAGTGGAGGTGTCAATGATTCTGTCAGCCGGGGCACCGGGTCTCTGAACACCTCGGCGAGCATCTTCTGTTGACCTTTCCTCCGCACAAAGGGTATAATGATAGTGCTCGGAAGAACAAAGCTTAGGGGGTGCCTCTGGCGCAGGGGAGGTCTTCTAGCTTTCACGAGGCCGAGGGGGGCCGCGAAGCTTGCGGGGTGTTCGGAGTTTATGCACCCGGCGAGGATGTGGCTCGTGTAACCTTTTTTGGCCTCTTCGCCCTTCAGCACCGCGGGCAAGAGAGCGCCGGCATCGCCACTAGCAATGGCCAGGATATTCGCCTCCACACGGGCCTGGGCCTGGTATCCCAGGTCTTCACAGAAGAGGCCCTGGGTCAGCTCCAAGGCCGCCACGCCATAGGCCACAACCGCTACTCCACCAAAGGCTCCAATACCCCGGCCAACGCCCAGCCCGTGCTGGTCCGGAGCTCGCTGGGGGAGTTGGCCCTAGCCCATAACGGCAACATCGTCAACTGTCGCACTCTGAGCCGGGACCTCATGGCCCGAGGATGCTCCTTCACCTCCTCCACAGACTCCGAGGTCATCGCTCGCCTCATCGCCCTGGCCCCGGGGCGGAGCTGGGTGGAGAAAGTTTGCTACGCCATGCGCCGCCTGGAGGGGGCCTATAGCCTGACCCTCCTCACTCAGGATTGCCTGATGGGGGTGCGGGACCCCCTGGGGGTGCGCCCTCTGTGCCTGGGCAGCCTGAACGGGGGCTGGGTGCTGGCCTCGGAGAGTTGCGCCCTGGACCATATCGGTGCCCATTTCCTGCGGGAGGTGGAGCCGGGGGAGCTCTTGGTCATCGACCAACATGGTGTGGCCAGCTTCCGAGAGCCTTCCCATCGGAAGGCGGCGTGCATCTTCGAATATATCTACTTCGCCCGGCCCGACAGCGTCATCGGGAGCCGGCTACTCTACCAGGCCCGGACCGCCATGGGGATGGAGCTGGCCAAGGAGTATCCGGTGGACGCCGACCTGGTGATGGGTGTACCCGACTCGGCCACCGAGGCGGCCATCGGCTACGCTCATGCCTCGGGCATCCCCTTCGCCGAGGGAGTGGTGAAGAACCGCTACGTGGGACGCACTTTCATCCAGCCCGACCAGCGCCTCCGAGATCTGGGGGTCAAGCTCAAGTTCAACCCTCTGCCTGAGGTCCTGGGCGGCAAGCGAGTGGTGGTGGTGGAGGATAGCATCGTCCGGGGCACCACGACGCCCCACATCGTGGCCATGCTGCGCCGGGCTGGGGCCAGGGAAATTCACCTGCGCATCTGCGCCCCTCCCATCCGCTTCCCCTGCTTCTTCGGGGTGGACATGGCCACCAGGCAGGAGCTCATCGCTGCCTACAAGTCCGTCCCTGATATTTGTCATTTCATCGGCGCTGACTCCCTGGGCTATTTAAGCCTGGAGGGCCTCATCCGGGCGGTGGGGCTGCCCTGCGACTCTTTCTGTCTGGCCTGCTTCACCGGCGAATATCCCGTCCCAGTCCAGCTAGAGCTGGGGGCGGTGGAGGGGATGGACAAGCTGGCCCTGGAAGTTTAGATGGCGGGCCGGGGCCGACTCCAAGACAAGAAAACCCCTGTGGAAAAGCTGACATACTCCTCCGCCGGGGTCGATTTGGACGCTGCAGGGCAGGCCAAGGAGCGTCTCAAGGCCCACGTCCGCTCCACCTTCGGCCCTCAAGTCCTGGCTGACATTGGACTCTTCTCCGGCCTCTTCCAGCTTAAAGGCTACCGAGACCCCGTCCTCTCCGCCTCCACCGATGGCGTGGGAACCAAAGTTAAAATCGCCCAGGCTATGGGGAGACACCATAGCATCGGCCTAGACCTGGTGCACCACTGCGTCAACGACATCCTCACCAGCGGCGCTCGCCCCCTCTTCTTCCTGGACTACATCGGTCTGGGGAAAATGAACCCCAAGGTGGTAGAGGCCATCGTCTCAGGGATAGCTAAGGCCTGTCGGGGAGTGGGTTGCGCCCTCATAGGCGGGGAGACGGCGGAGATGCCCGGCACGTATAAGCCTGGCGACTACGATGTGGCTGGCTTCATCGTGGGGGCCGTGGAGCGGGATGAGGTCATCGATGAGAGCCGGATAAGGGTGGGGGATGTCCTCCTGGGGCTGCCCTCCTCCGGCCTCCACACCAACGGCTACTCGCTGGTGAGGCGCATCTTCAACCTGGATGAAAATCCCAAGGCCCTGGAGAAGCGCTACACTGAGCTGGGGCGGACACTGGGGGAGGAGCTGCTGGAGCCTCATCGCTGCTATCTGAAGGAGGTGGGGCCTGTCTTGAGGAGAGTGAAGGGCCTGGCCCACATCACGGGTGGCGGCTTGCCGGGGAACGTGCCCCGTGTCCTACCCAAAGGACTGACGGCCAAGTTCAAAGAAGGCTCCTGGCCCGTGCCGCCCATCTTCGGTATAATCCAGAGGCGGGGCCAGGTGGACAAAGAGGAGATGTATCGAGTGTTCAACATGGGGCTGGGCATGGTGGTGGCCGCCGCCCCGGCGGACGCCGATGCCTTGCTCCAGGCCCTGCCCGGTGCTATGGTGGTGGGGGAGGTGGGGAGGGAACCATGAATGGCAAAACTTAAGAAGGAGGCTTCCACAATGGCGGAGAGAGACAAGGAAAAGGGCTGGGGTCAGGAGAACTATCCCTATCCCCAAGGGCCTGCCTTCATCGAATGCGATGAGATGAAATGCGTGGGCTGCGGGATCTGCCAGATGGCCTGCTCCATGCAGCATTTCGGCGTAATCAATAAAGACCTATCCAGGATACAGGTTCGAAAATATCTCTTGCCCCTGCCTAAAGCAGTCCAGATGACGTGCGTTCACTGCCCGGATGAAGAAAGGGAGTGCGAAAAGGCCTGCCCTGTAACTCCACCGGCAGTCTACTTCGATGGTCGTACGTCTCATATGGTGATCGACAAAGAGAGATGCCTCGGGCTGTCCTGCTTACTATGTCGTGAGGCATGTTCAGCCAAAGCCATACGAACCTATCCCTCAGTCACTGAGACGCCCTTCGTCTGCGACCTGTGCGATGTCGAGAACAATGGCAACCGCGATCCCCAGTGCGTCAACGTGTGTCCCACCAATGCCCTCTACTACAAAAGCACGGCGGCACGTTTCGGCTATTCAGTAGAAGACGTCTTGCGGAAGCATCCGGATGAAAAGGCCGAGCTGATTGCCAAGAGATTGTATCCGCTGCCGAAAGACAGCATGGGCTATCCGGGGTGGAGGCAGTCAGATGTCTGAAGTCAACTTCAAGCTATTAGAAGTAGATTTGACGAAAGAGACCAGCCGGGTCTTAGACGTCACCGAAGATGTCAAAAAATACCTGGGAGCCAGGGGGCTAGCCAACAAACTGATGTGGGACTTGGTGCCTCAGGGGGCAGATGCCCTCGGTCCAGATAACATCCTCCACGTCGGCGTAGGGCCGTTAACGGGCCTCCTGGGAACGAAGATGGTTTTGAGCTTCAAATCCCCCCTGACTAACTGGGCTGGGAGAAGCACTGTCTCCGGCTACATCGGCGATGAGATAGTGAAAGCCCAATATGGGGCAGGGATTCTGTTCAAAGGCAGGGCGAAGAGGCCGGTCTATCTTTACGTCTATGATGACAAGGTAGAGATTCGAGATGCCTCGGACCTGTGGGGCAAGTGGAAGCAAGAGACTGAGGTCATGCTGCGGGATAGATTGAACGAGGAGACCGGCGAGATGTTCGGAGTGCTCTGTATAGGCCCTGCCGGCGAGAACCTGGTGAGATACGCCAACGCAACCACGGAGTTTGTCCATAGCGCCTCCAAATGGGGGTGCGGCGCGGTGATGGGCTCCAAGAATCTCAAGGCTATCGCCGTGAGGGGAACTAAAGGCCCCTCCTACGCCGACCATCAGAAGGTTTGGGAGCTATTCAGGACCTACGCTGTCAGCTCAAAAACAGCGTTACACAAGCTGTCCAGGAGTCGGTGGGGAGCCACAGCGTCGCCGGCCCCTCTGCTACGCTACGCCGCCGAGGGAATCAAGAACAATCACTTCGGGTATCATGAAATTGTTGAGGAAAGCAACTACCTCGACCATTGCTTGAAGTACCATATCTGGACGGACGGTTGCCCCGGGTGCGCCGCCGCTTGTTTTGTCCCTTACTTTAAGAATGGGCCTAAGGGAGCCTTCGGAGGCGAGATAAGGCACGATAACGTGGGGGGCTTCAATGCCAACATTATGGTAGGCTTCGAAGAGATGCTGGAGATAGCGACACTAGAGGACGAGCTGGGGATGGACGGCGAGGAGCTGGGGGGGATAGTAGCCTGGGCCATGGACCTCTACGAGCATGGGATCATCACTAAAGAAGACCTTGGCGGAATCGACCTGCGTTGGGGCGATGTGGCGGCCACCTGTGAGCTCATGAAGAAAATCGCCTATAAACAAGGCCGGGCGCCCGCTGCTCTCGCCGAAGGATTCCGACGAGCCTACCAGGTCTTCGGAGAGAAATCTAAGTGGTATGCATTTGAGGTTCATGGGTGCGCTGCCCCAACATACGATGTGCGCAATAAGGAGGTTGCCTGGGGCATTCCCTTCGCCACGAGCCATAACGGCGCCCGCATGGGCCACGGCATAGAATCAGCCTTGACGGAGGCAGCGACAGCATGCATTTTTACCACACCTCCGTTTCAGCAAATATGGGGCTCCATAGAGGAGGCTACCAGGGTATTCCTGAATGCTGCTTGTGGATGGAATCTGTCCCTGGACGATGTTAAGGATATAGCTCTGAGAAACTACTACTTCAACAGGTGTCTCAGCCTCAGGGAAGGGTATCATCCCTCTAAAGATGACAACTTCCCCCCACGGGCCTTCGATGAACCCATTACTGACAAATACGGCAATACATGGGTGTGGGATAAAGCGGAGTTTGAGGCGGAGAAAAAAAGGTATTACGTGAAAAACCTGAGGCTGACCGAGGAAGGCTTGCCACCGAGAGAAGGCCTGGAGCGACTAGGGCTCGACTTCCTGCTCCCGGCGCTCAAATCTATGAGTCTGGTGAGCTAAGTTCTTTGCCACATATCCCATGCCGAGATACGGGGTTACCCTCTATCTCTGAAATAGAAGAATATCTCGAAGCCATCGGGAAGAGTATGAGCGCTTGAAGCCTGCGCTACAAGCAAGAGATTCTGTTGAATGAAGGGGGAATAAACTTTGCGCGCCATCCTCAGCGTCTATGACAAGACAGGGATCGTCGATTTCGGCAAAGGGCTAGTGGACCAGGGGATGGAGCTCTTCTCCACCGGCGGCACAAAAAGGGCCCTGGAGGGGG
This sequence comes from Chloroflexota bacterium, assembly GCA_016210485.1. Classification (GTDB taxonomy): domain Bacteria; phylum Chloroflexota; class Dehalococcoidia; order JACQUD01; family JACQUD01; genus JACQUD01. Next base: position 21,786 of record JACQUD010000002.1, on the reverse strand, counting down.
CCGGCGTCGCTGTCCGGGGCATCGAAGAGATGACGGACTTCCCCGAGATGCTGGATGGCCGGGTAAAGACCCTCCACCCCGCCGTCCACAGCGGCATCCTCTTCCGCCGCGACATCCCCGACCACCGGGAGCAGATGAAAAGGCACGGCTTCCAGGGCATAGACCTGGTGGCGGTGAACCTCTACCCCTTCGCCCAGACCGTGGCCAGGCCGGGCGTCACCCTGGATGAGGCCCTGGAGAACATTGACATCGGCGGCCCGACCATGCTACGCTCGGCAGCCAAGAACTTCCCCCATGTGCTGGTGGTCTGCGACCCCGCTGACTATCCTCAAATTCTGGAGGCCCTGGAAAAAGGGCTGGTAGGCCTGGAGGAGCGGCAGCGCCTGGCCCAGAAGGCCTTCCAGCACGTGGCCTACTACGACACCGTTATCGCCCAGTACCTGCGCCAGGACAAGACAGCGCCCTATTTCCCGGAGGAGCTGACCCTGGCCTACCAGCGTCGCGGGGTGCTCCGCTACGGGGAGAACCCCCATCAGCGGGGGGCCTTCTACATAGAGCCTCGGGTGGCCTACAGCAGCCTGGCGGTGGGGAGTCAGGTCCTGGGGCAAGAGCTCTCCCTCTGCAATGTTAACGACCTCTCGGCGGCCCTGGAGACGGTGCGCGAGTTCCGCGACCGCCCGGCGGTGGCCGTCATCAAGCACGCCACACCCAGCGGCTTCGCCTTTGGCAGGAGCCTGGCAGAGGCGTTAGAGAAGGCCATCCATGCCGATGCCACTTCCGCCTTCGGCGGCATCATCGGCCTCAATCAGGCCATAGACGTGGCCACAGCCCAGGTGGTGGCCAAGTTCAAGGGGCAGGAGGCCTCCAACATAGACGCTATCGTGGCCCCTGGCGCGGCGGAGGAGGCAGTCGCCATCCTGCGCGATACCCGTCGCCGGATGATCCTATACACCGTCCCTCCCCTAGAACCCCTTCCTATCGGGAGCATAAACCTCAAACACATCCCAGGCGGCCTCCTCTTGCAGGAAGCCAACCTTCGGCCCGTTAGCTCCTCCGGGTGGCGCGTCGTCACCAAGGCGGCGCCCACGCCCGACCAACTCCGCTGGATGGAGGAGGCCTGGCTGCTTTTGCGACATATCCGCTCCAACACTATCCTGGTGTGGGACGGCGCGGGCGGAGTCAGCCTGGGCATCGGCAGCGGACAGGTGAGCCGCGTGGGGGCGGCACGCCTGGCCCTAGAGCAGGCGGGAGAACGGGCACGGGGAGCCATCCTGGCCTCGGACAGCTTCTTCCCCTTCCCCGACAGCGTGGAGTTGGCGGCCCAATACGGCATCGCGGCCATCGTCCAGCAGGGGGGCTCAGCCAACGATCAGGCCTCTATCGCCGCCGCCGATAGCGCTGGCATGGCTATGGTACTCACCGGCGAACGGGCCTTTTGGCACTGAGCATCTTTATGGACAAAGACACTGCCAGCATCATCGACCTGCCTCGTCTGGTGGGGGCGCTGCCTCCCCAGGAGAAGGAGCTTTTCCACCGCCTCTTTCACCTCCAGGCGGTTACGGGCTATCTCCAGCCCACTCCCGATATGGAGGAGTTGGTGAGGGAGAACTTCGGCTCCGTGCAAGCGGTCAAAGAGCAGAAGATCATCAAAATCCTGAACAAGGTTACCCTGGAGGGCACCCTATTCAACAAGCTGCGAGCCAGCCGGCCCGTCTCCGCCAGGGAACGCCTGGGCGCCCTGGCCCAGATCATCGACGATAGCATCAGGATCGTAGAGCCTCTGGACAATCCCCTCGCCAAGACACCCGAGGACACCTTCGGGCGGGTGCGCGGGCGATACTGTCTCAGTGCCGCCAACATCGCCAAATATGACGGCCTGCACGCCATGATCGTTATAGAGGGGGAGCACAATCCCCTGGTGGTATCCTGGAAGCACTTCGATGACATGCTGGATGTGGCCTGGCGCTGGCTGGCGGCGGCCCATAAAGCCGACTCCTCAGCCCGATATCCCTTCTTCCTGTGGAACTGCCTGTGGCGCGCCGGGGCCACCCTCATCCATACTCACTCCCAGGTGATGCTGGGCCGGGGCCAGCACTACGCCAAGGTGGAGGCCCAGCGCCTCGCCGCCCTGGCCTACAAAAAGGAGCACGGCTCTGACTACTTCCAGGACCTCTACCGGGTACACCAGGCTCTGGGCCTGGCCTTCGAGCGGGATGGATGTCAGCTCCTGATCTACCTCACCCCCATAAAAGAGAAGGAGGTCATCATCCTGACCCCGGAGATGGGCAGGGGATTCAAGCAGTTGGTGTTCGATGCCTTGACCTGCTACCGGCAAAGCCTGCGGGCTGTTTCCTTCAACCTGGCCATCTTCGGCCCCCCACTGGCCCCCACCCCGGAGAGCTGGGAAGGCTTCCCCATGGTCGCCCGACTGGTGGACAGAGGGGACCTCACCAGCCGGGCCTCGGATATCGGCACCATGGAACTTTATGCCCAGAGCGTCGTCGCCTCAGACCCCTTTCAAGTAGCTCACTTCATGTTTCGAACGTGCGGGCTGACAGAATAACGTGACCGCCATAGACGTCGTCATTCCGGTGTTGAACGAAGAGAAGGCTCTGGTTCCCAGCGTGGCCCGGCTGCGGGCTTTCCTGGGCGAGCATCTTCCGTGGCAGTGGCGAATAGTCATCGCCGATAACGGCTCTACCGACGGCACTCTGGCCCTGGCCCAGGCGCTGTCCAGGGAGCATCCCACCGTCTCCTGCATCCGTCTAGAGGAGAGGGGGAGGGGCCGTGCCCTGCGCCGCGCCTGGCTGGAGAGCGACGCCGACATCCTCAGCTACATGGATGTAGACCTGTCCACAGGCCTGGAGGCCTATCCCCCCCTCATCAGAGCCATCGCCGAGGAGGGATATGACCTGGCGGTGGGCTCTCGTCTCCTGCCCGGCTCCCGGCTGCGGCGCTCCTTGAAGCGGGACGTCCTATCCCGGAGTTACAACTTCCTCATAAAGGCCATGTTCTTTACACCCTTCTCCGACGCGCAGTGCGGCTTCAAGGCCATATCCCGAAAGGCAGCCCAGGACCTGCTCCCCCTGACCCGGGATACCGGATGGTTCTTCGATACTGAGCTCCTCATCATCGCCGTGAAGCGAGGCTACCGCATCAGAGACATCCCCGTCTCCTGGACGGAGGACCCCGACAGCCGGGTAAAGATAGGGAGCACCGTGTACCGGGACATCCAGGGGCTGCTCAGGCTCCGCTTCCAGCGCCCGTGGCGGAGGTGACGCCCTTGGGTAAGGCCAAAAGCCCACCTATATTCTATGGCTGGGTCATAGTGGCAGTCTCGGGGACTGCTATGGCCATCAGCTATAGCATCCGCCATTCCTTCTCCCGTTTCTTCCTGGTCATGGTGGATGACCTCGGCTGGAGCCGTGCTGCAGCCTCGGGCATCTACTCGGCCAATGTGGTGGTCTATGGTTTGTCAGCGCCCATTGTGGGCACCTTGGCCGACCGACTGGGGACGCGCAGGATAGTGCCCGTGGGGGCGGCCATCTTGGGCCTGGGGGCGCTCATCGCCAGCCGGGGCAGCGCCCTGTGGCAGTTTTATCTGTTGTGGATGCTCATGGCCCTGGGGGCGTGCTTGACGGGGTATGTTCCCCACAGTGTGGTCTTGTCCAACTGGTTCGTTCGAAAGCGGGGGGCCGCCATGGGCATGTTCCAAGCCATGGCAGCCCTGGCCTTCTTTTCTCCCTTCCTCACCCAACTCATGATCGCCGTCTGGAGCTGGAGGGTGGCCTACATCATCTGGGGGGTGGCAGTTGCGGGTATCATCATCCCTCTGGCCATTATCTTCCACAAGCGCCACCCCCGGGATGTGGGTCAGGAGATCGATGGCCTGCGCCCGGAAGCACCCTCCCGAGCTGGACCAGCCCCCGCTGACTCTACCATTGTGGATGTCCAGTGGGTGACAACGGAGTGGACATTGGGTAGGGCTCTGAGGAACCGCCGGTTCTGGGCTTTGTTTTTTGCCTCCTTCTTCCTTTGGGGCATTGGCCTCACCGTCCTGTTGGTGCATCAGATAGCTTTGATTGTTGATGCTGGCTATGGCAAAGTCTTCGCCACCCTCATCTTCGCCCTTTACGGGGCCATGAGCACTGTGGGGAATTTGGGCGGACTCCTTTCGGACCGTATAGGCCGCGAGATAACTGTTACCCTGGGTATTTTCCTTATGGTCATTGGGGTGAGCATGCTGCTTTTCGTCAGCGACTCTCGCCATCCTTGGCTACTCTATCTCTTCGCCGTGGCTTTCGGACTGGGGGTAGGTATCAATACATCTACCTTTGCCCCCACCGCTGCCGACCTGTTCCAGGGCAAGAATTTCGGTTCTATCAACGGCGTGGTCACGGCTGGCTTCGGTGTGGGAGGGGCCATGGGTTCCTACCTGGGAGGTCTGATCTACGATATCGCTGGGGACTACAGGGTGGCCCTGGCGACGGTCATGGTGTGTCTGGTGCTGGCAGCATCTCTTATCTGGATGGCGGCCCCTCGCAAGGTGAGGCTGGTGGCGGGACAGGCCCGGCGCCTATCCCTGGCGAGGGCCAGCCAGGTAAGCCTGGGGCATGAGCCAAGGAGGTGAAGATAGAGAGGCCGAAGTATATGGGTGTGGCGGATTTCGCCGAGAGGCTGGCGGAGCATTTGGCTGATGCCCGTTTGCGCCCCGCCTACCGGAGCCAAGAAGCCTTGAGGCGCGACGTGGCGGCCCAGGTGCAGGAGTTCGTGGACGCTCACCTGAACCCCCTGGGAGTGCCTTTTTACATCTGGCAACAGGGGGCCTCTCTCCGGTCGGACTCGGACCCCGTGGAGGCCTTCGGCCAAGGGCATGACACCTTCTACTAGAGTACAGGGTGTTCCTAAACGACCCTGAAGGTAAGCTTGCCTGTTTTGCTTCCTGTAAGCTATAATTCCTCTGAAGCCTGTTTACCAGCAGTGGGAGGAGCTAATGCTTCTAGCTGCGGACATAGGAAATACCAATATCGTCCTGGGCATCTTCGATGGGGAGACATTGAGAGCTTCCTGGCGGCTATATAGCGATGTCCACAAGATGCCTGACGAGTATGCGGTGATGCTCTTCGATCTGTTGAAAACCCAAGGGCTCTCCTCATCTATCGTTAGCGATGCCATCCTGTGCAGCGTAGTGCCACCCCTCATCTCCACCTTCGAGGAGATGTGCCAGCGCTATCTCAAGGTCTCACCTCTAGTGGTGGGAACGGGCATCAAGACCGGGGTGCGTATCCTTTACGATAACCCTCGGGAGGTGGGGGCGGACCGGGTGGTGGATGCTCTGGCGGCCTATAAGCTCTATGGCGGGCCGGTCATTGTAGTAGACTTCGGCACTGCCACGGTGTTCGATGCTGTCTCCAAGGAAGGGGACTACCTGGGAGGTGCTATCTTTCCTGGCCTGGGCATCGCCACAGATGCCCTCTTCGAGAGGACAGCTCGCCTCCCGCGCATCGAGCTGACCCGGCCGAAGGCGGCCATAGGCAAGAACACCGTGGCCAGCATGCAATCTGGGCTCATCTTCGGCTATGTAGCCATGGTGGAGGGGCTAGTGCAACGCTTCCGCCAGGAGATAGGGGGCATGGTCAGGGTGGTGGCCACAGGCGGCCTGGCCCAGATTATAGCCAAGGAGACCACCGCCTTCGATGTTGTGAACCCGGACTTGACCCTGGTGGGGCTCAGGCTCATCCATGAGCTAAATATCCCTGCTTCGCCAGGATAGCGGTAGATAATGCTTAAGGATAAGAAGCTAATCCTTGGGGTCACAGGAAGCATCGCCGCCTATAAGGCGGTGGACCTGGCCTCCAAACTCACCCAGGCCGGGGCCGAGGTGAACGTTATCATGACCCGCTCCGCCCAGGAGTTCGTCACCCTCCTCTCCTTCAGAGCCATCACCGGACGCCCCGTCATCACCGATATGTTCGATATAAGCTCAGAGTTTGCCGTGGAGCACGTAGCTCTGGCTCGCCGCGCCCAGGGGGTGGTCATTGCCCCGGCCACGGCCAACATCCTGGCCAAGCTAGCCCAGGGCCTGGCAGATGACATGCTCACCGTCACCGTCCTGGCCACTCAGGCCCCGGTGCTGGTGGCACCGGCAATGGATGCGGCCATGTTCCAGGCGGCGGCCACTCAGGAGAACCTGGCCAAGCTCAAGGAGCGAGGCTTCACCATGGTGGGGCCGGGCTATGGCCGCCTGGCCAGTGGGGAGATGGGGCTGGGCCGCCTGGTGGACGCCCAGGAGATAATGGATGCCTTGAAGCAAGTCCTGGGCAGGGGCGGCGACCTGGCGGGGCGTAAGGTGGTGGTCAGCGCCGGGGGCACCCAGGAGCCTATCGACCCCGTCCGTGTAATCACCAACCGCTCCTCCGGTAAAATGGGATATGCCCTAGCCGAGGCCGCTCGAGATCGGGGCGCTCAGGTGGCCCTGGTGACCGCGGCCACCCTGCCCGACCCCTTTGGGGTGGAGACGCGGCATGTGCAGACCGTGGCCCAAATGCGCGAGGCCATCCTCTCGGCGTGCCAAGGGGCCGACGCCGTCATTATGGCAGCCGCTGTGAGCGATTTCCGCCCCGCTGAGGTGGCGAAGCAAAAGGTCAAGAAAAGCCCCGGTAGAGAAGCCCTGACTCTTAAGCTGAAGAAGATCCAGGACTTCTTCCCAGAGGTGCCCAAAGGAGTGTTGCGGGTGGGCTTCGCCGCCGAGACGGAGAACTTAGTAGCCAACGCTCGGAAAAAGCTCCGGGAGAAGGGGCTGGATCTCATAGTTGCCAACGATGTGGCTGCCTCCGACTCCGGCTTCGCCACCGATACCAATCGGGCTGTCCTCATGGACTGCCGAGGGAAGGAGGAGGCCCTGCCCCTGATGTTGAAATCGGAGCTGGCCGAGCGTATCCTGAATAAGATAGTGGAGCTTCTCAAAGAGAGGGGAGCTGGAAACTGATTATTGCCAAGACCAGGTTAGAAAGAGGGGCGTCAGCCCCTTAAATTTTGGGCATAAGGGGGAGTTCTAATATGGCCCAGCTCATAGATGTGCTGAAGTCAGGGAAGTTCGTGGTTACCTCGGAGGTGGCCCCACCCAAGGGGGTGGATATGGCCCAGTGCCTGGAGGACGCCGAGCTAGTCCGGGGTCGGGCCGACGCCTTCAACGTCACCGACCAGCAGTCCTCGGTGATGCGCAACGGCTCCCTGGCCACCAGTTGCTTGCTGAAGCAGCGGGGGCTGGAGCCAGTCTTCCAGCTCACCTGCCGCGACCGCAACCGCATCGCCCTCCAGTCCGACCTCCTCAGCGCCTATGTCCTTGGCATCGAGAACGTCCTCTGCCTCACCGGCGACTATGTCTCTCTGGGGGACCACCCGCAGGCCAAGCCCGTGTTCGACCTGGACTCTGTCTCCCTCCTCCGGGTGGCCAAGCGCCTCCAGGAGGGGTTCGATATGGCGGGGAAGGAGCTGAAGGGTGCCCCCAAGTTCTGTCTGGGGGCGGTGGTGACGCCGGGGGCGGTGCCCCTGGAGCCCCAGATAATGAAGATGGAGAAGAAGGTCAAGGCGGGGGCGCAATTCTTCCAGACCCAGGCGGTCTATGACGCCAAGCTCCTAGAGAGCTTCATGGCCCAGGTGAAGCATCTCAAAGTGCCTATCATGGCCGGCATCGTCCTCATAAAGTCGCCCGCCCAGGCCCGATTCATGAACAAGAACGTGGCTGGCATCAAGGTCCCGGATTCCCTCATCGAGGAGATGGAGAAGGCGGAGAGCAAGCCCCAGAAGTGCATCGAGGTTACGGCCCGGCTCATCAAGGAGTTCAAGGGCCTGTGCCAGGGGGTGCACCTCATGCCCATCGGCTGGGAGAAGCGGGTGCCCGCCATCCTGGACGCGGCGGGGCTTTAGGCATTAGGGCCGGGACTGATTAGCACCCGGGCGGGTAGCTTTTTCTAGATACCTCCCGGCCTATGGCATCGAACAGGGCTGCGGCATCGGGCTGGGTGTTGTTCCAAACAGTGCTCCCATAGCCAAAGGAGAACCCTCCCCACTCCGGATGCACCTCGTTGGTATAGACCCTTATCCTCTGCCCCGGCTTCAGCTCGAAGTCAGGGAAGGTGAACAAGGGGTATCCTTCGGAGATGTCTCTGAGCACCCAACCCGTTAAGCTCTGGGAAGTCTCTCCCACGTTCTCGATCTCTACGTATTCATCGGCCTCAGTCCTGGGCACCAGTCCGTCATAAAGGATGCATCTGATGACTACGCTGGAGACAGTGGGCACAGGCGTAGGGGCAGGTGTGGCCGTCGATGTGGGCGTTGGTGTCGGGATAGATGTGGGAGTTGGAGTGTGGGTGGGGGAAAGGGTCAGCATAGACGTGGGGACAGGTGTTGCTGATGGTGTGAGCATTGGCATCAGGGTAGGCGTAGGAGTGGGCAAAGGTGTTATAGCGGGAGCAAGAGGAAGAGATGTGGCTATCGGTGTAGGCGTTGGAGTTAGGGCAGGCGTGAGGATAATATGGGGAGAAGGTGTATCTAGGGATATGGGAACAGCGGGATTACAAGATACTGTCAGAAGGATAAGACCGCTTATGAGAGAGGCAAAAGAAGCGCTAATGGTGCTCTTCCTGAGAGCAAAGCCCATGATTCTATTTAGAATCCTTTGGCTTGAGCATGTCGCTACGCTCTCTCCTCAGACTGCCACCTTCTCAGCTGCCCCCTTGTCCACATGACGCGGATGCTTGCGCCGGGACTGGTCCTTGGGCTCCTGAATGGCCTCGTATTTCTCCATCTGGTTGAACTTCTTCAGCCGCTCGTAAATTAGTATCCAGGCACAGGGGCGTTCGGGGTCCACCTCACACATACCGTCCTTATAGCCGCCGCAGGGGCCGTTGAGGAGCTCCTTGGGACAGGTAGTCATGGGACAGATGCCCCCCGTCTTGTCCAGGATACAATCGCCGCATAGGACACACCCTTCCTCAGACTTGGTGAGCCTCTCCAGGCGGGCCAGGTAGAGACTGTTCAGGGCGGGATAGGCGGGCCGTTCCTCGTCCACCAGGGCAATGGTGCGCACCCCGGCCCCGCAGGACATGACCAAGAAGGCGTCGGCCTCCTCGATAGCCCCTTTGTGGCCGCGGATCTCCCGCTTTATCTTGCGCTCGTCGCAGCACTCCTCTGAGACCGTCCAGCCAGTGATGGTCTTGCCCAACTCCATAAGCTTGGCTGCCATCTCCTTAACCTCGGGCTCGCCCCCGGTGTGCCAGGCCGTGGCACAGGAGCCGCAGCCGAAGATGAAGACCTTACTATGCTTCTCCAGGGCTTTGGATATCTCTTCAACGGTCTTCTGCTCTGTTATAATCATGTTGCCCTCCCTGAAGCCTCTAGAACGTATCAATTTCATTGTAGCAGAATAATAGCAAAGACAGCAATTGCCTCTACGCTGTTAAACCTATTAATGAGAAGGAGCGAAACAGGGGTTGCCTATAACCCGTTTCATGTGTAGTGAACTAGCACACAATGTTGACAAAGAAACCCAAAATATGATAAAAGACGTTAACACAAAGAGGAAAAAGCGGAGGGCAGCCATGGATTTTGAATTTCGCGACACGCCGAAGCTGGCAAAGTTTCGCAAGGAAGTGCGAGCCTGGCTTGACCTCCACATACCTATGGACTTTGAGATACCGGACAACCCCCATGATATACTCCCCGGCAGCACCAAATATGAGTTCATCCGAACGGCACGACACAAGCTGGGTGCGAAGGGCTGGCTAGCACCGACCTGGCCCAAGAAGTATGGTGGCGGGGGCCTTAGCGTAGAGGAGGCTTATGTTATCGAGTCAGAGGTAGCTCAGCGGCCGTGGTCGCACTTCGGTATAGGGGACTATTATACAGGGTTCTTCGATATTTTTGGCCCTATGCTCTATGCCCTGGGTACGGAGGAGCAGAAGAAGCGGTTCCTGCCGCCCTTTCTGAGAGGCGAAGTTATTGGATGGACAGGTGAAAGCGAGCCCGACTGTGGGAGTGATCTAGCTGCAGTGAAAACGACAGCCATCCGCGATGGGGATGATTACGTCGTGAATGGGTCGAAGATCTGGCTGGGCTCCCAATACGATAACGCCGACTATATCTTTCTCGTAGCCGTCACCGACCCCAAAGCACCTCGACATCGAAACATAGGTCTTTTCCTGGTCCCGATAGGTCTGCCGGGCATCAGCAAAGTTCATGTGCCCTGGATGCGCAGTATGCACACTGGAGCATGGCAGGTATTCTTTGAGAACGTCCGGATGCCGGTGGAGTATCTCATCGGTGGGCACGAAAACGCTGCTAATGGCTGGCGAGTTGTCAGTTCAGCTACCAGACTTCCACAAATAAGGTTCGGCTTCTTAATTCGGGACCGCAACCAAGAGTTCGTCCTGGCCTATTGTCAGGAGACAAAACGTGACGGCCTGCCGCTGAGCCAGGACTCCGATGTCAGAGAAGCTCTGGCTGAAGTGGAGATTCAACTGGAGATCAGAAGGCTCTTTGCTATACGCCAGAACTGGCAGGCCATGACTGGCAGCCGACTTGCAGGATACGAAGCCGCCCAAAGTGGTGTGCATGGAAAGGTCACTGCCATAAAACAGGCAGAGGCTTATAGCGATATCCTGGGGCCTGCGGCATTGATTAAGGAGCCTGAGTGGGCCCTTTTTGAGGGCAACCTTGAATACCAGCACTTCGCCCCTGTGGCTCATGCTTCTGCCGGAACTACCCAGGAAATTAGCAAGATGCTTATGTCGCGTTGGGTGTGCCGGGCCGGCGACTAGTAGAAGTGTGAGCCAGTAACAGCGGGGCTGAATTTGACGGAGGCCGAAAGCTCTCTCTTATAGGGGGAGAGAAGGTGGGTTATCCACAGGAGTATTGACAAGGAAACCAAAAAGTGATAGACGTTAGCATAAAGAGAGAGGAAAAAGAGGAGGGCGGCCATGGATTTTGAATTTCACGACACGCCGAAGCTAGCAAAGCTTCGCAATGAAGTGCGAGCCTGGCTTGACCTTAATATACCTATGGACTTTGAGATATCGGATAACCCACACGATGTACTCCCCGGAAGCACCAAATATGAGTTCATCCGAGAGGCGCGACGCAAGCTGGGCGCGAAGGGCTGGCTAGCATCGACCTGGCCCAAGGAATACGGCGGCGGCGGGCTTAGCGTGGATGAGGCTGCTGTCGTCGACTCAGAGGTAGCTCAGCGGCCATGGTCGCGCTTCGGGGTAGGGGACTTTTTTGTAAGCTCTCTCGGGTTTTTTGGCCCTCAGCTCTTGATGATGGGTACGGAAGAACAGAAGAAGCGATTCGGGACGCCTCTACTAAGAGGCGAAATTATCGCGTGGCAAGGTTACAGCGAGCCCGATTGTGGAAGTGACGCAGCTTCAGTGAAGACAACAGCCATCCGCGATGGGGATGATTACGTCGTGAATGGGTCGAAGATCTGGCTGGGCTCCCAATACGATAACGCCGATTATATCTTTGTCGTGGCTGTTACCGACCCCAAGGCACCTCGTCGTCGAAACATAGGTCTTTTCCTGGTTCCAGTAGGCCTGCCGGGCATCAGCAAAGTTCGTGTGCCGATGATGCGAAATTGCCACACTGGGGGATGGCATATATTCTTTGAGAACGTCCGGGTGCCGGTGGAGTATCTCATCGGTGGGCATGAAAACGCCACTAATGGCTGGCGAGCTATCAGTGCAGGTAGTTCAGGTACCATGCCTCCACAAATAAACCTCGGATTCACAGTTCGGGACCACAATCAAGAGTTCGTCCTGGCCTATTGTCGAGAGACGAAACACGATGGTCAGCCGCTGAGCCAGGACTCTGATGTCAGAGAGGCTCTGGTGGAAGTGGAGATTCAGCTTGAACTCAATAGGCTCTTTGCTATGCGCCAGAACTGGTTGGCCATGACAGGCAAGCGACTTGTGGGGTATGAAGCTGCCCAAACTCATTTGCATCGCAAGGACGTCACTGCTATAGAACAATCAGACGCTTATAACGACATCCTGGGGCCTGCGGCATTGATGAAGGAGCCTGAGTGGGCTCTCTTTGAAGGCAACATAGAATACCAGCACTTCATCCCAGTGGCTCATGCTGCTGCTGGAACTACCGCAGAGGTTGACAGTATGCTCATGGCACGTTGGGCGTGCCGAATCGGCGACTAGCAGGAGTGTGAGCCAATAACAGCGGGACTGAATTTGACGGAGTCCGAAAGCTCTCTCTTATAGGGGGAGAGAAGGTGGGTTATCCACAGGAATGTTGACAACGAAACCAGAATATAGTATACAATATTAACACCAAGAAAAAAGGAGAGCAGACATGGATTTTGAATTTCGCGACACGCCGAAGCTAGCAGAGTTTCGCAAGGAAGTGCGAGCCTGGCTTGACCTCCACATACCTATGGACTTTGAGATACCGGATAATCCCCATGATATACTCCCCGGCAGCACCAAGTATGAGTTCATTCTGAAAGCTCGGCGCGCGCTGGGTGCGAAGGGCTGGTTAGCATCGACCTGGCCCAAGGAGTACGGTGGCGGGGGGCTCAGCTTCGAGGAAGCGGCTGTCGTCGAGAGTGAAGTAGTCAAGCGACCATGGTCGCGTTTCGGTGTAGGGGACTTTTTCCCCAGCACCATCACTACTTTCGGCGCTCAGCTGCTTAACCTGGGGACGGAAGAGCAGAAGAAACGGTGGCTGCCATCTATACTGAGGGGTGAAATTATTAGATGGCAAGCTTACAGTGAGCCCGATGCCGGAAGCGACATAGCTGCGATAAAGACTACAGCTCTACGCGATGGGGATGATTACATCGTGAATGGGACGAAGGTTTTCCTGGGCACTCAATACGATAACGCTGACTATTTCAGTCTAATAGCTATTACCGATCCCAAAGCACCTCGGCGTCGAAACGTCGGCCTCTTTTTTGTTCCCACAAACTTACAGGGCATCAGCAAAGCTTGGTTGCCACTGATGCGGAACTGTCATAGTTCTGGCTGGCAGATATTCTTTGACAACGTCCGAGTGCCGGTGGAGTATCTCATCGGCGGGCACGAAAACGCGACCAACGCCTGGCGGAGTATGAGAGAGACCGCGGTCCATGGAGCGAATCGTCCCATCGTAATACCGATTCGGGACCGGGGTCAGGAGTTCGTCCTTGATTATGTTAGCAAGACGAAACGGGATGGCCAGCTGCTGAGCCAGGACCCCGATGTCAGGGATGCTCTGGTGGAAACGGAGATTCAACTTGAAGTCAGGAGGATCTTCGCTCTGCGCCAAGACTGGATGACCATAGCGGACAAACGACTTGAGGGGTACGAAGGCCCCCAGAGCGCTGTGTATGGGAAGGTCGCGGAGGAAGAGCAAGCGAACGCTTATTTCGACATCCTGGGGCCAGCAGTGTTGATGAAGGACCCTGAGTGGGCTCTTTATGAGGGCAACATGGAGTACCAACACTTTGTCCCCGTAGCCATGGCTTCTGCTGGAATGACCCAGGAAGTTAGCAAGATGCTTTTGGCGCGTTCAGCGTGCAAGGTTGGCGACTAGCAGGGGTATGAGCCAGCAATAGCAGGGCTGAATCTGGCGAAGGCAGATTGCTCACATAGGCTTCCTTGATAAAAAGCGCGTTCTCATCGAAAGAGCTGGCTATGGGCAATGGAGAGTCGGCAGACTCTCTCAAATAGAGGTGCTATTCCACGAGGCAGAAAGCATCGTTTCTGCTGCACGCTCAGGATATCATTCCATCTGAACGCCAGCTTCGGGCTTTGACAACTAGCAGAACAAGAGGGCACTACGCGCAAACCACGGCACGGACCGATGTTAATAGAGAGACGTTGCCAGGCAACCTCCGTGCTTATCCACTACAAGAGTAGTATCTCCCCTTAGTTTTTCAGGGATCAGACCTCTTTGGTCAAGGTGGCCAGGAACTCCTGGTTGTTGGAGGTCCGGGCCATGCGCTCCAGGAGCTTCTCTGCGGCCTCAGTGGTGCTGATGGAGTTGGACTTGACCAGGGAAAGCATGCGCCGCACCAGCCACACCTGCTTCAGGGTATTCTCATCCAACAGGAGCTCCTCTCGGCGGGTGCCCGAGCGCTGGACATCTATTGCGGGAAAGACGCGTTTCTCGGCCAGGGCCCGGTCCAGGTGCAGCTCCATGTTCCCTGTGCCCTTGAACTCCTCGTAGATGACCTCATCCATGCGGCTGCCGGTATCTATGAGGCAGGCGGCGATGATGGTCAGACTGCCTGCCTCCTCCAGGTTCCGAGCAGAGCCAAAGAAGCGCTTGGGAGGATAGAGGGCCGCCGGGTCCACCCCTCCGGAGAGAGTGCGCCCCGAGGGGGGCACCGCCAGGTTGTAGGCACGGGTAAGCCTGGTTATGCTGTCCAGGAGGAGGACTACGTCCTTGCCGGTCTCCACCAGGCGCTTAGCCCGTTCCAGGGCCAGCTCCGCCACCCGGGTCTGGGCCTCCACCGCCTCGTCGAAGGTGGAGGCGATGACCTCAGCCTCCACCGTCTTCCGCCAGTCAGTCACCTCCTCGGGCCGCTCCCCGATGAGAACTACCATGAGATGGACATCATCATACCTGGAACCGATTGCCTTGGCGATGTTCTTCAAAGCCACAGTCTTACCCCCCTTGGGCGGAGACACAATGAGGCCCCGCTGCCCCCGGCCTATGGGGGCCACCAGGTTCATGAGACGGGTGGACAGGTTCTTAGGGTTGGTCTCCAGGTCGAAGAGTTGGTCAGGGAAAATGGGGGTGAGGTTTTCGAAGTGAGGGCGGGCCTTGGCTTCCTCAGGATCCAGGCCATTCACCGAGTCCACTCGCAAAAGCCCGTAGTAACGCTCACCCTCCCTGGGAGGCCTCACCTGCCCCCGCACCTGATCGGCCAATCGAAGCTGGAAGCGCCGGACCTGCGACTGGGAGACGTAGATATCCTGGCTGCTCACCTGGAGGTTGGGCTGGCGCAGGAAGCCATAACCCTCGCCTATGATCTCTAGAATACCCTCCCGCACCTGGTCGTTCTGAGCCTCCGGGGGCATCTCAAGAAGGCGGAAAATGAGGTCCTGTTTGGACATGTTCTGGACTCCAGAGATGCCCGACTCCCGGGCCATCTCTGCTAGCTCCTCTTTGCTCTTTACCTCCAGTTCAGCGATGTTCATAGGATTTCTCTCCGTTTTCATAGTGCCGCTCTGCTCGCCAGCGCCGCCGATACTTGCTCCCAGTCCTGGGCAAAGCGAGCGATGCCTACATCGGTCAAAGGATGCTCTATCATCTGCCTAAGGACTTTGTAGGGGACAGTGGAGATGTCCGCCCCGGCCTTTGCCGCGGCCACGCAGTGCATGGGGTGCCGAATGCTGGCAGCGATGACCTGGGTAGGGAAGCTGTATCTCTTATATATCTCCACTATATCGGCCACCACCGCCATGCCGTCGTGCCCGGCGTCGTCCAGGCGGCCCACGAAGGGGCTGACGTAGGCAGCGCCAACCCTGGCCGCCAGGAGGGCCTGATTGGCCGAGAAGCAAAGGGTCAGATTGGTCCTGACCCCCTCCCTGGCGAGGGCTGAGGCCGCCTCCAGGCCCGCTGCTGTGATGGGTATCTTCACCACTACGTTGGGCGCCCAGGAGGCTACCTCCCGAGCATCCCGAACGATGCCCTGAGCCGTCTCCAAGTTCAACACCTCGGCGGAGATGGGGCCAGGGATGATGGAGGCTATCTCCCGAACCACGGCCCTATAGTCGCCCGCTCTCTCCTTGGCCACCAGGCTGGGATTGGTGGTAATCCCTGAGACCACCCCCAAGCGAGCGGCCTGGCGAATCTCCTCCATGTTAGCGGTATCAAGAAAAATGAGCATGAGGCTCCTCCTTTTCCTCCAGGGGAAGCGGATGCTGGCCGCCTTCGCGCACCGTCCTCTTGGCGGCTTCGATAAAGGAGCAGAAGAGGGGATGGGGACGGTCGGGGCGGGAGGGGAACTCAGGATGGAACTGGGTGCCCATCATGAATGGATGATGGCGCACTTCACATATCTCTACCAGTCGGCCATCTGGGGAGAGGCCCGAGGGTACAAGCCCAGCCTCCAGCAACGGGTCACGGTATTTGTTGTTGAACTCGAAGCGATGGCGGTGTCTCTCATATACCATGGGCATGCCATAAGCGGCGGCGGCCTTGGTCCCCGGCACCAGGCAACAGGGATGAAGGCCCAGCCTCATAGTGCCACCCTTATTGCTGATGTCTCTCTGGTCTGGCAAATAGTCGATGACTGGGTGAGGTGTATTCGGGTCAAACTCGGCCGAGTTGACCTCGGAGGTGCCCAGGGTGTGGCGAGCATACTCCACTACCATTACATGCAACCCCAAGCATAACCCCAGATAAGGGATTTGACGTTCCCGAGCATATTTGGCTGCCATCACCATACCCTCGAATCCACGGTAGCCGAAGCCTCCGGGAACCACAATGCCCTGGGCCGAGGCCAGGAGGTCCCAGCCCCCATCCCTCTCCAGGTCCTCGGAGTGAATCCAGGAGATATTCACATCCCGGCTGTGGTAGAGGGCAGCATGGCGCAGGGCCTCTCGCACTGAGAGATAGGAGTCCTGGAGCTCCACGTACTTGCCCACCAGGGCGACGTTCAACGTCTCCGCAGGGGCCTTTATCCGTTCCACTAGCAGACGCCACCGGTCAAGGCCCGGCGGGCTTTGAGGCAAGTTCAGCTTCTCCACCACCAGACCCCCCAGCCCCGCCTCATCCAGCATCAGCGGCACCTCATAGATGGTTTCGGCGGTGAGCAGGGGGATGACCGCCTTGGGCTCTACATCGCAGAAGAGGGATACCTTGGACCTGACGTCCTGAGGCACGGGCCGGTCGGAGCGGCATATGATGACATCGGGCTGGATGCCCATGCTCCGCAGCTCCTTGACGCTGTGCTGAGTGGGCTTGGTCTTGAGCTCGCCGGTGGCCGATATGAGAGGAAGCAGGGTGACGTGAATGAAGAGCGTATTATCCCGCCCCACCTCTTTCCTCATCTGGCGGATGGCCTCTAGGAAGGGCTGGCCTTCGATGTCTCCCACTGTGCCGCCCACCTCCACAATCACCACCTGAGCCTGACTTTGCTCCGCCAGCAGATGAATGCGACGTTTTATCTCGTTGGTCACATGAGGCACTATCTGGATGGTCCCCCCCAGAAAATCGCCACGCCTCTCCCGGGCGATGACCTCGGCATAGATCTGGCCCGTAGCCACACTGGAGGCAGCGGTGAGATTTATATCGATGAACCGCTCATAGTGGCCCAGGTCCAGGTCCGTCTCGGCCCCATCCTCGGTGACAAAGACCTCCCCATGCTGATAGGGTGACATAGTCCCCGGGTCCACATTGAGGTAAGGGTCTAGCTTTTGGACAGAGACAGTGAGGTTCCGGCTCTTGAGGATGCGACCTAGGGAGGCGACAGTTATCCCTTTGCCTACAGAGCTGACCACGCCGCCCGTGACGAAGATGAATTTCACCCGGCCATTATCACCTTGCCCCTAAGTTTGGAAACCAGAGACGCCCTCCTTGGCAGGAGGGCGCAGCCCTCACCTCGAAGCATAACAGTTTATCTTAGTGTCATAAAAACGTAGCACTATAGCAACACCGCACTTAGACTGGCGAGGAATTTTAAACATGCTCTCTCAGAGATTTTCGATGAGAGCGAACAAGAACTCTCCCCAAAACTAGGAGATCCACAAAGACTACATCTCTATATTAGAAGGCCTTTAGCACAGATGTCAAGCCCCTGAATTGCGCCAAAATTCTTGCTATCCCTAGCTATCCAAGGAGTACACTCAAGCAAGACAGGAGCGGCACATCAGAGTTGGAAAGAAGAGGCGGCTCCTGGATGAGTCCATCCGGTCACCGCCTCCCCATATCGTCGTTATGCTTAAGGGAACCTCAACTGGCCGATCAGTCATTAAACAATAGGTGAGCCATGCGCTTGCGCAGAGCCATAGGACCACCCAGGTAATGATAGAAGCTGCGAGACTTCTTGATATACTGATACAAGACAAAGCGCGTGTCTACACCTGCGGCACCATGGATCCTCGAAGTGAGGTCGACCGCCTTACGGTAACCTTCACTCGAAACAATTTTGGCCAGCGTTACTGATTTGGTAATGCCTGGTTTTTGCTCATCTATTTTCCATAGTGCCTCGTAGGTTGTCCAGCGAGCCGAATCCAGAGCATTGACTATCTCAATAACATGGTCCTGTATCCGCTCAAAGCTACCAATAGTCCTGCCAAATGCCTCTCTGGTGTTAATATACGAAACAGCCATCTCCCACGCCCGCTGGATACCACCCACCATATAAGCGCAAAGAACGGGCGTAGCTTTCTCCAGAACTGGTGAGAGGACTTGCCATCCCTTATCCACCTCGCCGATTACAGCAGAATGGTCAACCTCTACCGAGTCGAACGCCAGCTCATTCAGTTTCTCTCCTATCTGAGCGCCCGCAGACATGTCACGACAAGAGAGACCCTGAGCCGACTTATCCACCAAGAAAAGGGTGATTCCTTCTTGGGGGTCAGCGCCCTGGCTCGTTCGGGCAACACAAATGCACTGATCGGCGATGTGGACATCCGGAATATATCGCTTCGTCCCATTGAGAACAAACTTCCCGTTTTTGGCCTTCGCCGTTAGTTTAACCGTCTCAGGGCCCCAACCGTAGTCCGGCTCAGTCAAAGCCAGAGCCAGAATTCGCTGGCCTTTAGCAATAGAGGGCAGAAGTCGTTTCTTTTGCTGCTCCGTGCCCCCCTCTGAAATGGTTAACCCACAAAGTACCCCCGAGGAAAGGAGCGGACTGGGCAGAGCAGCCCACCCCAGCTCCTGGAAGATAACAGCCATATCAACAAAGCTACTACCTGTCCCCCCATAAGCCTCGGGAAGAATCATCCCCACCCACCCCAGATCTGCCATCTTGCGCCAAAGCTCCGGCGAGAATCCCTTCTCGCTCTCATTCACCTCGATAGCTAAAGGCGCTGGGAACTCCCGCTCGACGAAGTCATGAGCAGTGCGCTTTATTATTTCCTGTGCTTCACTAAGGGCTAGATCGACCATGACAACCTCCTATGGCTAAACTTTACCTTTCGTCCCGACAATGAATACACACTTCTCTCCCCAGAAGCCTACGGAACAACCTGCCAACTATATTTGCTTAAGGGAGCTAGTTTTAGGCCTCCGCCAAACTCGTACCCCTGCTAGTCGCCGACCCGGCACGCCCAACGCGTCATAATCATCTTGCTAACCTCTTGGGTGATTCCAGCAGAAGCCATGGCCACGGGGGCGAAATGCTTATATTCAATATTGCCATCAAAGAGAGCCCACTCTGGATCCTTAATCAACGCCGCCGGCCCCAAGATATCGGCATAAGCCTCTGCCTGTGTAGCGGTAGTAACCTTACCCTGCAAAGTAGCCTGGGTGGCTTCGTATCCCACAAGCCGCTTGCCCGTCATGGCAATCCAGTTCTGGCGCATGCCGAAGAGCCTATTGATCTCGAGTTGAATCTCCGTTTCCACCAGAGCTTCTCTCACATCGGGGTCCTGGCTCAGGAGCTGGCCATCGCGTTTCGTCTTACGAACATAATCCAGGACAAACTCCTGGTTCCGGTCCCGCACCGACCATCCCATGTTGGGCTGGGGGAATCTGGTAGCTGTACTGAGAACTCGCCATGCGTTAGTCGCATTCTCGTGCCCGCCGATGAGGTACTCCACCGGCACCCGGACGTTATCGAAGAACATCTGCCATCCCGAAGTGTGACAGTTGCGTATCATCGGCAGGCGAACCTTGCTGATGCCCGGCAGGCCTACCGGAACGCAGAAAAGGCCGATGTTGTGATGCCGGGCTGCCTTGGGGTCGGTAACAGCTATGAGTTGGATGTAGTCAGCGTTGTCATATTGGGTGCCCAGCCAGACCTTCGTCCCGTTCACCACGTACTCATCCCCATCGCGGATAGCTGTAGTCTTCACAGCGGCCAGGTCACTTCCACAATCGGGCTCGGTGGAACCATTCCACCGAATAATTTCGCCTTTAAGTATAGGCGGCAGAAACCGCTTCTTCTGCTCCTCCGTACCAATAGCATAGATCTGAACACCAAATTGCGTGATAGTGCTCGGGAAGAAGTCTCCCACGCCGAAGCGCGACCACGGCCGCTGGGCTACCTCACCCTCGACGATGGCAGCCTCCTCCATACTGAGCCCCCCGCCACCATACTCCTTGGGCCAGGTCGGCGCTAACCAGCCCTTCGCACCCAGCGCGTGCCGCGCCTTCAGGATGAACTCATACTTAGCGCTGTGGGGCAACACATCGTGGGGATTGTCCGGTATCTCAAAGTCCATAGGCATATTAAGGTCAAGCCAGGCTCGCACTTCCTTACGAAACTTTGCCAGCTTCGGCGTGTCGCGAAATTCAAAATCCATGGCTGCCCTCCTCTTTCTTTCCCTATGTTTCCCTATGATAGTTACTTTCTACCACACTCTGAGCTTTTTGTCAACATTGTGCTCACCTTGCCTATGAGATAGATCATGGCCAGCCTGGATGATACTACCTCAGATGGCCCGCCCTCGATCCCTCTACAAGAGAGGGCCTTTGGCCTCCCCAAATTCACCCCCATTGATTAGTCGCCGGCTCGGCACGCCGTACGTGCCATAAGCATCTTGCTAACCTCTTGAGGCATTCCACCAGAGGCATCGGCCACAGGGTGGAATTGTTGGTATTCAATGTTGCCCCCAAAAAGAGCCCACTCTGGCTCCTTAATCAATGCCGCAGGCCCCAGGATATCGCTATAAGCGGCTGCTTGTTTTATGTCAGTAACCTTTCCAAGCACAGCGCTCTGGGGGCCTTCGTACCCAACAAGCCGTTTCCCCGACATGATCTCCCAGTTCTGACGCGTAGCAAAGAGCCTCCTGATTTCAAGCTGAATCTCCACTTCCACCAGAGCCTCTCTGACATCAGAGTCCTGGCTCAGTGGCTGACCATCTCGTTTCGTCTCTCGACAATAGGCCAGGACGAACTCTTGATTATGATCCCGAGCTGGCATTATGGCTGGACGGTTCCGCCCATGGACTGCGGTACCTCTCATAGCTTGCCAGGCATTAGTAGCGTTTTCGTGCCCACCGATGAGATACTCCACCGGCACCCGAACGTTCTCAAAGAATATCTGCCACGCCCCAGTGTGAGGATTGTGCATCCACGGCACGCGAACTTTGCTGATGCCCGGCAGGCCTACCGGGACCAGGAAAAGACCAACGTTCCGATGCCGAGGTGCTTTGGGGTCGGTGACGGCTACGAGAAAGATAAAGTCGGCGTTATCATATTGGGTGCCCAGCCAGATCTTCGACCCATTCATGACGTAATCATCCCCATCGCGGATGGCTGTCATCTTCACTGAAGCTATATCACTCCCACAATCGGGCTCGCTGTAACCTTGCCACGCAATAATTTCGCCTCTTAGTAGAGGCGGCAGGAACCGCTTCTTCTGCTCCTCCGTACCCAGGGCATAGAGCATAGGGCCAAAAATACTGAGGAAAGCTGTAAAAAAGTCCCCTACACCGAAACGCGACCACGGCCGCTTAACTATCTCTAACTCGATGACAGCAGCTTCCTCCAGGCTAAGCCCGCCGCCGCCATATTCCTTGGGCCAGGTCGATGCTAGCCAGCCCTTCGCACCCAGCTTGCGTCGCGCCTCTCGAATGAACTCATATTTGGTGCTGCCGAGGAGTATATCATGGG
>JACQUD010000025.1 GCA_016210485.1 Chloroflexota bacterium | reverse complement strand
GTGAAAGGCGTCTTCGCTCGTGCTCGGGGAAACCAGTTGTGGGAAGGCTTGGCCTGTTATGCAGGCATAGCTTGCCGGAAAAACCGACTCCTTTATTAAAGGGGGGCTTTGGCGCCCTTAGCCAGGATCGCCACCACCTTTAGCAGTCGGCCCTTCCAGTCTTTTTCCCCCTCCACCTTCAGCCGCACCTGGTTTGACAGGACCTTCACGTCCCTCCGGAAGAGGCGGGATAGCTCCTCGCGGCCCAGCCCGGCCTGGGGCCGCAACCTCACCACTGCCTCCCCCTCCTCCACCGATATAGAGCTGGCCCCGGCCCTCGTCCCCAGGACTTTGAGCCGCACCGCGTAGAGGAGGTCTCGCACCGCCTCCGGGGCCGGGCCGAAGCGATCTATCATCTCCGCCTCCAGGTCATCCAGCGCCGACTCATCGGCGGCCAGAGCCAGGCGCTGGTAGAGATTCAGGCGTGCCCCTGGGTCGAGGACGTAGCCCTCGGAGATATAGGCAGCCAAGGGGAGGTTCAGGGATGGTGGTGGAAGGGAGGGGACGGTGCCAGGCTTGCCCTGAGACCCGCCGACGGGCTTGGCTCGAAGCTCCTCCACCGCTTGGGCCAAAATGCGGCAGTAGAGGTCGAAACCCACGGCCCCGATGTGCCCGCTCTGCTCCGACCCCAGGAGGTTCCCCGCCCCCCGAATCTCCAGGTCCTTCATAGCGATGCGGAACCCAGCCCCCAGCTCCGTGGCCTCGAAGATGGTCTTGAGCCTCCGCTCGGCGGTAGGGCTGAGGCGGCGGCCCTTATCGTAGAAGAAGTAGGCGTAGGCCCTCTCCGAGCCCCGGCCCACCCGCCCACGGAGCTGGTAGAGCTGGGACAGCCCCAGGCGGTCGGCCCTGTTCACTATCAGGGTGTTGACGTTGGGTATATCCAGCCCGGACTCGATGATGGTGGTACAGGCCAGGACATCGTGCTTTCCGGAGGCGAAGTCCAGCATGGCCGCCTCCAGCCCCTCCTCGGGCATCTGGCCGTGGGCGATGGCGATATCGGCCTCCGGCACCAGTTCCCCCAGCTCCCGGGCCACCGAGGCTATGCTCTGGACCCGATTGTGGACGAAGAAGACCTGCCCTCCCCGCTCCATCTCCCGCAGAATGGCTTCCCGGACCAGCCGTGGCTCATAAGGGCCAACGTAGGTCTTGATGGGCTGCCGCTCCTCGGGCGGGGTCTCCATGGTGCTCATGTCCCGGAGGCTGGCCAGGGACATGTAGAGGGTGCGGGGGATGGGTGTAGCGCTGAGGGTGAGCACATCTACCTCTCGGCGCAACTGCTTCAGCCGCTCCTTTTGGGCCACCCCGAAGCGCTGCTCCTCGTCCACGATGACCAGGCCCAGGTTCTTGAAGCTCACATCCTTCTGCAGGATGCGATGGGTGCCGATGCAGATGTCCACCGTGCCCAAAGCCAACCCCCTCACCACCTCCCTCTGCTCACCGTCGGAGAGGAAGCGACTGAGCATGGCCACCCTCACCGGGAAGGCCTTGAGCCGCTCGTGAAAGGTCTGATAATGCTGCTGAGCCAGAACTGTGGTGGGCACCAGCACCGCCACCTGGGAGCCTTCCTGGACGGCCTTGAAGGCGGCCCGCAGGGCCACCTCTGTCTTACCGTAGCCCACGTCGCCGCACACCAGGCGGTCCATGGGCCGAGGGGACTCCATATCGGCCTTGACCTCGGCCACGGCCCGGAGCTGGTCTGGGGTCTCCTCATAGGGGAAGGAGGCCTCCAGCTCCCGCTGCCACAGGGTATCCGGGGCGAAGGCTATACCCCGGGCCACCTCTCGGGCGGAGTAGAGCTCCATCAGCTCCCCGGCCAGCTCCGAGGCCGCCTCCCTAGCCCGGCGCTTGGCCCGCGCCCACTCCTGAGTGCCCAGGCGAGTGAGATGAGGCTCGGCCCCGCCTGAGCCGATATAGCGGCCCACCCGGTCAGCGACCTCGGTGGGCACATAGAGCTTGTCGCCAGCGGCATATTCCAGCACCAAGTACTCGCGCTCGGCTCCATTCAGACCAAGGCGAGCCAGGCCGGCAAATCGGGCAACACCGTGGTCCACGTGCACCACGTAGTCGCCGGGGGACAGGTCAGCCAGGGCCTCCTCCCGGCGCAGGAAACGTCGCCGGGGCCGACGTCGACTCCTGCTCAGACCGAAGGCCTCGGCATCAGTGAAGATAGTCAAAGACCCGCCCTCCAGCTCCAGGGACCAGCCCGAGGCCAGGGAGCTCTGGAGGAGAGACAGAGAGCCAGGCAAAAGGGGCTGCTCCAGGCTCGACTGAGGAGGTGACATTATCCCCTCCTCCTCCAGGAGCTCAGCAAGGCGGCTAGCCTGCTGGGAAACGACCACCAAGCGTCGCCCATCCCTCAGCCGGGATTTCACTTCGTCAAGCCAGGCCTCCAGCCTCCCACCGAAGGGCAGGGCTGCCCTAAAGGGAAGTCGGGCCGCGCCCTCATCGCCTACAGAGGAGAACACCAGGCTTCGGGCCTTCTTAAAGTGCGCCTCCAGCTCCGGCCAGAGGAAATAGGGCCTGGGGAAAGCTTCGGGGAGATCGCCTCCTTCCACCAGCCCCTGGCGGAGGCTTTTGGCCTCCTCGTCCAACTCAGCCAGGGAGGTCTCTAAAGACCCCACTTCTTCCAGCGCCAGAAGGCCCTGGGATGGCAAGTAGTCCAGCAGGCAGGCCCGGTTGAGCAGAGGGAAATAGAGCTCGGGCGCCTCCACGGCGTGGCCGGAAAGAAGCTTGGCTATCTCCTCATCAAGGCGCTGATCATCCAGGCTGACCAACCCCTGGCCGGGCACCATCTCCCAGGCGGGGGTAACCTCCAGGGAGGCCAGGAGGCCCAGGGAGCGCTGGGTATCGGGGTGAAACCGGCGCAGGCTCTCCACCCGATCCCCCACCATCTCCAGGCGCGCCGGGGCCTCGGCGGTGAAGGGATAGATATCCAGGATGCCGCCGCGGCGGGCCACAGTCCCCGGCACCTCCACCACAGCTGCTACACGGTAGCCCAGAGTAAGCCATAGAGACATGGCCGCACCCGGCTCCAGGCGGTCGCCAGACCTTATGATCTGGCAGGCTTCCGAGAAGGCAGCGGGATCAGGGGAAGGGCGGGCCACAGCGGGGGCGGAGGCCACCACCAGAGGCGGCGCTTGGCCCGGCCGCCACCGGAGCAGGGCGTGGAGGGCCTGGAGCCTGGCCTGCACCGTGGCCGGGTCCCAGGGCAGGCGCTCATAGGGCAAGGGGTCCGGCTCGGGGAAGAGCATGGTCTCCTCCAGGCCCCAGGCCTGAAGCTCCTCCCTCAGAGCTTTAGCCCTCTCGCTGCGCCCCGTCATCACCAGCATAGGGCAGCCCAGGGAGCGGAACAGGGCCACCAGGGTAAAAGGCCGCGCTGCCTCCAGCACCTCTACCTCGGCCCGCGCCGCCGCCCCCAGCCGGCGCGCCAGCTCCCGGAAGGCGGGGACACCCTCCACCAACTCGAATAGCCCTGAAAAATCCATCCAAACGCCTCAAGGGCTAGCTTCTGCGGCTAGCCCTATCCGCATTCTAGCACAACCATCGACCTTACGGGACGAGCAACCTCTTCCTTATTTGAGGTGGCGCCAGGATACCTCCCGAGAGCACCAAACGCATGGCCGCCGGCACCGAAAGGTCCGTATCATAAATGTCCTGGGCCGACAAGATAGCCACCCAGCCGGAGTTGGGAGTGGGGGCTGTAGGTATATACACAATACCCAGGGACTTGCCATTCTCATCAGTGATCATGCCTGTTAGAAAGCCTATGGTCCACGTGGAGGGCCTGGGATACTCGATAGCTACCACCCGTTTGAAACCCGTCGTCCCTCTCCCCGAGAAGGACTCGATGAGCTGCCGAGAAGCTGAATAAACGACGCCTATCAGGGGAATTCTCAACAGCATGCCCTGCCCCACCTTTATCAGTTGTTTGCCCAGGAAGGTGATTCCCACCAGCCCTGATAGGTAGATGAGGATAATCAGAATACCGAGCCCCACTCCCGGCAACCTGGTGCCCCAAAGGGCTTCGACCCCCGGCTGGAGGATGCCATCCAGGAAGTTGAAGACCAAGCGCAATATCAGATAGGTGGCCACTACCGGTACCAATATGAGCAGGCCTGCTATCAGAGTCTTCTCGAAATGGCCCAGAATCTTCCGCCCAATGGACACCCGAACGACCTGTTCCATGTCTTCACCTCATTTCATTGCAGGAGTTCTCTGAAGGGAAGCATAAGTGAGCGCGCCATAAGAAGCAAAACTTTGACTATTTAGCAACCCTGTTCCTTGCTATGCCCCGAGCTTAAACCTGGGGTATCATGTGGCACAGGTCTTGGCATCCGACCTCAGTTGAAGCGGCTCATGGCCACCTCCAGGCCCTCCTCCAAATAGAAGCCTATGGCCTCAGCCGCCCGGAGCATGACCTCCTGGAAGGCCCGTCCCTCTACGGGGGTGAAATCGGAGAGCACATGGTTGACCACCGCCTCACCTTTCCCCGAGGGCGTCTCCCCCGGGGGCCGACCGATGCCGATGCGAAGTCGCGCAAAGTTCCGGCTGCCGCCTAATGACTGGATGATAGACTCCAGCCCCCGGTGCCCCCCCGAGGAGCCATCAGGGCGAAGGCGCAGCCTGCCCAGGGGCAGGTCCAGGTCATCGCAGAGCACCAGGAGGTCGGCAGGTTTAGCCTTGAGGCGGCGCAGCAAAGCAGCCACAGTCGGGCCGCTCTGGTTCATGTAGGATTGAGGCCTGGCCAGGAGGACCTCCCTGCCTGCAATGACACCCCGCCCCACCCTACAGCCAGCCAGGCGCTGCTCCAAAGGGATGCGGCTTTGTCGGGACAGGAACTGGAGGCAGCGAGCGCCCACGTTATGCCGATGATGGGCATATTCTCGCCCCGGATTGCCCAGGCCCACCAGGATGACCAGGCGGGTTACTCCAGGGAGATGCGGGGGCGGGCGGGGAAGCGTTTCTTGGACTCCTCGAAGGCTGCCAGGAGCCGGGCCCGGAAGTAGGCCACGGCCTCCTCCACCTGGCCCTCTTCCAGGGCGGAGAACCCCTCCCGGAGCTGGGACAAGATGGGGAAGGGGATAGTTCGGGCCTGGACCAGGAGCTGACGCAGGAACTCCGTCACATCGTCGTCCAGGATTTGAACCAGGGAAGCTACGTCGCTGGCTTGAAGAACCTGAAGGAACTGCTCGATGCGGTTGTCCTGGCTCGGAGCCAGGATATGGTGTATAGTCTGGCTGCTCAATCTCCGGAGTTGTTCCTTCAAGGCCCTATCCAGCTCATCCAGGAGCCGGCCCACCTCGGCAGCAGGCGGCTCGGCCCCCAGGGCCACTCCACAGACGGCGCAAATGGGGTGGGCCTGCAGAGATGGGGAGGCCTCGGGACAGGGGTGGATCCTTTCCACTACCTCCTGAAACTGGGCTGGGAGGTTTTGACCCAGGGGAGGTCCCAGGTCCTCCAGGGAGTTGAGGCGGCCCAGGGCCCCTAGCCGGGAGTCAGCATCTCTCAGCTGAGATTCCAGGCGGGCCATCTCCTGATGGTAGCGGGAGTGGTGGGCCAGATATTGAGCGCTATAACGGGGGCGGAACAGGTCGAAGAGGGATTTCAGGCTGGGCCACAGATGAGGGGTGGCCATGAAGTTGCGAAAGGTGAGCTGCTCCAGAAGGGAAGCACGGTCCATGGCCAGGTCATCGCCCAGAGCAGGCGAGGCCTCCCGAAGATACTCATGCATCCCCGCAGCCTCTGTGGCGAAGGCTGCCACCTGAGCCAACTTCTCCCAATCGGACAGGTCCACCTGTAGCGCCTGGGCCGAAGAATAGGTCCGGCTCAGAACTGCTGCCAGCTCCCCTAAGCTGCGGCTCCGGGCCAGGCTCCCCAGGCGCTCCACAAGGCCCAGGCTTTCCGGGGGGACCCCCAGCCCCGAAGCCCGCTCCAGGCTGTCCCTGACCCCTCGCACCTCCTCGGTCAAGCGGTCCAGGCGGGCGAGGAGCCTGGGAGACGCCTGAGCTGGGCCCAGGGGAGCTGCCTCCGGGGCCAGGGAGACGAGATATGGTAGCAGGGGTTGCCACTGAGAGCGCACCAGGATGGTCAGGGCCAGGAGTCCCAGAACCGCGGCCTCTCCGCCGGCCAAGACCTCCGCTAGATGAATGTCCAAGGGCTCCAAGGAGTAAAGGCGTGCCGCTCCATAGGCCGCCGTGGCCTCCCTTATCTGCCGAGGCCGAGGCCGAGGGCCGGAGAGGGTCGGCGCGCTGGGGGCCATGACCACGATGCGGCGGTCTTGAAGCTCGCTTTGGGGCACCTCCTGGGGGGAGGTCAGCACCACGAGGCGGAAATGGCAGCTCTTCGGGAGGGGCTGCCCCCATTGCGTCTGCCATCGGTCAGCTCGCACCACCTCACCGGGGTTTTCCTGCCCCAGAAAGGAGATGGCCCACGGGGCGGGGCGGTTCAGGGGGAGCTTCGCCAGGTCAAGCTGCCCCCGCTCACCTGGTGAAGGATAACCGGCTCTGAAACCTGCTTCCATAGTCATGGGGCAACTCCTAAAGTGCTCCTCTAGGATACCATGTAGCAAAAGGCTTGTCTAATCTGTATGAGAGGGGCCAGCATTGTTACCCAGCCTGGCAGGTGATACCATTAGGTGAGGGTTGTGAGCGAAAGTAGCATGGGAGAGGAACGACTGCTGGAGTTCTTGCGCCGGATGCTCCTCATCCGCCGCTTCGAGGAGAAGGCGGCGGAGATGTATGCCCTGGGCAAGATCGGGGGCTTCCTCCACCTCTACATCGGGGAGGAGGCGGTGGCGGTGGGGGCCATGGCCGCCCTGGAGCCCAGGGACTACGTCATCACCCACTACCGGGAGCACGGCCATGCCCTGGCCCGGGGCCTGGAGCCGGGGAAGATCATGGCCGAGCTCTTCGGCAAAGCCACAGGCGTGAGCCGGGGCAAGGGTGGCTCCATGCATCTCTTCGATGCCCGCCGTAACTTCATGGGGGGCTACGCCATCGTAGGTGGCTCTTTACCCCTGTCCGTAGGGCTGGCCCTGGCCTCGGACTACCTGGGCGAAGGCAGGGTGGTGCTCAGCGTCTTCGGCGACGGCGCAGTGAACCAGGGGGAGTTCCACGAATCTCTGAACCTGGCGGCCCTGTGGCACTTGCCCGTGGTCTTCCTGTGCGAGAACAACCTCTACGCCCTGAGCACCCCCATCGAGCGGGCCTCGGCGGTCACCGAGGTCTTTCGCCGGGGCGAATGCTACGGAATCCGGGGCCGCCAGGTAGACGGCATGGACGTCCAGGCCGTCTATGAGGCAGTAGAGGAGGCCGTGGCCCGGGTGAGGGGTGGCTCCAAGCCTGTCCTCGTTGAGGCCCTGACCTACCGCTACCGGGGCCACTCCATGGCCGACCCTGTCCAGTTCTACCGCAAGCGTCAGGAGGAGGAGAAGTGGAAGCAGTGGGACCCTCTGCTCCGCCTGCGACAGCGCCTGGAGTCCCAAGGCCGCCTCCCTCCGGAGCTCCGGTCCCAGATGGAGCGAGAGGTGGAGGCCGAGGTAGAGGCTGCGGTGGCCTTCGCTGAGGAGAGCCCGCCTCTTCCTGCCGAGGAATTGTGCCACGATGTCTACTCAGACAAAACCTAGCCCAGTGGAGACCACCTATCGGGAAGCTCTGAACCAGGCCCTTCGCGAGGAGATGCGCCGGGATGAGAGAGTCTTCCTCTTGGGCGAGGACATAGGGGTCTACGGTGGCGTATACGCCGTCACCCGTGGCCTGCTGGAGGAGTTCGGAGAGAGAAGAGTTCGGGATACCCCCATCGCTGAGTCCGTCATCGTGGGAGCGGGGATAGGATCGGCGATGGGGGGGCTGAGACCCGTGGCCGAGCTCCAGACCATCAACTTCAGCCTCCTGGCCATGGACCAGATAGTGAACCACGCCGCCAAGATACGCTATATGTCCGGCGGTCAGATATGCGTCCCTCTCACCATCCGCACCGTGAGCGGGGGCGGCAATCAGCTGGCCGCCCAGCACTCCCAGAGCTTTGAGGGATGGTATGCCTCGGTGCCCGGCCTCAAGGTGGCCGCCCCCTTCACCCCCCACGATGCCAAGGGCCTGCTCAAGGCCTCTATCCGGGACGATAACCCTGTCATCTTCATTGAGCACAGTTTGCTCTACTCCACTCGGGGGCCGGTGCCCCCCGAAGAGTATTTGGTACCCCTGGGCCAGGCCGAGGTGCGCCGGAGAGGAAAGAATGTAACCCTGGTCTCCTACTCCCGGATGGTGGGCCTCTGCCTGGCGGCAGCGGAGAAGCTGGCCACAGAAGGGATAGAGGCCGAGGTCATCGACCTGCGAACACTGCGCCCCCTGGACATAGAGACAGTGATAGCCTCGGTGCAGCGGACAAAGCACGCCGTTGTGGTGGAGGAAGGCTGGCGCACCGGAGGCTTCGGAGCCGAGGTGGCTAGCCAGATTGCGGAGCGCGCCTTCGATTACCTGGACGCCCCGGTGGCCCGCCTGGCCGGGGCCGATTGCCCCATGCCCTACGCCAAGAATCTGGAGCTAATGGCCTTGCCATCCGAGGAGGACATCGTGGCTGCGGCCCAGGGCCTGCTGGGGAGATGAGATGACCATGAAACGTCGTTTCTTCAATGTTCTCCCCAAAAATCTCGCTCACCCTGAGCTTGTCGAAGAGCGAAACTTGGTGGTTCGACAGGCTCACCACGAACGGGATTTTAAAACGCTCCTTCTCGCAAGGAAGCATTAGAAGGAGGATTGCCTATGGCTACCACCATACCTATGCCCCAGATGGGCTTCGATATGAAGGAGGCCCGGCTCCTCCGCTGGCTCAAGCAGGAGGGGGATAAGGTGGAGCGGGGGGAGGCCATCGCCGAGATCGAGACGGATAAGGCTGTGCTGGAAGTGGAGGCCTTCACTGCGGGGGTGCTGGGCCGCATCCTGGCCCCCCAGGGGGAGACGGTGCCCGTGGGCCGGGCCATCGCCATCATCGCCGAGCCCGGCGAGGCCCTGCCCCCGGTGGAAGCAACGGAAGTAGAGAAGAAGGCCCCTCCTGTCCCTCCGTCTGAAGCCAGGGAGGTGGCCCCGCCTGGCCTCCTGGCCGAAGTAGCCGAGGAGCGCGTCAGGGCATCGCCGGCGGCCCGGCGCCTGGCCAGGGAGAAGGGCGTTGACCTCTCCCAGGTCCAGGGCACCGGCACCGAGGGCCGCATTACCGAGAAGGATGTGGAGGCCCATCAGGTGTCTCCAGCACCTTCCCCCGCCCCGAGCGTCTCCACCATGCGCCAGGCCATCGCCCGGCGCATGGCCCAGAGCAAGCGAGAGGCCCCCCATTTCTACATCACTATGGACATAGATATGGGTGCCGCCCTCGGGATGCGCCAGGAGCTCAACGCCTCCCTCTCCGAGGAGGAGCGCCTCACCATCACCGATCTGGCGGTGAAGGCCGTAGCCCTGGCCCTGAGGCAGCATCCCCAGTTCAACGCCTATTTCCTGGAGGGCCGGCCCCAGCTCCAGCCCAGGGTCAATATCGGCCTGGCCATCGCCCTGGACGAAGGGCTCATCGCCCCGGCCCTCCTGGACTGCGACAGCAAGAGCTTGGCACAGCTCGCCCGGGAGTCCAAGAGCCTGACGGAGAGGGCCAGGGTGGGTCGGCTCAGGGCCGAGGAATACTCCCAGGCCACCTTCTCCTTAAGCAACATGGGCATGCTGGAGGTGGATTCCTTCCAGGCCATCATCAATCCGCCTCAGGTAGCTATCCTGGCCCTGGGGGCGGTGCGCCCCCAGCCCGTGGCCCGGGAGGGCCGGATGGTCATCGCCCACATCATGAAGGCCACCCTCTCCGCCGACCACCGGGCCGTGGACGGCGCCCAGGCGGCCCGCTTCCTCCAGGCAGTGAAGCGTGCCCTGGAGGAACCTTCCTCCCTTTTGGGCTGAGAAGATGGCCATCCAGAACGGGTCGCCTCTCAGGGGCATCTTCCCCCTCTCGGTGAAATTTGTTACAATGTTATTCAGTTAGAGGCAGGATTTGCTCCAAATTTTCAGCCTTCGAAGGTTCCTCAGCAAGTTGAGCTTGCCAGCCTCAGGCGGACTTTTGGCAGGCCTGGCTCTGGCTTTGGCAGCTTTCCTGACGGGCTGCTCCAGCGCACCGGAGCCAGCCTTCCGCGGCGGCCCCCGTCTCAGCGCCGAGCCTGCGGCGGTGGACTTCGGCACCGTGGCCGAGGGGACCCAGGTGAAGGCCAACTTCACTTTGACCAACGTGGGGGATGCGACCCTGGCCATAGAGAAGGCTGCCACCCGAGTGGTGGAGGGGTGCTGCCCGCCCACTCCGCAGCTCAGCTCCCAGGAGCTGGCTCCAGGGAAAAAGGCGACTCTGACCCTGGAGTTCACCATGGTGGGCGATATGGTGGGGCCTCACCGCTTCGAGGTGCTGGTCTATTCCAACGATGCCGTATCATCCGTTGCCACCCTGGAGGTGAAAGGGACTTATCTTAGCCAGTGATGGCTCATACCTCCTGGACATGAGGGGGGACTCCCTGGCTCTCTGCGAGTTCGGGGGCTTTGCCCCCGAAGCACTCCTGGGCGGGTGGGAGGGAAAGAGAAACGCTGGTAAACGGCCTGGGGACGGGGCCTTTGCCATATCCATCGGGTTTGTCTATAATGAATTCAACTTAGTGCAAACTGAAGATTTAGCGATTACTGTAAGGCGAGGAGGCAGAAATGCCGGAGCAGGATAGGAAGGCCAAGAACAAGAGCAGGAGAAGAAAGAGCGCCCCGCGCCGGAACCTGCGGAACTGGCTCTATCTGTTGGGGGCTGCTTCTCTAGTTCTGACTATAGGGCTGGTGGTGGCCCTGGGCGGGATCTCCAGGGCCAAGGAGCCGGTCCTGCCCCGCTGGCTGGCTCAGACCCCTTCCATGGTCCGGGAGGCCTATGCCTATGCCGAGACAGCCCAGGATAAATTGAGCTACCTCCCCTGCTACTGCGGCTGCGGCGATGCCGCCCATGGCTACCACCGCAGCAACTACAACTGCTTCATCACCAGCAATACCGCCGATGGCGGTCTCATCTATGACCAGCACGGCGCTAACTGCGATATGTGCGTGGCCATAGCCCTCACCGCCAAGCAGATGCTGGCCCAGGGGAAATCCTTGAAAGACGTGCGGGCCGAGGTGGATCGGAGATATAGCAGCCTGGGCCCACCGACCAACACCCCCCCTATCCCCTAGCCCAGAGCGGGCTTCTGAGATAGGGCACGCCTCCTGTTCTGGGTCAGCTTCAAAGGCCTGGGGCTGCCGTTACAATAATGAGTTATTCTAATCGGGCGGCCCCGGAGCTGCCTTCCAGCTAAGCTGACCTGCCATCGAGCCACTAGCAGAGCGCCTCTCTATGAGTAGCTGTGCAAACCACCCAGGAAGTAGTTGCCGAAGTAGGTGAAGAGTACGGCGACGAAACCCAGGATGAGCAGGAGGGCGCTCCGGGTCCCCCGCCACCCCGCCACCCCCCGGGCGTGGATATAGCCTCCGTAGATGAGGGTAGTCACCAGGCTGGCCGTCTCCTTGGGGTCCCAGCTCCAGTAGCTGCCCCAGGCCGTGTTCGCCCACAAAGCCCCCAGCACCAGCGTCAGCACCATGAAGGGGAAGCTGAGGGTCACCGCCCGATAGCTCATGTCCTCCAGAGCCTGGGGAGTCGGCATCCAGCTTATTCGACGCAGTCTCTGGACAAGGAACATGGCCGCCGAGGCGAAGGACACTGCTGCCGCACCGTAGGCGATAACGGCCACAGCCACGTGGGCGGTGAGGAGAGGGGCGTTTTGCAGGGCCGGCACCAGGTCCGGGATGGCGCTTTTAGTAAATAGCAGAGCATATAGCAGAACAGCCAGAGCTATGGGCAAAATGAAGACGCCGGTGGTCCGCGGCCGATACTGCCGCTCCAGATAGAAGTAAGCCGCCATGGTGCCCCAGCCGAAGGTTACGGCGAACTCATACTGGTTGGAGAAGGGGCCATGTCCCGCTTTTATCGAGCGGAAAACCAGCGACAAGGTGAGGACGACGAAGGACATCACCAGCATCATGGTGGCATAGCGGCGCAACCCCCACCTCTTGGAGAATACGTGCCAGAAATAAAAGGCGCTGCCCAGCCCCAGGGTTATTATCCCGGCGAAGAAGAAATAGAGGGACATCTTGGCCATTTTATCTGCTCCTCAAAACTGTTTAGACTCCATTATAAGTATTATAAGTCATCGCCTTGCTCAGAGGCTATTTCGGCTGGGGGTTAAGCTTCTCTTTCTGACTCTGAAGCAGGAGGGTTCGTTCTAGCTGCCCCCAGCTCCTTCCCCGCCTCCTCGGCCAGCTTCTCGAACTCGGGGCCGAAGTGGGCGGTGCGGGGGGCCGCCCCGGCCAGCCGCACTACGGTAGTATCGCCCTC
Source organism: Chloroflexota bacterium (assembly GCA_016210485.1). Lineage (GTDB taxonomy): Bacteria > Chloroflexota > Dehalococcoidia > JACQUD01 > JACQUD01 > JACQUD01. Next base: position 7,613 of record JACQUD010000025.1, on the reverse strand, counting down.
TCTGTAGGCCAGTGCCCAGAGACGGCGGTGAGGCAAATAGAAGACCAGGGCCGCCCCAGCCACAATGAGCCCCGAGGCCAGCCACACATAGTTCACCCCCGGGTTGCGGGCCACGGTGATGCCGGTGAATTGCTTCTCCCGGAGATAGGTGAACTCCAGCCCTGAAATCTCCTGAGGCTGGTTCATGGCCAGCTTGCCCAGGAAGATTTGCTGGTCCTCTCGATATAGGGCCATCCCCACCTCTGAGGTGTGGATGAGGGGGTCTATCCCCCCGATGTTCCGAGCGGTGCTGGCCAGCTCCACCCAGATGACCGTGCCAGGGAGATTGAAGTAGCCCGTGGGCCGGTTGGGTCCCCAGAACTTGCTCTGGTAGGTCAGCTCCACGCTATCCTGGAAGAGGACGTTGCCGTCTGTGTCTTTGACGGAGATCAGCGTGGCGTTGCCGAAGTAGCTCTGGTGAAAGCGCAGCTCATTATACTCCAGGGGCGAATTCACTCGGATAGTGCCCCGCTTCACCTCCACCCCGTTATCGTAGAGGACGATGTCGCTGCGATAGTCCTTGGGCACGCCCGAGGGGTAGTCCTCCTCCACGAAGCCCTCGTTGAGGATGGTGAGGTTGGTGCCCATGCCCACGGGCCGGACAGCGCCATCGGCGATGGCCAGGATGTTCCTCTGGGCATACAGGCCGCCCAGAACCACCGCCAGGAGCAGGATAATCAAGCCACTGTGGGTGATGATGGTGCCCAGGGGGCTGAAGCGAAAGCGGTCGGCGTAAATGTGGACCCGTCCCTGGTCGGCCTCCACCAGCGTGCGATAGCCCCGCCGACTCAACAGCCGCCTTACTTTAGTTGCGGCATCCTCTGTAGTCGAAGACGCTGTAGCTATATGGGAGCGGTTGCTCCCGGCCAGGAAAAAGCTCTCCTCCATCTTCACCCTGGGCCTGGCCAAGGACTGGCGCCAGCGCCCGGGCAGGGTGTTGACGGTGCAGGCCAGGATGTTCAGGCCCAGGAGGACGCCCAGCCCTCGGAAATACCACGAGCTGTAGATGCGGTAGAACCCCAGGGTGTCGAAGACGCCCGTAAAGTTCAAGAAGAAGAGTTTGTATTTATTGCCCAGCCCCTGAGCCCAGCTAGCGTAGCTCTGGGCGGAGGATGCGATCTCCGAGGGGGCCTGGATGACCAGCGTCCCGATGAGAGTGGCCAGGGCCATGAGCAGGATGAGGATGAGGGCCAGGCGTGTGGAGCAGAGGAACCTCCAGAGCTTGCTCAAGGCCCAGCCAGCAGCCAAAGACACGGAAGACTTGGTGGCAATTTCAGACATTTTATTTTATGAGGCGGGAGAGCCTCTCCCGCAGCTCCTTGGTGTTCATAGCGCCGACTCGGACCTGCCGGATGATGCCCTCTTCGTCGATGAAGAAGGTGGTGGGGAAAGCGCCCAGGGAATACAGTCGAGCCACCTCCCATCGCTTGTCCATGACGAAGACCCAGTTGAAGCCGCCCCGGGTGATGAAGGTGCGCACGTCCTCCTCGGTATCTGGGGGGGCATCCACCCCTATTATCTCTAATCCCCGGCCCTTATACTCCTGATAGATCTCCAGGATGTCGGGCATCTCGGCCCGGCAGGGCGGGCACCAGGTCCCCCAGAAGTTGACCAGCACCACCTTGCCCCGGAAATCGCTCAGAGAGACGGAGTTGCCGTCCAGGTCGGGGAGGGTGAAGTCCGGGGCGAGACGGCCCACCTTGGGAGCGGCTCCGGCTCCAGGTATGGGGGTAATCTCCACAGCCCCCTGGGCCTTGACCTGGCCTCCCGTCGTGCCCAGGCCGGAGGAGGAGGAGCAGCCCACGGCCAAAGTCAAGAGGAGCAAAGCTATCCCCAAGAGGAGGGCCCAGAAGGCTTGTCGTTTCAAAAAGGGCACTGCTTATCTCTCTGAGTTGTTGGTTCTTTCACAAGGATACCATATTTGAGGGGGAAACGCCACTTTCAGATAGGGAGATGGTTTATCAACGTCCCCTCTCCTTCTTATTTGAGGTGGTTTCGTGTTTATAAATGACCGCTCTCTAGCTATCCTTGACCCTGAATCTGGTCTACCCTATAATTTCAGGCGGCAGGGCCGAGGGCCTTGACCGGGGTTGCCCCAATGCTGGGGGGGCCTTTCTTTTGAAGGGGAACTATGCTGGAAAGGCTGGAAGAGCTGAGGGCCAGGGCCATCGCAGAGATGGAGGCCGCTGGAGATAAGGCGGCCCTGGAGAGCTGGCGCCTAGCTTACCTGGGCCGCAAGGGGGCCTTGACCATCCTATTGCGTTCCATCGGCGCCCTGCCCCCGGAGGAGCGTCGGGCGGCGGGGGCAGCGGGGAACCAGGTCAAGACGGACTTGGAGACGGCTCTGGAACGGAAGCGGGCGGCCCTGGAGGCTGCGGCCCGGTCCACGGGCGAGCCGCCCCTGGACATCACCCTCCCTGGCCGCGCCCCGACCCTGGGCGGCCTTCATCCCACCACCCTCATGCTCCGCCAGATATGCCGCGCCTTCACCGCCCTGGGCTTCCAGGTGGTGGAGGGGCCTGAGGTGGAGTGGGACTATTACAACTTCGAGGCCCTGAATATCCCTAAAGACCACCCGGCCCGGGATATGTGGAGCACCTTCTGGATGGACTTCCAGAATAAGGCAGGGGAGCGCCCCATGCTCCTGCGCACCCATACCTCCCCCATGCAGATAAGGGTCATGGAAAGAGCCAGGCCGCCCATCCGGGTGGTGATACCAGGACGGTGCTACCGCTATGAGGCCACCGACGCCACCCACGAGTCCATATTCTTCCAGGTGGAGGGACTGGCCGTGGACCAGGGCATCACCATGGCCGACCTCAAGGGGACGCTCTATGAGTTCGCCCGCCGCCTCTTCGGCCCAGAGCGAAGGGTGCGCTTCCGCTGCGACTACTTCCCCTTCGTGGAGCCGGGGGTGGAGATGGCCATCGACTGCTTTGCCTGCGGCGGCTCGGGGTGCCGCCTATGCTCAGGGTCGGGCTGGATCGAGATCATGGGGGCGGGGATGGTGCACCCCAAGGTGCTGGAGCGGGTGGGCTACGACCCCCAGGTCTATACCGGCTTCGCCTTCGGCCTGGGCCTGGAGCGCATCGCCATGCTCCAGTGGGGCATAAACGATATACGGCTGTTCTATAGCAACGACCTGAGGTTCCTGAAGCAGTTTAAGGGGGTGGGTCAATGAAGGTCTATGACTTCAAGGTGATATTGGAACCAGACGAAGCGGGTGGCTATGTGGTAACCTGTCCCTCTCTACCCGGCTGCTACAGTCAGGGAGATACTGTGGAGGAGGCCCTGGATAACATCAAGGAGGCCATCCTTCTGTGTCTGGAGGACATGGAGGCTCAAGGGGAAAAGGTTCCAGACCCCTCTCGGGCTTTGGTGGCCAGCGTTGTGATAAGTAGATGAGGGGAAGGCTGCCCCCTCTCTCAGGAAGAGAGGTAATAGTAGCCCTGGAAAAGGCAGGGTATATTATAGTCAGGCAAAGAGGCAGCCATATCAGGATGCGATGCCTGGGCGACACCGCTCGGAGGCCGGTAACGGTGCCTGCCCACAGAGAGGTCAAGCCTGACTTGTTGAGGAAGATAATTAGGGATGCCGACCTGACAGTAGAAGAGTTCATGGAGCTGCTGAGGGGGTAGTATGCACACATACGGCATTCTGGATATGCGCCTCTTCTACGGCAACGACCTCAGGTTCTTGAAGCAGTTCAAGGGGGTGATGTGAAGTTCTCTGAACGAGAGGGTTTCGCTCCACAAGAGCAACCGTTGCAATATAGCGAGGTCCCGGGCTGGGTGAGAGAGGCCTTTGTCAATTTGGTGGGAAGCTCGGTTGCGGAGTTTGCCGAAGCCTCGGATGGGCCAACAGCAAACGTATTTGCTAATGCTCTATATTCACATTTGAAGCCAGAAATCTGGAAGGTTCTCAAAGGCGAGCCACCAAAGTCTCCCATGTTCGGGCCTTGGTCAAAATATATTCCTGAACTGTTTAAGTTCTGCGAATGGTGGCAATTCTATGATCTTTGTGAGGAGATCCATAGATTTATTGAAACAAAATATGGCGATGACAACGCAGAAATAGTAGCCCAAAAGACTAACGAACTATTCAGCAATGAAGGCATCGTTTGGCGATTCAAAGATGGGCTTATAGTGAGGGCAATGGCTGATCCCCTGTCTCGGAAAATAGAGGAAGCTCATGTCCTCCTAGGAGAAGCCAGATTTCAAGGTCCCGACACACAATTTAGGAAGGCTTTGGCGCACTTAAATAGACGCCCAGAACCAGACTTGGAGAATGCGATTAAAGATGCGGTGGGAGCTCTTGAAGGTGTAGCCAGAATCATTACGAATCGCCCTAAAGATACCTTGTCTGAGATACTTCCTAGCCTTTCTGGGGCCAGGATACCCAAGCCTCTCTATAAGGCGTTTGAGTCCGTTTATGCGTATAGAAGTGATCTCCCTGGGGCTGGCCATGGCCAAGTAGGTCCATCGTCGGTAGGGATATCAGAAGCAGAATTCGTTATCAGTCTATGCGCAGCCATGATAATCTATCTGGCACGATGATATGAAAATCTCCCTGCGCTGGCTCAAGGAATATGTTGATATAACGCTCGCTCCCCCAGAGCTGGCCCAGCGCCTCACCGCCTCGGGCAATGAGGTGAACTCCGTGGAGACGGTGGGAGAGGCCTGGGAGCACGTGGTGGTGGGCCGCATCGCGGCCCTGGAGAGGCACCCCCAGGCCGACCGACTGCTGCTGGCCACGGTGGACCTGGGCGGGGAGAGTCTCACCGTGGTCACCGGCGCTCCCAACCTCCAGGTGGGGCAGAAGGCCCCCTTCGCCAGGGTGGGGGCCCGACTCATCGACGGCCACACCGGCAAGCCCATGACTCTCAAGCCGGCCCGGGTGCGGGGCGTGCTCTCCGATGGCATGGTCTGCTCCGAGAAGGAGTTGGGCCTCTCCGACGACCACGAGACCATCATGATTCTGGACGCCGAGGCTCCTGTAGGGGTGCCTCTGGCGGATTACCTGGGGGATACCATCTTAGACCTCAAGGTTACCCCCAACCGTCCCGATTGCCTCTCCCACCTGGGGGTGGCCTGGGAGGTGGCGGCCCTCACGGAAGGGAAGGTGAGGTGGCCGCCTCTGGACTACGCCGAGGCCGGGCCGCTGATGGAGAGCTGGGCTTCGGTGGAGATAACCGACCCCGACCTCTGTCCCCGCTACTGCGCCAGCCTGGTCCAGGGAGTGAAGGTAGGGCCTTCCCCTCGCTGGATGCAGGAGAGCCTCAAAGCGGCGGGAATGCGGCCCATAAACAACATCGTGGACGTAACCAACTACGTCATGCTGGAGTATGGCCAGCCCCTCCACGCCTTCGACTTCGACCGGCTGAGAGGCGGCAAGATTATCGTGCGCCGGGCACGCCCCGGGGAACGTCTGACAGCTCTGGATGGCTCGGAGAGGGCACTTCTGCCGGAGATGCTGGTCATCGCCGATGCCGAGAGGGCCGTGGCCCTGGCCGGGGTCATGGGAGGCCAGGACGCAGAGGTTAGGGTTGATACTGTGAACATCCTTCTGGAGTCGGCCAACTTCCATCCCACTAGCATCCGCCGCACAGCAACCTCTCTGAGGATGCCCACCGAGGCCTCCCTGCGTTTCGAGAAGGGGATGAGCCCCGAGCTACCCCTCCCTGCCCTTCGGCGGGCCACCCGGCTGCTGGTGGAGCTGGGGGGTGGTGTCGCCGCTCAGGGCATCCTGGACTCATATCCAGGCCGCCGGGAGAGGGAGGCCATCGCCTTCACACCCGAGGACCTGAGGCGGGTGCTGGGGCTGGAGCTGAGCCCTGGGGAGATAACCGGCGTCCTGGAGAGGCTGGGCTTCGCCTGGCAGAGGGACGGGGACAGCATCCAGGCCCTGCCTCCCTACTGGAGGATGGACGTAACCCTGGTGGAGGACGTGGCCGAGGAGGTGTCCCGCATCCTGGGGTATGAGGCCATCCCCACCACTTTGCCCTCGGGGCATCTCCCCCGGTATGAGCCATCTCCCCTACTGGAGCTGAAGGAGCGGGTTCAAGACCTGCTGGCGGCCAGCGGCCTTCAGGAGGTCATAAACTACTCTCTGGTCAGCGGCCATAGCCTGGAAAGCGTTGCTGCTGGCCCAACTCCTTTAAAGGTGGCCAATCCCCTGACCTCGGAGCAGGAGTATCTGCGCACCAGCCTGCGCCCCAGCTTGCTGAGCACCCTGGCCGCCAATGAAAGGCATCAGAGGGGCGGCATTCGCATCTTCGAGGTGGGCCGGGTCTATCTGCGCCGGGAGGAGGACCTGCCTCAAGAGCGGGAAGTGGCGGCGGGGGCGATAGCCGGGCCCCGGCAAGAGCCTTCCTGGCTGGGGGGCGATGAGATGGTGGACTTCTACGATGCCAAGGGTGCGGTGGAGTCCCTCCTCTCTGGCCTGGGCCTGGAGGCCGAGTTCGAGCCCGTGGAGGACCCGGACTTGGTGCCGGGGCAGGCGGCTCAGATAATGTTTCAGGGCCGGGCTCTGGGGGTATTGGGGCGGGTGCTGCCCGCCGTCGCCGCTCGCTTCGACATCGCCTCCCCCGCCGTCTACCTCTTCGAGTTGGAGCTAGCGACCCTGGCCGAGGCGGCCCAGAGGCCTGTCCCCATCCAGCCTCTACCCCGCTTCCCAGGGGTGCTCAGGGACATAGCCCTGGTGGTGGCGGAGTCGGTATCCCACGCCCAGGTCAAGGCCATCATCGCCTCATCCCCTCTGGTAGCGGAGGTATCCCTCTTCGATGTCTATGTGGGTGCTCCCGTCCCTCCGGGCCACAAGTCCCTGGCCTACCGGGTGGTCTACCGAGCCGCCGAGCGCACCCTCACCGATAGCGAGGCCGCCCTGGAGGAGCAGAAGATACTGAGTCGCCTGGAGAGGGAGCTGGGGGCACAGCTCAGGGCCAGCTAGTTCACTCTGGGCTCAAGATGGAAGCGGTAATAAATTACCGCAGCCGACTCCATTCTTCTGACAAAATCTCACGACCCAAGATGGCTGCCACTTCTTGGAGCATCATCCGTAGTTGGGGCACCGAATATTCGGCGTTCGATGGGATAGCTAGGCGGTGCTGGCGGTAAACCATGAACTGGTGCCGTGTACCCGATAGGGGGCCGTCGAAACCCAGCTTTCTGAGCCGTCGAATAAATAAGGAGCGCCTACATGGTCTCCACGGGCTCACGTTGCGGCTTCCTGTTCAAATCGATGCCGGCGATGACCGGTAAAGGGTGACCCAGCTTGAGGCCGACTAGTATCCAATCTTCCAGGGTAGAACGAAGCTCGTCCTGGCACTCCCGCAAGGTAGTGCCGAAGGCTACCACGCCCGGGCAGAGGGGGATGCGCCCGGCGAAGCTGCCATCCTCCAGCTTGTCATAGATGGCCTGGGACAGGGCGTGCTCAACATATTCCGTGAGGATGAAACGAGTTGCCATAGCGCTCTCCTGGCTTGAATTATACCACAACTCAAGAGCTATGGCTTCGCCTTTGCCGCCGCTGTCAAACGTTTTTCTATCCCTCCCGCCCACCCACAGGAGTTTCAC
>JACQUD010000024.1 GCA_016210485.1 Chloroflexota bacterium | reverse complement strand
CCTCGCAATGACAGCAGCAACCCTTTTCCAACGAATCCCTGGTTCGCCACACTAGCCCTTGGCCTCCGGCTTGAGGACTCCTATAAAGGGCAGGTTTCGGTTTCGTTCCAGATAGTCTAACCCATACCCCACCAGAAACTCGTCCGGCGCCTCAAAACCCACGTACCTGATGGGCACGTCCACCAGCCGGCGCACCCGCTTGTCCAGCAGGGTACACACCTCCAGGCTCGCCGGCTGCCGGGTGGACAGGTAGTTGAGAAGATAGTTCAGGGTCATCCCGGTATCAACGACGTCCTCCACCACCAGGACGTGCTTGCCCTGGATATCACTATCCAGGTCCTTGGTTATCCGCACACCGTCCGCTCCACCGGCGCCGAAGTGGGAGATGGACATGAACTCCAGAGAAAGGGGAAGGGAGATCTGGCGCATAAGGTCTCCCATGAAGCACAGGACTCCCTTTAGAACCCCTACCAGCACGGGCTGTGTCCCGGCGTAGTCCTGGGATATCTGTCGCCCCAGCTCCGCAACCCGCTTTTGAACCTGGTTGGTGCTGAAGAGCACCCGCTCAATACCCGGCACTTCCGCCTGGGCCAGTGGTCCAAAGCCGTACTTTGCCAGCAGGCGATGATAGTCTCTCCTGTACAGGAGCTTGATGTTTATATCCGGATAAAGCTCCCTGAGGTGTCGAAGTTTGCGGTTCTTCTCCGTAACCAGGCTCTGCTTGAGGGTGGTCAGTTCCACGTACATGTCCAGGTCTATGAGGTAAAAATCGGGGGTGAACATCTCCACCACCCGGTCTCCCTCCCAACGCAGGCGGAAGGAGCGAGGCTCGTACTCCCACCGGACGCCGTAGAAGTCGAGGATTTTGGCAAACTCCGCCTCACTGGAATGGGCAAATGGGTAAGGTGCCAGGGTTTTCTCCTCGGTTGCTACCGCCTCAGAGAGCTGGGCGTTCTGGGCAGGCTTGACCTTTGCCCTGGCCCCTGATGTTCTGGAAACCGGTGCCTTCACCCTGCCAACGGTACTGTCTGTAGACATGATTAGCGCCTCAGTATTGCATGTGGCAGGCTGCGCATTTGCGCTCTACCCGCGACCCCACGTCCAATGTGCTCATGCCGATAGTAACCCCTGGATACGCTTATCGGCAATAGGGCCGGTGGTTTCATGCCCCATTCAGATACTCAGCGAGGGATCGCACGCTGTACGCGCCGGGGCCGTTGAGCAGGCTCTCCACAGCAGCCCGGGCGGTATCGAGGGAGGTGAAGCAGGGAATGCGCCGCTCCACCGCTGCCCTCCGTATCTGAAAGCCGTCTTGCAGGGGAGCACGTTCCCCGGTCACGGTGTTCACCAGGGCATCCACGGTCCCATCCAGTATTATGTCCACCACGTTGGGATGGCCCTCGCTGAGCTTCTTGGTGATCATGGTAACCGGGATACCCAATCCCTCCACCATGGCCGCAGTGCCCTCGGTGGCATACAGCTTGCATCCACACTCCACCAGGGCCCGGATAAGGGGTAGAGACTCTACCTTATCCTTGTCCGCGATGCTCAAAAGCACTGAGCCTCCGGAGCGGAACAGCATACCCCCTGCCAGGAGGGCCTTGGCTACCGCCCCTCGGAAGTCGACGTCAATTCCCATCACCTCACCGGTGGACTTCATCTCCGGCCCAAGGTAAGTATCCACCCCCACCAGCTTGGACATAGAGAACACAGGAGCCTTTACGGCCACCAGCTTCCGCCGCTTCCACAGTCCTCCCTTATACCCCATTTCGGCCAGGGTTCTGCCCAGCATCACCTTGGTGGCCAGCTTCACCATGGGCACACCTGTGACCTTGGAGAGGAAGGGAACCGTGCGGCTGGCCCTGGGATTCACCTCTAATACGTAGACCGTGGAGACGATGTTGTCCTCCCTCCGAGCCTGCGGGCTGCGATAGGGGCTGCCCCCTACGATTACGTACTGGATATTCATAAGTCCTTTGATCTTGAGGGCCAGCCCTATGCGGGTGGCATGCTCCACAAGGGTGTTGACCTCTTCCTCCGTAAGGGTCACCCCGGGATAGATAGCCATGGAGTCCCCGCTGTGCACTCCCGCCCTCTCCACGTGCTCCATGATGCCTGGAATAAACACCGTCTCGCCATCGCAGATGGCGTCCAGCTCCACCTCCCGACCGCTGAGGTACTTGTCTATGAGGATCGGATGGCTGGTGCCCATCTCCGCGGCGGCGGTGACGTAGCGGATGAGCTCCGTGGCGTTCTGCACTATCTCCATAGCCCGTCCCCCAAGAACGTAGCTGGGACGTACCAGGACGGGGTAGCCCGTTCCCTGGGCGACTTTG
>JACQUD010000023.1 GCA_016210485.1 Chloroflexota bacterium | reverse complement strand
TAGTATAACATATCATGAATGACTGGTGGCTCAAGTTTCAACGAGCTGAGAAGCACATGGTGGACATCAATCAAGAAGCCATAAGGTACGCAAGCAGCAATCCTTACAGTTTTACCCGCATCCGGTTGTCTGATAGCCAGAAAGAAATCAGGGGTCGCTTCCATATTACTGAGCAACCTGACCCTATGATTGCCGTCATGCTCGGTGATTTCATACATAACCTGCGAAGTGCACTTGATTATGTTGTTGTCGCCTGTGTCCCTAAACAACGCCGAGGAAAGGCGAGTTTCCCAATCCTGTTTCAAGACATCTTCGCTAAGGACAGAAATGGAGAGTTCGTAGTCAATGATGCCCAGTTGCGGGAGAACTTTGAGACCGCCACTGAAGGGCTTCATCCGAAGGCTAAGGCATTCATCATAAGCCTGCAACCTTATCGATTTGGAAACCTCTCGCATCTTATTAGCTTGGGAATCATCAGTCGCCTCGAAAACGCTGATAAGCACCGTCAACTTATTACTATTGGTTGTGGTGGAAAGGACTGTGCCCTTAGCTTTACCGTGCGTGGCTTCACTGAACCTATTAAATATCATCGTATCTTGGACGCTGATGCCCAATTTCTCAATGATGATACAGTAATCCCGTTTATTCTCCCCCCCGATTTCAATAGAATCCATCATCCCGATGGATCGCTTATCCAGCCATCCGATATGGAGATGCATCTCAGTACTACCGCCAAGATATTGGTCAAGGTAACTAGGATAGGAGGGAACCAACCTCCCGACAACTACTTGCTCGATTCCTTCATGGACAGTGCTCTCTACGAGGTGCGAGAAATTCTCAAGAAGCTGGAGTTCTTTGTTGTTAGTAAGTAATCGTTTATTCAATTATTCCCCCCCCCTTATACAGTGAAGGCATACTCACCTGAATTAAGAGGGCTTATGAGACGGCTCCTGCTACTGGCTCTGCTGGCGGCCCTCTTGGCCTGCCGAGGCGCGGGGGCGCCCACTCCGGCCACGCTCACCCCCGAGGACATCCTGAAGCGGGCGGGGCAGGCCATGGGTCGTCTGGAGTCCTTCCACTTCCAGATGAGGCACGAGGGGGGCACCACACCCCTGATGCCGGGCCTGGACCTTATAGCAGTAGACGGAGACGTAGTCCATCCAGGCCGGATGAAGGCCACCCTGGGGGTCAAGGCCTCCGGCTACGCCGGCGAGATGTTCCTCTCCATAGACATCGTAACCATCGGCGACACCACCTGGATGGGAGGCCTCTTCCCAGGCCGCTGGACAGCGCAGCCGGCCTCGGTCAGCCCCGCCGGGTTCTTCGACCCCGACGCCGGCATGAAAGCGATTTTGGAGGCTTTGACGGAGCTGGCCCTGCTCCCAGAGACGAAGGCGGACGGGGCCTCCGCCTATCGTCTGAGCGGCAAGGTGGACGCCGAAGCGCTGCGCCCGGTGGTGGGCCATCCCGTCCCCGGGGCGGTGCCGGTGGAGGTCTGGATAAGCCAAGCGGACTATCGCGTCCTCCGCCTGCGCCTTCAGGGACGCCTGGTGGAGGGGGATAGCGAGGATATCTCCCGCATCATCGACCTCTCCCGGTTCGACGAGCCTGTCGCCATAGAGCCTCCCCAGTAACCTCTTGAGTCGGAACGTGGCCCAAGCGATGAGCAGAACTCGGCGCCCCTCCTCCTACGCCGCCCTGGCGGCGGTATCCCTGGGCGTCTTCCTGGCCGCCCTGGACCAGACGGTGGTGATGACCGCCCTCCCCAGCATGATGGCCGACCTCCATATCCCCCTCTCCAGGCTAGACCAGGCCTCCTGGATCGTCACCGGGTATCTCCTGGGCTACACCGTGGCCATGCCCCTCATGGGCCGGGTCTCCGATGTCTATGGACGCTTCCGCATCTTCGCCCTCTCCCTGCTCCTCTTCATGGGAGGCTCGGCCCTGGCAGCACTGGCCAGCAACTTGACCTGGCTGGTGGTGGCCCGGCTAATCCAGGCGGTGGGTGGCGGGGCCACGCTGCCCGTGGCCATGGCCATCGTGGCCGATGCCTTGCCCCAAAGAAGACACCCCCTGGCCCTGGGACTCCTGGGCGGGCTGGCCGAGGCCGGGGGAGTCCTCGGACCCCTCTATGGCGGGGTTATCACCCAGGCCTGGGGCTGGCCCTGGATCTTCTGGATAAACGTCCCCCTGGACTTCGCCATAATAGCCCTCCTGGCCCGCTTCATGCCAGCAGCCCCTCGACGACGCCCGGCCAGCGTGGACTACTGGGGAGGGGCGCTCCTGGGGAGCAGCCTGCTCTGTCTGGCCCTGGCCCTGACCCGAGAGGGGGGCCAGGCCCGGCCCATCTACTATACGGGGCCGCTCCTGGCCGGGGCCGCCTTATCCTTCTCCCTGTTCCTGCTTCGGGAGAGGCAAGCGAAGGAGCCCCTCTTTCGCCTCTCCCTCTTCAAAGACCTGGCCGGGGCCAACGCCACCAATCTCCTGGTGGGGGCAGCCCTCATCCTCGTCCTGGTGAACGTCCCCCTCATGGCCGATACCATCCTGGGCCAGCCGGCGCTGGAGGGCGGACTGAGGCTGATGCGCCTCACCCTGGCCATGGCCGTGGGCGCTCCTCTGGGTGGCCTCCTCTGTCGACGCTTCGGCTACCGCGCCACCGCCTTGCTGGGCCTCTCCCTGAGCTCCGCGGGCTTCTATTTTATGTCAAGATGGGGGCTGGACATCACCGACCCGGGGATGAGCCTGCACCTGGCCCTGTCGGGATTGGGCCTCGGGCTGGTCATCGCCCCGGTGGCCTCTTCCGTGATGAGTACCGTGGCCGAGGGAGAACGAGGGGTGGCCGCCTCCCTGGTAACAGTGATGCGCATGGTGGGGATGATGGTGGGGCTGGCGGCCCTGAGCGCCTGGGGCATGGTACGTTTTCAAACCCTGGCCGGAGATGTCTCTGTCTCGGCCCTTATCACTGGCGACCCCCAGGCCCAGGCCCAGCTCACTGAGGCCGCCTTGAGCCTCTTCCGAGAGTTCTTCCTGGCCGCCATGGCTATCTGCTTGCTGGCTTTCCTCCCCGCCCTGGGGCTGCGCCGCCGCTAGCCCCTTTCTCCAGCCACTCCTTGACCAGCGCCTGCTCTTCCTCCCGACTCGACACCTTGCCCTCCAGTTTCGCCTCCAGGAGCGCCCGCAGCATACGACCCAGGCGCGGGCCAGGAGATACACCCATCCGGCGCAAATCATCTCCATCCAGGAAAGGGCTCAAACTGCGGAGGCGGTCGAGGTATAGGTCGATGCAGCCCTTGGGCATCCCTGGCCCCAGAGCCAGGGACACGGCCCGGAGGGTCAGGGGGCTGAAGGGATGGAGGTGATGGTAGATGCGAACCGGAGACATATCGGGCGCGGCTAGAGAAGGCAGGAGAGCCTTGAGGCGGCTCAGGGCGCGCAGATTGCGGCTCACCTGGGCCGGGAAATGGAGGCGCCGAATAAAAGACTCCACCTGGGCTTCCCCTAGGGGATAGGCCAGCAGCAAAAAGCAAAGCTCAAGAGTCGAGCCCCGAGGCTCTCCAAGCCTCCGGGCACACCTCAGGGCCTCCGTCAACCAGCCATCGCCCCTAAGTCCAGAGGAGATGGCCGCCAGCACGCCCAATTTTTCCGCCCGGGCCAGCACTTTCTCGGGATACTCCTCTTGGAAGATGAGCTCCAGCTCGTGGCGGAGACGGTCGCCGCTGATGGTGTCCAGCATCTTCGTCTGCCAGCGCATCAGGGCTTCAGTCTCGCTCTCCAACTGAAAGTCCAGGCGCTGCTCGTAGCGCAGGGCGCGCAGGATGCGAGTAGCATCGTCCATGAAGCTCCCGGGGTGCAGTATCCGAATGAGGCGGGCCTTCAGGTCCGGAAAGCCACCGTGGATGTCCAGGAGCTGGCCGAAGTGCGCCGGCTCCAGGCAGATGGCCATAGCGTTTACGGTGAAGTCCCTCCGGGCCAGGTCCTCGGCTATAGAGGCGGGGGTCACCTGAGGCAAAGCGCCGGGGTGAGCATAGGTCTCGGAGCGGGCCGAGGCCAGGTCGGCGCTCCAGCCCGCCATCTCCACCTTGGCGGTGCCGAATCGAGGGTGCGTTCGAGCCTTCCCGGCCAGCTCCTGAGCCAGCCGCCGGGCCAGGGCTATGGCGTCCCCCTCCACCACCAGGTCCAGGTCAACGATGCCCCGGCCCAGGAGGAGGTCCCGCACCACTCCCCCTACCAGATAGAGGGCTTCCCCCCTGCCCTGGGCTATCCCTCCAGCCCGGCGCAGGAAGTCCATCCACATGGGAGACAGTCGAGACTCCAGGAGCAAAGCCGAACCCTGAACCATCTCAACCCTCCCAATGAGAAGCGCTGCCGCCATTATATCACCCCCAGCTCCAAATCCCCGGGGTACGGGATAGGTAGCAGGCCCACCTCGAGCGATGCTATAATCGGCCGGGGTGGACTTCTGAGCCCTCCCATGAAACGCTCTTTATGCCACAAATGCTCATCCTAGGCATCGAGACCTCCTGCGACGAGACCGCCGCCGCCGTGGTGGCCGACGGCCGGGACATCCTGTCCCAGGTGGTGGCCTCCCAGGTAGAGATCCATGCCCGCTTCGGCGGCATCGTCCCCGAGATAGCCTCTCGGCAACAGCTCCTGGAGATAGTCCCCGTGGTGCGCCAGGCCCTAGGACAAGCGGGGGTAGCCCATCAGCAGCTCTCGGCGGTGGCCGTCACCCTGGGGCCGGGCCTGGCCGGTTCCCTGCTGGTGGGGGCCAGCATGGCCAAGGCCCTGGCCTTGGCCTGGGACCTGCCTCTGGTAGGAGTCAATCACCTGGAGGCCCACATCTACGCTAACTGGCTGGCCCCGGCCCCCATCCCTTCCTTCCCCTGCCTCGCCCTCCTCGTCTCCGGTGGACACACCCTCCTGATCTTTATGGAGGGCCATGGCCGCTACCGCACCCTGGGCCAGACTCGGGACGACGCCGCCGGCGAGGCCTTCGACAAGGTAGCCCGACTCCTGGGCTTGGGCTACCCCGGCGGCCCCGCCATCGAGAAGGCGGCGGAGGCGGGCCAACCCCGCTACCACCTCCCCCGGGCATGGCTCCGAGGGAGCCACGACTTCAGCTTTAGCGGCCTGAAGACCGCGACGCTCCACCTGGCAATGCAAGAAGGCCTGCTACCCCCCAAGGTGGGGGACCCCAGAATAGCCGACCTGGCCACTAGCTTCCAGGAGGCCGCGGTGGAGGTACTGGCCGAAAAGACGGCCCGGGCCGCCCTGGGGCAGCGCGCCCGCCAGGTACTCCTGGCCGGTGGGGTGGCGGCCAACAAAGCCCTTCGCCAGACCCTAGGGCAACGCTGTCCCCTGCCTCTCCAGGCCCCACCCCCCCAGCTCTGCGCTGACAACGGGGCCATGGTGGCCGCCTGCGCCTTCTACCTCTTCCAGTCCAACAAGGCCCCCGACCCCAACCTGGACGTCCAGCCCAACCTACGCCTGGGCTAAGGCGCTGGGGCGATGCTATGGCTTAGGCAAACCGTGGGACTACTCCGAGCGGGCGAAACCTGGGGACCTCGTCCCTCTTCGCATCTGAGGGCTAGCGCTCACGGGCATCTCCAACTCAGGGTACTTCCTCTTAAGGTAGGCTAACATCCCGAACGGCGCCCCTGGCTTACCCCCCTCCCGCACCTGAGTTTCGACTCCGGGCGGGATATTCAACGAGTCGAAGTAGGCCTCCACCTTCTCGCTTAGTTTCTCATAGCCTATCTTCTGCCTCATACCCTCCAGGCAAATGTCCCTGACCTTAGTAATCACTTCCTCGTCCCATTGCAGCAGTTTGTCCGGGATAAAGCACTCCATTTGACCACCGAAGCGAAGGAACACCGTGGGCTTGAGAGCCCTAACTTTGCGCAAGCCTTGTATTGCTCCATCAAAATCGAATAGTGGGGGCAATATCTCGGGCCTACCCCGCTCATGGCCCGGGCCTCCTTCTCCGGCGCCGGTGAGATCGCCGGGAAACATGGCCCTGGTCTCGCGGTCAAGGATGCTCATGTGGTGGGGGGCATGACCTGGGGTATGGATAACTTCGAGCCCCCTCCCCCCTATATCAAAAACCTGGCCATCCTCTGCACCTATTACCTTCTCCTTGGATATGGGCTCAAAGGGTCCGTAACATTTGTCACCCCACGCCATAAGGGTGCTTTCGATTAGCCGAGTGGGATCGATCACATGAGGGGCCGCCCGTGGGTGAACCACAAACTTGGCCTTGGGCAGTTCTCTCAGCAGCCACGGCACCCCTTGCATGTGGTGGAAGTGAATGTGAGTAGCAAAAACATAGAGGACGCGGTCCAGGTCCACGCCTAACTCCCTGATCGCTTTCACCAGACCAGGCACCTGTCCATCCTCCCCCGGCTCCACGATGGCCGCCCGCATAGCTGCCCCCTCGCCGCCCGCCACCAGGAAGGAGTAGGTGTCTGGGCTCGGCCTATCGTGCCTGATTGGACCTATTTTAAAAATGCCCTTGAGCACCTGGGTTCTAGGGGGATCGGTCACCCTTCTCATTTTTATTACAGCCATGTTGTCTCCTCCTTCCAATTATTGGGGCCATCCCAAACTATCGCTGCTCTTGGTGTGATTATATACTCTTTTTAACCCCCTTTCATTGCGTATGAGGTAGATACGTCTAATTCCATGGCCCTATATGAGTACTTAGAGCCGCATGGAGGATGATAGACCTCTCCCCCGTGCTTGTCAAGAGAAGTCTTCAGGATCGCGCCGTGCTCTGGCACATCATGCTTACGGCGTATACCTTGACAAATCCTGTTGCCTTTTATTCCGCCGTCCACTAATCAGGATAAAATAATAGACGGCGGAGGATATTTGTCATCAACCTCCGCCGTCTATTAAGTTTTTATACGATTTTGTGGCTAACGTTCCTCTTATCTATTTATCTATCTATGCGACGTTCTTTGATCTGCTGCTTGTCGCATCCTTCCGCCAGCGCCCTCGGGCAGCTCCAACTCAGGGAACTTCCTCTTGATATAGGCCAACATCCCGAAGGGAGCCATGGGCTTGTTCCCCCTTGTCTGAGTCTCCTCTCCTGGCGGCCCCACCCCCACCTTTTTATAGTAGGCCTCCACCTGATCGCTCAGTGCGTCGTAGCTTATCTTCTTCTTCATACCTTCCAGGCAGATGTTATAGATGGCAAGGATGTCCTCCTCAAGCCACGCCATCATCCGATCCGGCTCGTAGTTCTCCCCGGCGTTGAAGGAAAAGAACACCACAGGCTTGAGAGCCCGAACCTTGTGCAAGCTTGCTAGCTGTTCATCCATAAAGAATACGGGAGGCAATATCTCAGGCCTGCCTCGCTTAATACGGGTCCCACCTCCGCCAGGCCCCAGATCTCCTGGAAACATGGCCTTGGTCTGGCGGTCCAAAATACTCGTGTGATGGGGGGCATGCCCTGGGGTGTGGATAACCTCCAGCTCCCTCCCCCCTACCTTAAAGACCTGGCCATCCTCGGCAGCTATTAGCCTGTTCTCAGAGATAGCTTCAAAGGGCCCGTAACATTTATCGCCCCACACTGCGAGGGTGCTTTCGACAAGCCGGGTGGGATCCACCACATGGGGTACCGCCCGCGGATGAAGCACCACCTTGGCCTTGGGCAGTTGTTTCATCAAGGTAGGCACACCTTGACAATGGTGGAAGTGGATGTGAGTAGGCATGACGTAGACAACCTGGTCCAGCCCGTAGCCCAACTCCTTGATCGCCTCCAGCAATAACGGCGCCTGGCCCTGTTCCCCAGGCTCTACGATAGCCACCTGATTGTCACCTAGCACGAGCATGGGACTGGTCTGCACACTGTAGCTAGTCGGCAGCGGGCCTATCTTAAAGATGCCTTTGGCTATCTGGTGTATGTGACCTTTGAGCCCCTCGGTCATGTTGCCTCCTTCTTCAATTTGCTTGGGTCATCCTGAACAATCTCCACCACTCTTGACGTCAATTAAATGCGCCTTACTAACCCCCTTCCCTGGTGTACACGCTAGGTACATCTAACTCCAGGACCTCAGAGTAAGTCTTTAGAATTACATCAAAGATAATAAACCCCTCACCTCTTCTTGTCAACCAGGTCTTCAGGGCTACACCTGGCCATGGCAAATAACAAAAAATGGCGCTCAGGCTCCCCCTTCTTAACCTCAGAGAGCTTAGATTCTAGCGCATCAATGGGGTAGCGCCAGCCGGCATCTCCAAGCTAGGGTCCTGCCTGTGAAGGAATGCTATCAAGCCGAAGAGCCCCCCTGCCAGGCCCGATTCCCCAACTGGCATTGCTTCTCGTGCACTCTGCCACTCCTCCGCCCTACGGAGTATTTCCTTGAAGCTCGCCTTCTGTTTCATGCCCTCCCGGCAAATGCGCGCAAGGGCGTTGTGAAGCTCCTCATTCCAGGTCAGCGTCTCCTCCGGCGAGAAGTCCACCCCCCAATCATGGAAAGTAAGAAACACCGAAGGTTTGAGATCCCGAAGGCGCTGCACAGACTTCAGATATTTTTCCAGATCGAACAGAGGGGGTCTAATGTCATGGCCCATCCGCGGATGGCCCGGGTCACCATAGCTAGGGAGGTCGCCAGGCCATACAGCCCTGGTGAAGCGGTCTAAGATGCTGATGTGATGTGGAGCATGGCCTGGAGTATAGACAATCTCGAGTTCATTCCTCCCCAGGTCAAAGACCTGTCCATCCTCTGCAGCTACTACCCTGTTCTGAGTGATGGCAGAAAATGGCCCGTAACACTTGTCACCCCATGCTTCGATAGTGCTTTGGATAAGCCTCGTGGGCTCAATCACATGCGGGGCCGCTAGCGGGTGAACCACGAACTTGGCCTTGGGCAATTCTTTCAGCAACAGGGGCACACCTTGAATATGGTGAAAGTGGATGTGAGTGGGAATAACGTAGGCGACGCGACCAAGGTCCACGCCACACAGCTTGATCGCCTCCATTAGCCCAGGCACCTGTCCATCTTCCCCAGGCTCTATAACGGCCGCCTGCTTGCTACCTATCACAAGGTAGGGGCTGGTGGCCGGTGCCATGTGACCGCCCTTCAGCGGGCCTACCTTAAAGATACCCTGGGCTACCTGCGTTATAGAGATTTCCAAGTTACCTCCTTTTCAACTCGCTGAGTTACCTGGCCCCTCACCGCTCTCAGTACCAATTATATGCTCTCTGTTAACCCTCTTCATAAGTATATGCAACAGGTAAATCTAATTCCAGAGCCTCAACATAAGTCTTTAGAGCTGCATGAAGGATGATACGCCCCACCTTCCGCGCTTGTCAACGGCCTGCCTCAAGCAGAGCCGAAGGAGGTATTGCTCCCCGACTTGAAGCGTAGCCTGGGCCAACTTGGGGCTCCCGGCTTAGCGGCGAGCCTCCAGCATAACCTCAGGCCGAGGTCTCGGTCGAACGATCAGCCGAACGTCGGCTCCTGGGTTCCACTCCCCGGGGCCATCCTGCCCAAAGCACCATTGCCATGAGAACATCACTCCTATCTATTCGGGAGACGAGAGCAGTGATATAGTGGAGAGTGGGACGTATACCCCAGAGGAGCTCGACAGCATATCTGACTTCGGGGTCTCTGAGCTAGAGTGGAAGGCGGTGCGGTGCATAGGCACGCCTACCTTGGGAGTAAATAGATAGCCATGAAAAACGAACGGTCGCATCGACTTTATGATGAAGGCCTGAAATACCTCCCCGGCGGCGTGGACAGCCCCGTCCGAGCCTTCGGCGCCGTGGGCGGCCAGCCCCTCTTCATCGCCCGGGGCAAAGGCTCACACATCTGGGACGCCGACGGCAATGAGTATATCGACTACGTGGGCTCCTGGGGCCCCCTTATCCTGGGCCACGCCCATCCTAAAGTGGTGGCTACGGTGAGGAAGGCCGCTGGCTTGGGCACCAGCTTCGGCGCACCCACGGAGTTGGAGGTGGAGCTGGCCAAACTGGTATGCTCGGCCCTGCCCTCGGTGGAGATGGTGCGCTTTGTCAGCTCCGGCACCGAGGCCACCATGAGCGCCCTGCGCCTAGCCCGAGCCTTCACCAAGCGAGACAAGGTCCTCAAATTCGCCGGATGCTACCACGGCCACGCCGACGGCCTCCTGGTGCGGGCCGGCTCCGGGGTGGCCACCTTCGCCCTGCCCGACTCCCCCGGCGTCCCCTCAGGCTACGCCCAGAACACCCTGGTGGCCCCCTACAACGACCTCCTTGCTGCGGAGGCTTTATTCCAAAAGCAGGGAGAGGCCATCGCCGCCATCATCGTGGAGCCGGTGGCGGCCAATATGGGCGTAGTCCCACCCCTGGCCGGCTTCCTGGAGGGCCTCAGGGGGCTGACCCGAAGATATGGCTCCCTCCTCATCTTCGACGAGGTCATCACCGGCTTCCGGGTCTCCTGGGGAGGCGCCCAGGGCATCTACGACATCCAGCCCGACCTCACCTGCCTGGGGAAGGTGGTGGGCGGTGGCCTCCCCGTGGGCGCCTACGGCGGGCGACGCGACATCATGTCGCTGGTAGCCCCCTTAGGCCCAGTTTACCAAGCAGGAACCCTCTCGGGTAACCCCCTGGCCATGGCCGCCGGCCTGGCCACACTCAAGGAGTTGACTCGGCCAGGAATTTATGTCGAGTTGGAGGCCCTGGGGGCCAGGCTCCAGGCGGGGCTGGAGGCCCTGGCGCGCCGCATCGAAGTCCCCACCCGCGTGAACCGGGTCGGCTCTCTCCTCACTTTGTTCTTCGCCGGAGACGAGGTGACGGACTACGATAGCGCCCGACGCTCCGATACGGAGCGCTTCGCTCGCTTCTTCCGAGCTATGCTGGAGCAGGGCATCTACCTGCCCCCCTCACAGTTCGAGGCCATCTTCCTTTCCCTGGCCCACAGCGAAGAGGACCTGGAGCGCACCCTCCAGGCAACAGAGCAATCCTTGTCAACCACAGCCTGATCTGCTTGTCCCGCCCCTGGGGCTGAGGTATACTATCCCCACCAGAGGCTCGTTCCGGGCAAGCCAAATCCAAACACTAAAGGAGCGCCATTATGAAAATATCCTGCCTCCAGGAGAATCTAAACAAAGGTTTGGGCACCGTGGGCCGGGCCGTTGCCACCCGGACCACCCTCCCCATCACCCAGAACATCCTCCTCCAGACGGATCAAGGCCGCCTCAAGCTATCCGCCACCAACCTAGAGATCGCCATCACATGCTGGATAGGGGCCAACATTGAAGAGGAGGGGGCCATCACCGTCCCTTCCCGCCTCCTCACCGAGCTCGTCAACTCCCTGCCCAGCGAGCGGGTGGACCTGTCCCTGACGCCTCGCGGCCGCTCCCTGAAAATCTCCTGCGCCCGCTTCCAGGCCAACCTCTCGGGTCTGGACGCCACCGACTTCCCCCCCATCCCCCAGGTGGGCGATGGCAAGACCTGTCGGCTCGACCCCGAGGCGCTGCGCCTGGCCATCTCCCAGGTGGCCTTCGCCGCCGCCACCGAGGACTCCCGACCTGTGCTCACCGGCATCCAGATGGACTTCCAAGGGAACAGCCTCACCCTGGCCGGGGCCGATGGCTTTCGCCTGGCGGTACACCACATGGTAGCGGCCACGCCCTTGCCCGAGATAACGGCAGTCATCCTGCCAGCACGCGCCCTCTCCGAGCTGCATCGCCTCCTGGCCGGGGAGGCCGACCCGGTGGAGGTGGCGGTGAACCCTAACCACAGCCAGGTCCTCTTCCGGATGCACAATGCGGAGATGGTCTCCCAGGTCATTCAGGGCACCTTCCCCAACTACCAGCAACTCATCCCCACCAGCTGCACCACCAGGGCTATGGTGGATGTGGAGGAGTTCCTCCGGGCCACCAAGAGCGCTGCAATCTTCGCCCGAGATGGCTCGGGCATTGTCCGCCTTCACATCAAGCCAGGACAGATGTCCGTCTCAGCCCGCTCCGAGGAGATTGGGGACAACGAGGGGGAGATAGACGCCCAGGTGGAAGGGCCCGAGGCCAAAATTGCCTTCAACAGCCACTACCTGCTGGATGTCC
This sequence comes from Chloroflexota bacterium, assembly GCA_016210485.1. Lineage (GTDB taxonomy): Bacteria > Chloroflexota > Dehalococcoidia > JACQUD01 > JACQUD01 > JACQUD01. Next base: position 29,868 of record JACQUD010000023.1, on the reverse strand, counting down.
TGGGAGCGATGCCCGGGCCCCAGGTGACCCTGGAGACAACCAACCCCTCCAGCCCCGGCGTCTTCAAACCCGTGGGGGCCGACAACTACGTCCACGTGGTCATGCCCATGTTTGTCCAGTGGTAACGTAGGCTGAAAGAGCGCTACGCCACTCGGTTTGTGATAACATATGCCCTCGGACATTGAGGGCAATTGATATATTATCCATGCTAAATATTTTGACCGCTGCCCGAAGGCGGGTTCAAAGAACCTTCTTTGGCTGGTGGATTGTTCTATCTGCCTGCGTCCTACAGTCGTTAAACCAAGGTCTGCTAGGCCAGGGTTTCACCATTTACTTGCTGCCTCTTCAGGCGGAGTTTCACTGGAGCCGCGCCCTACTAGCTTCAGGCAAAGCACTGACCCAAATTGAAAGCGGGATCCTCGGCCCCGTTGAGGGCTGGCTTGCGGACCGATTTGGGCCTCGGCCCGTGGTTATGGTAGGCACAGTGTTACTCGGCGCTGGCTTTATCCTCTTAAGTACGATCCAGTCCATCGAAATGTTTTTTGTTGCCTTTCTGGTGATATCCGCAGGGTCCGGCCTGGGCGGCTTCTTGCCTCTCTCGGTAGGTGTGATCAATTGGTTCGTCCGAAAACGTAGCCTGGCTTTGGGGATAGCACTGGCGGGAGGAGGACTAGGCGGAGTTATTGTGCCAGCGGTGGCATGGAGCGTGACCACCCACGGGTGGCGCGTTACGGCGCTAGCATCCGGCTTCGTTGTCTGGCTCATCGGCATCCCGTTGTCTCTATTGCTGCGCCATAAGCCGGAGAAATACGGCTACCTGCCGGATGGCGACCGCCCAGCTTCGTCCGAAGGACGGCAGCAGGAATATCTAACTGCCAACCCAGCCCCCCAGGCTACAGCTCAAGCAGATGACAGCTTCTCTACGATGGAGGCTCTCAGGACCCGCGCCTTCTGGCTGATCTCCATGGGACATGCCTCAGCCGTTTTGACAGTATCTGCGGTCTCCCTCCATCTGGCACCCCACCTCGTCCAGCAGCTAGGGATATCTTTAGAGGCTGCTGGCGGCATCGTAGCCCTTATGCTGATGCTGTCCGTTGTAGGCAGGGTAGTTGGTGGCTTTCTGGCTGACCGGACTAACAAAAGGGTGCTGCTTGTGGCGTGTATGCTATCTCATGCCATCGGTATTCTCATGCTTGCCTACGCTACCAGCATAGTGCAAGTTTTCCTCTTTGCTATATTCCATGGCATGGCATGGGGTGCCAGGGTTCCTGCGCAGGGTGCAATCCGTGCTGAGTACTTTGGACGCAAATCCATAGGGCTTATTCTGGGGCTGGCTTCTGTACTGGTCACTGTAGCTTCGATCAGCGCTCCTATCTTTGCTGGCTGGCTGGCAGACCTGCGCGGGGACTATCGCTTAGCCTTCACCATCCTAGCCATCTTCACCGCTTTTGGCTCTCTGTTTTTTGCCTTTGCCAGCAAGCCTGTCCGAAAACCCCACCCAGCAGCCAAAGGAGCAGCCATTCGTTAGTTGCTGAAAAGGCCCGACTCACCTCTTAATGTCTGAGCAGTCAAAAGCCTCCGAGAGCCGGGTCTGCAATGCCAGCTGCCTCTATCTTCCATGTATGTTATACTAGCGTAAAATAAGAAAGATGATGCCTTATCTCGCCAAAAAATAAAGGGCCAGTCCGATGGTTCTAGTTATAATAATCCGTTATCTCCCTCAATTAAACGCTTAGGAGTATAGGAAATGGAAATCTTCAAATACAAAGAGTTCTCCGAGATGGAAAATCCAAACCCTGGCACGCGTTATAGGCAAGATATTCTAACGAATAAGCAAAAGGCTGAAAACCTCGGTGGCATGTTTGGCGTGCTCCCACCAGGTGGCCAGGTATCCTATCACTTTCATAATAGGCGCGAATCAATTATCATCGCAATTAGCGGGGAGGCGACCGAGATCGTTGAGGGCAAAGAGATCCCTATCAAGGCCAAAGACGTCCTATACATTCGGGCAAGGGAAAAACACATGACGATGAACAAAACAAGCAATGAATTTCGCTATCTCGAGTTTTTTACTTATCCCCCTGCCGAGGCTGACCGCGTAGAGGTGAAATAGGCTCCATTGCCCAAAACTTCATGGTAGCTGTTAGGTTATAGTAATCAATAAAGGATGCCATCACCTGCCACAGTTTTACAGCTGAAGTAATCCACTACTGGTACCATGTAGCAGTATCCTCTCCCAGCGTCTCAAACCTGAGCACCACCCCCTAACTCACCCGGCGTCGAAAACCTTGCCCGGGTTGAGGATGTGGTTGGGGTCGAAAGCTGTCTTGAGCCTGGACATAAGAGCTATCTGCTCGCGGCTCATGGTCAGGGGCAAGTATGCCGTTTTCTTGAAGCCAAGGCCGTGCTCCCCTGATATCATGCCGCCCAGGGACGCCCCCCCACGGTATATTTCCTCCATCACCCTGGGCAGCCGGGCTTCCCATTTCTTGGCGTCCATCCCCTCGCGCAAGGGATACAGATGTACGTTGCCGTCTCCGGCGTGGCCAAAGGCCACGATAGGGATCTCATAGCGTCGGGAGATCTCCTTGACCAACGTTACAAAGTCGACGATGCGGCTACGAGGAACCACCACATCCGCCAGCTCCTCAGCCCCATGACGCCTCATGGCAGGGCCCAGCTTCTCTCGGCTCTCCATAAGCTCCCGCTTCGCCCGCTCGCTAGGGGGCACATAGACATCCACAGAGCCGTATTGAGCGCACACCTCCGCCACGCGGCTGGCAGCCTGATAGACCTCCTCCTGAGTGTCGTCCTCCAGGATCGCCAGGAGGAAAGCCCCGTGCTCGTGGAAGGGAAGTGCCCGTTCGGTATACTCCTCAATGTAGCGTATGGCATCCTTTTCCATGAACTCCAGCCCTGCGATGGATGTCCTTTGTTTCAGTATCTCCGGAACAGCCCTGATGGCCTGGTGCAGGTCGATGAAGGGTATGAAGAGGACCTCCTGCGACCCCGGTGGCGGGATGAGCCGCAGGGTTACTTCGGTTACTACCGCCAGAGTGCCTTCAGAGCCGACTATGAGCTGTGTCAGGTCATATCCAGTGGAGCATTTAACGAATTTCCCTCCGGCCCTTATGATCTCCCCGGTAGGCAACACTGCCTCCAATCCCTGGACGAAGCTTCTAGTGACACCATATTTCACCGCCCTCATACCGCCGGCATTGGTGGCCACATTTCCGCCGATGAAGGCGCTCTTCTCGCCGGGATAAACGGGGTAGTAGAGTCCACAGTCCTCCACAGCCCGATACAGCTCTACGAGAGGGACTCCAGGTTCCACTACCGCCACAAAGTTGGCCTCGTCGATCTCCTTGATCCGGTTCATCCTCTCCAGCGACATCACTATGCCGCCGAAGATGGGGACAGCCCCACCGTTCAGTCCTGTCCCGCCCCCCCTAGGCGTGACCGGGACCACGGCTTTGTTAGCCAAAACGAGCACCCTGGCCACCTCCGCAGTATCGCCAGGCTTTACCACCACCTCAGGCAGATGGGGTTCTATATGTGGCGTCTCGTCCCGAGAATAGCTCGCCATTGCCTCAGGATCAGCGAGCACATTCCCCCCACCCACAATGAGCTTCAGCTCCTCCACCAGCGAACCTGTCACCGGATTATGCTTGATCATCTCCATGCCCCCACCAGTAGACAGTTGCTCAAAAACGACTGACCAGGCATACCCTTAGAGAGCCTTTCTAAGTTGAAGTTTCTCATGTTTGGTCCTTTATACCCTGGGTAGAAAGCCCCAGCATCTCCCTGGCTTCATTGGGCGAAGCCACCTCACGCCCCATCTGGCGGGCAATAATAGCGATTCGTTCGACAATCTGAGCGTTGCTCTCCGCCGGGATGCCGTCCCAGTAGTACGGATTGTCCTCCATGCCCACACGCACGTGGCCTCCCAAGGCTATGGCGTGGGCAGCAATAGAGAGTTGATCTCGAGTAGTAGCGCGGCCTTTAATCCCACTCCAGATCGCTACCTGCCACATACCCCCTGGAGGGACAAGCTTCACCCGCGCCAGCAATTCGTCAATAGTTGCCGGGCCCGCCATCCCACCATTCCCCCCGAAGAAACAAGTAAGCCAATATGGCTTGTCAAGGAGGCCGCGGTCTACCAGCCACTGGAAATTGAAGAAGGAGCCACCGTGCCAGACCTCCATCGCAGGCTTGACGCCACTCTCTCGACACAATCGCATGTCTCTCTCGAACTCCTCCCGCGTGCCGTGAGAGTAGGCCTGACGTTGACCGAAGACAAAGTCCAGTGCGTTGAGCGCATAAGCGATCATCTCGGGCTTCTCTCGCCTCAAATCAAACCTCTGTTGCACTTGGCCGACTGTGCTGCCCCCTGAAGTAAGCCGGCGAGGAAAATAGGGGACCCCACCCTGCCCATGCTCGTAAACAATGTCGGTGCTCTCTCGGATGTGCTCAGCAACCTCCAGCCACGCCTCTATATCGGTCCCGATAGGAGGCGCACCCTCCTTGGGATAGGGCTCATGCACGTGTGCCACGGCAGCCCCAGCATCGCGCGCCTGGCGCAAGGAGTCAGCAGTTTCTCTGGCCGTCCTCGGAAGGTGCATCCCCGCCACATTTTCGTAGCCGTCCCAGGCAGTCGCACAGGTAATGATTAGCTTGTCCACACAATACCTCCTCTGCAAATACAGCCCGATTCGGCAGATGGGGGACTCCCACCAACCACCTTGTAATAGTGCTGCCGCAAGCATTATACTATCTCCAAAGTGCAGAGTTAAATCCGTTGGTCATGAGAGGCGGAACCAAGGATAAGAGGTCTAGCCCAGATGAGCAAAGGAGGGAGAACATGAAGCAGCCGAAGTTCGTAGAAGACGAAACCTTTAAGAAAGCCGAGGGGGAGGTAAGACTGGCGGCCTATTTCGCTCGAGCCTTCATCAAAGAGGTCGGGAAAAAGAAGGCAATGAAAGTAATAGGCCAAGCCTACGAAGAGTATATGGTAGATGAGCAGGGCCGCCGTTATAAAGACGTTCCATCGAACCCTGAGGCGAGGATGGAAGCTTTAGCCAATCGGTTCAGGCAGGCCGCAAAAGACAACCCAGCGTTGACGCTCAAGGAGCTCTCGCCGAAACGGGTAGCCATAGAAATACATCGCTGTCCTGTGCACGAGGTGTACACCAAATACGGTATAGGCGATGTGTGCCAGAAATACTGCGACAGTGACTATCCCGCAGCGAGAGCGATCCATCCCAAGATTGCGCTGATAAGAGACAAAGAGATCGCTTACGGGGCGGAGTACTGTAACCATTCGTGGGTGCTCGAGGAGTAGGCCGCAGTTTGGCCCATGTTCGCGCAGTGGTGATATAAGATAGGAGCCTTGCACCGTGAAGCTGAGAGTTGTTGTAGAATACGACCCTGAGACGAAGAACTACGCTGTGTACTGCCCTGAGCTGCCAGGATGCGCCAGCGCCGGCGATACCGAGGGAGAAGCGCTAGAGAACATCAAAGAGGCCATAGCTCTATATCTGGAACCTTCACCCGTGAAAGTTAGCTCCAGAGGCAAGGTCTTTGAGGTTGAAGCGCTCGCCTGATACCACGCTAGTGCCTTCCCGCTCTTGGTCTTCGGTGCTCACTCGGCAGTAAATGGCGGCTCTCATGGCTGGCCTTTCTCCTTTGCATGGTCTGGCTTTCTTTTGGGGATAATCGAGTACGCAGTTCCGAAGATTCCCGAGGTAAAAAGGGCAACGCCGTCTAAAAGTAGCCATCGTGAAAGGTCGAAGTCGTACTTAGTGTAGTTAGGTAAGTCGACTGAAAGGGCGACAGAAATGACTCCAAAAAGCGCTAACGAATTGCACATTACGCTCAATCCAAGCACTGCTAGAGTGAAGGCAGATGTTGCAAGGCTGCCATCGATTCTAGGGGTAGTAGGTCTCTTTTGTCTACGGAGTAGTCGAATGATAGCAGAGATTACCAAAGAGATAACCATGACGATGAGAAGAAGGAACATTGCTAGTATGCCAGAAGGTTGAAGAAGGTCAGGCCATCCTGTTCCTACAATTGTGGCTACTGTGTAGAGGAACACAACGGGGCCCAGGGTTATTAGCAGGAAGTTTCCAAGCACCTTGCGCTGTTCATATGCAAGTGCATAGAAAGGCCGTTTGAAACCTTTCCAGACCACGGAAATTAGAACGAAAGATGCAGCCAGCAGTGCAATGGAAATGACCGAAGCATCCGAGGCAATCTGACGGAGTATATCTGGTGTCATGTTTGCTTCACTCCCTTCCGCTTATTCCAATAGGATGATTTACACTTGGAGCGACTCTATCTGTTGATTCATACCTTGATTGTATGACTACAGCTATATGTTATCAATGCTTTCTTGAGTTATCTGGGCCAAGTCGTCCCGCTACCTTGGGAAGTGCCAAAATCCTTGCCTGTCACAAACAGAGGGGAGCTGAAGTTACGTTACTGCTTAACGCACTTCCCATGTTCGTGCAGTGGTAGCTAAAGCGGCAAAACGGCGCAAGGCCCGCCTCACCTCTTGATGGCGGCCAGGGCCTCCTTAAAGTGTCGGGCGGCAACTTCCAGGGAGTCGGCCTCCCCTTCCCCAGCCTCCTGCCTCTCCACCGCCTCCCTTATGGCCAGCAAAGCCGCCCTCCGGCACAGGGCCTCGATGTCCGCACCCACCCATCCCTCTGTGGCGCTGGCCAGGTCGCCCAGGTTAACGTCCCTGGCCAGGGGCTTGCCCCGGGTGTGAATCCTGAGGATCTCCAACCGAGCTTTCTCATCGGGCAGGGGCAGCTCGACCCGAAGCTCCAGCCGCCCGGCCCGGAGCAGGGCCGGGTCCAGGATGTCGGGCCGGTTGGTGGCCGCCAGCACCACCACCCCCTTCAGCTCCTCTATGCCATCCAGCTCAGAGAGGAATTGGCCCACCACTCGCTCGGCGACATGGGAGTCGGCGCCGCCCCCCCGGGCTGGCGCTAAAGCGTCTATCTCGTCGAAGAAGATGATACATGGGCTGGCTTGCTTGGCCTTTCTAAAAACCTCTCGGATGCCCTTCTCCGACTCGCCCACCCACTTGGAGAGAAGGGCTGGCCCTTTGACGGAGATGAAGTTGGCCTGGCTCTGGCTGGCCACCGCCTTGGCCAGAAGGGTCTTGCCGGCGCCCGGCGGGCCGGAGAGGAGGATGCCCTTGGCCGGAGCCGTGTTAGCCCTCTGAAAGAGGTCGGGGTATTTGAGGGGCCACTCGATGGTCTCCTGGAGCACCCGCCTGGCCTCCTCCAGGCCGCCCACATCCTCCCAGGCCACGTCGGGGACCTCGGTGAAGACCTCCCGGATAGCCGAAGGCTCCACCTCTTTGAAGGCTTCGACAAAATCCCCGACCCTGACCTCCAGTTCCTGTAGCACTTCGTAAGGAATGGGGCCATCTCCCAGCTCGATGCGAGGCATGGCCCGCCTCAGGGAGGCCATAGCTGCCTCCCGGCACAGAGCCTCGATGTCCGCCCCCACGAAGCCGTGGCTGGTCTCGGCCAGCCTCTCCAGGTCTACATCGGCGGCCAGGGGCATGCCCCGGGTATGAATCTGGAAGACCTCCAGCCGCCCCCTCCTATCGGGGATGCTCAGGGAGATCTCTCGGTCGAACCGCCCCGGCCGCCTGAGAGCCGGGTCCAGCACATTGGGGATGTTGGTGGCGCCGATGACGATGACCTGGCCCCGATCTTTCAGGCCATCCATGAGGGCCAGGAGCTGGGCCACTACCCGCCTCTCCACCTGCTGGTCGCCGCGCACATCCTCCCGCTTGGCAGCGATGGCATCGATCTCGTCCAGGAAGACGATGGCCGGAGCGCTATCCCTGGCCTTGTCGAAGATGGCGCGCAGGTGGGCCTCGCTCTCCCCATAGAACTTGTGAATGACCTCGGGGCCGCTGACGTGGAAGAAACGAGCGTCGGTCTCGCTGGCCACAGCTCGGGCGATGAGGGTCTTGCCACAGCCCGGCGGCCCATATAGGAGCACCCCCTTGGGAGCATCGATCCCCAGCCTCTCGAAGAGCTCGGGGTATCTCAAGGGAAGCTCGATCATCTCCCTTATGCGCTGAATCTCCCTGTGCAACCCCCCGATGTCCTCGTAGGTGACCCCGCCTCCCTCCCTCCGTGCTGCAGCCTCCCCCGCCACCTTTATCGCGGTGAGCGGGCCGATGATCACAGCGCCCGGTGGGCTGGCCTCGGCCACGGAGAACTCCACATATCTACCCAGGAACATGGCGCGCACTTTATCGCCCTGGGCCACGGGCACCCCCTCCAGGAGCCGGGCCAGGTGCTTTCCGTCTCTCTCCCTGCCGGAGAGGGTGGAGGTACCCAGAGGGGACAGAGTCACGGCCCTGGCACGGTCGCAATCGACCTTCTGAACCTGGGCCTTCTCCCCCAGGCCAGCCTGGGCGTTCTCCCGAAGGATGCCATCTATCTGGATGATATTTTGGCCGCGGTCCTGGGGATAGGCCGGCATGGCCCTGGCCAGGGCAGGCCTCTTGCCCAGGATTCGAAGAATGTCGCCCACCCGGGCCTCCAGGCGAGCCATATCCTGGGGGTCCAGGCGGGCCACCGCCCGGCCCACGTCCTTGGGCAGGGCCTCGGCCACCCGGAGGGTTAATATCTGGAGCTGCGCCGCCTCGGCCTCTGGGTTGGGTTTCGGGGTCATCCCTTCTTCCTCAGTCTTATCTCCAGGATGCCGTTCTTGTAGGTGGTCTCCACTCCTTCGGCGGCGGCTGGCGAGGGGAGCAGCACCTCCTTGCTGTATTTCCGCTCCTTGCCCTCCGCCTCTATCTCCAGGATGTCCTCTTTCACTTCAAGATGGATGTCCCTCTCCTCCACGCCGGGGAGCTCGGCGATGACCACCAGGCGGTCGCCCTCATCCAAGACATCCACCAGGGGCTCCCGGGCCTCGGCCACCTCCGGGCCCGTCTCCGTGTCTCTGATGTTCCCGAACTGCTCGATGACGGGCTTGCCCCCCAGGCCCATCCTGACGCTGAAGCCATAGACGCCCCTGGCTTTGCCGCCCAGGGCCTCGAATTCTCCACTACGGCTATAGTCTTCTTTGCCTTCCTCGGCCATTTTGGACGCTAGGTCTAGTAGACTACCCAGGCCCTTGAATAGCCCACCCAGCCCCACCCCTACATCGATATCTATGACTCCCCGGCCAGCTTTGCCCTCTTCTCTTTTAGCCATGCCTCCTCCTTTCTTTCTCAGAACTTCCCTCCGTAGCTCCTCTATCTTCAGACTGAGGATAGGCAGGGGCCTGGCCAGCCCTCCCTCCCAGCGCCGCACCGTCTGGAAAGAAACGCTCAGAATGCGGGCGAAAGCCTCCTGGGAGATGCCCATCTCCAGGCGAAGCTTCTTGATGTCATCGCTCCTCATAAGTGTTCACTCCTTATCTTGCTCTATTGTTATAACATATGTTCAATCTTCTGTCAATACCTCATATGGGTAATCATTGTCTACTATCTAATCCTTCTAAACATCTACCCGTTCGGGAAACGAGACGAATCTTGAGGAAGTGGCATAAGCAACTACACATATCACATATAGCCAGCCAACCCGGTCCGCTCTACTGAGGAAAACCGAAGGCACAACTATGTTGACAGAGTCTAACCTATGTGATATATTTCAGTTTTGGGCCTGGCCCCAGGGACATAGGGTTGAGTTCCAACAGCCTGATTAAAGCTGGATATCTGTAGGATTCTGGCATGTTTTATTTTATAATGAGGCAATGAGGAGAGGATGTGCCTACTATAAGCCAGTTGATTCGGAAGGGAAGAGCCGAGGTCAAAAAGAGAACCAAGGCCCCGGCTTTGAGGTTTCTCTATAATTCCCGAAAGCGGCTCAGGACCCGGGGAAAGGGTGCGCCTCAGAAAAGGGGCGTTTGCACTCAGGTCAGGACTATGACCCCCAAAAAGCCTAACTCTGCCCTGCGCAAGATAGCTCGCGTGCGGCTGACTAACGGCATAGAGGTTACAGCCTATATTCCGGGGGAGGGCCATAACCTTCAGGAGCACTCCATAGTTCTCATCCGAGGAGGGCGGGTTAAAGACCTGCCCGGCGTCCGGTATCATATCATTCGCGGTTCACTGGACGCTGCCGGCGTCCAGAACCGAAAGCAAGGCCGCAGCCGATACGGGGCCAAGGTAGCCGCCCGGACACAATAGACCCACGATGTAGGTAGAGGGAGTCGTACCCCTTTGTCAATCTTTTAGTAGCGAGAAACCATGTCCAGAAGAGGAACGCCAAAGAAAAGAGAGATACCCCCTGACCCCAAGTATGGGAGCCAGGTGCTGACCCGTTTCATAAATAAGATCATGCTCAACGGTAAGAAGAGCCTGGCGGAGAGCATCGTTTACACTGCAATGGAGACCATCCACGATCAGACCCGGAGGCCCCCCCTGGAGGTCTTCGAGCAGGCGATGAAGAATGCTACGCCTCTGCTTCAGGTGAAGCCCCGGCGCGTAGGTGGCGCTACTTACCAGGTCCCAGTGGAGGTCCGACCGGAGCTCGGAAGCTCCCTAGCCATGCGCTGGCTAGTGGCTTCAACCCGAGCCCGAGCTGGCAAGTCTATGGCCGAGAAGCTGGCGGCAGAGCTAACAGACGCCAGCCAAGGCCAAGGAGTAACTATTAAGAAGAGGGAGGATACCCATCGTATGGCCGAGGCCAACCGTGCCTTCGCCCATTATCGATGGTAGATTATGAATTCGTCCCTGGCGCAAAAGATTCGCAACATCGGCATCATCGCCCATATCGATGCCGGTAAAACCACCCTCACCGAACGCATCCTGTTCTTCACAGGGCGCACGTATAAGATAGGGGAGGTGGATGCGGGCACAGCAGTGATGGACTGGATGCCACAGGAGAGGGAAAGAGGCATCACCATCACCTCGGCGGCTACCTATTGCACTTGGCAGGACCACGCCATCAATATCATAGATACCCCGGGCCACGTGGACTTCACTGCTGAGGTGGAGAGGAGTCTCCGAGTGCTGGATGGCGGCATAGTGGTACTGGACGCCGTGGCTGGGGTTCAGCCCCAGTCGGAGACGGTATGGCGACAGGCCGACAAGTATCGGGTGCCCCGGATCTGTTTCATCAACAAGATGGATCGGATGGGCGCTAACTTCGTCAGGACGGTGACCATGATCCGGGAGCGGCTCAAGGCCAAGCCCGTGCCAGTGCAAATTCCCCTGGGGGAGGGGAGCGACTTCCAGGGAGTCATCGACCTTATTGAAGGCAAGGCCTGGGCCTTCCCTGAAGAGGATGCCTCTCCCCTAGAGTTGCCCATCCCCGAGGAACTCCGAGAGGAATGGGCCAGGGAGCGAGAGGTCACCCTGGAAATTATCGCCGAGGGGGACGACACCTTTATGGCGGCTTATCTGGAGGGGGAGAGGGTGACGCCAGAGCAGATCCGGGCGGCCCTGCGCCGGGGCACTATGGCTGCCAAGCTAGTACCGGTGCTCTGCGGCACCGCCCTGCGCAACAAAGGAGTGCAGCCGCTCCTGGATGCAGTGGTTCATTATCTGCCTTCCCCCTTGGATGTGCCTCCGGTATCGGGGGTTAACCCCAGGACTGGGCAGGAAGAGAAGCGCGCACCCAGTGAGGAGGAGCCCTTCGCTGCCCTGGCCTTCAAAATCGTCACCGACCCCTTCATGGGCCGCTTGGCCTACTTTCGGGTCTACTCCGGCAAGATTAAAGCCGGGGAACAAATCCTGAACGCAGCCCGCGGGGAAAAGGAGAGGCTGGGCCGCCTGCTGCGCATGCACGCCAACCGTCGTGAGGACATCTCCGAAGTGACTATGGGCGACATCGCTGCCGTTCCGGGCCTCAAGAGTGTCTATACAGGAGATACCTTGTGCCAACCCCAATGGCCCATCCTCCTGGAGTCTATCACCTTTCCCCAGCCCGTGCTCTCGGTGGCCATCGAGCCCAAGACCAAGGCAGACCAGGAACGCCTGGGCGACTCCCTGAACAAACTCAAGTGGGAGGACCCCACCTTCCAGGTGCACTACGACGAGGAGACGGGGCAGACCATCATCTCGGGCATGGGGGAGCTACACCTGGATGTGCTGGTGGATCGGATGCGCCGGGAGTTCAGCGTAGAGGCCACGGTGGGGCGGCCTCAGGTGGCCTATCGGGAGACTATCACCCTGCCTGTGCGCGCCGAGGGCCGCTTCGTCCGGCAGTCGGGTGGTCATGGCCAGTATGGACATGTCTGGCTAGAACTGGCGCCCCGGGAGCGAGGCTCGGGAGTAGAGTTCGTGGAGAGTATCCGCGGCGGCTCCATCCCCAAAGAGTTCATCCCGGCGGTGAAGGACGGCGTGCTGGAGGCCCTAGAGACGGGGGCCCTGGCCGGATACCCCGCCGTGGACCTCAAGGTAACTCTGGTGGACGGCAGCTACCACGACGTGGACTCCTCGGACCTGGCCTTCAAGATGGCCGGCTCTATCGGGACGAAGGAGGGCCTGAGGCGGGCCCGCCCCATCCTGCTGGAGCCTATAATGAGGCTGGAGGTGGTCACCCCCCAGGAGTTCCTGGGGGAGGTCATCGGCGACCTCAACGCCCGCCGGGGCCATATCGAGGGTGTGGAGCTGGAGGGAGGCATCCAGACAATCCGAGCCCTGGCGCCCCTGGCCGAGACCTTTGGCTATGCCACAGACCTGCGCTCCCTGACCCAGGGGCGAGCCACCTATAGCATGGAATTCTACAGATATCATCCAGTGCCGGGAGAGCAAGAGGAAGCCATCCTTACACGGCTCCGGGGTGGAGTGAAAGCGAGATAGGCTATGCCCAAGCAAAAGATTCGCATTCGGCTCAAGGCCTTCGATCACCGAGTCCTGGACCTCTCGGCACGGCAGATCGTGGAGGTAGCGGAGCAGACCGGTGCCCAGGTGACGGGCCCGGTCCCCTTGCCCACCAGGATACAGAAGTTCTGCGTCATCCGCTCCCCCCATATCGATAAGGATTCCCGGGAGCAGTTCGAGATCCGCATCCATAAGCGGCTCATCGATATCGTAGACCCCACCTCCAAGACTATCGATAGCCTGACCCGGCTCAGCCTGCCGGCAGGCGTGGACATTGAGATCAAGCTATGACAGATGATATAGCTGCCCTGCCCGGGCTTCTGGGCCGCAAGATAGGCATGACCCAGGTGTTCCTGGAGGACGGCACCGTCGTGGCGGTGACGGCCATCGAGGCCGGCCCCTGCGTGATCACCCAGGTCAAAGCTCGCGAGACAGACGGGTATGACGCATTGCAACTGGGCTACGACCCAGCAAAAAAGTTGAACTCACCGGAGGCCGGCCATCTGAAGAAAGTAGAGGGGAAATTCCGCCATCTGAGGGAACTCCGCCTGGAAACCCCCATCCCAGCAACGATTGGCCAGAAGGTGGATGCCAGCATATTCCACCCCGGAGACGTGGTGAATGTAACCGGCATCTCCAAGGGGAAGGGCTTCGCCGGGGCAGTCAAGCGCCACCACTTCGCCGGCGGCCCCAGGACCCACGGCCAATCGGATCGAGAGCGGGCACCAGGGGCAATGGGCGCTACCACTAGCCCCGGTCGCACGCTCAAAGGACAGCGCATGGCCGGCCACATGGGCGACCGGCGCGTGACCGTCAGGGGACTCTCCGTGATCAAGGCTGACCCTGAGAAGAACCTGCTCCTGGTAAAAGGCGCGGCGCCTGGGGCCAGGAACAGCCTGTTGCTCATAAGGAAAACGGGGGTGCTGGCCTGATGTTATATCCTGTCCATGATATGAATGGGAACATCGTGCGGCAGATAGAGCTGCGGGATGATGTCTTCGGCATCGCCCCTCGGGAGGCCGTGGTACACCAGGCCATGGTGCGGCAACTGGCTAACCGGCGGCAAGGGACCACCTCCACCAAGAGCCGGGGCGAGGTGGCTGGCTCCACCCGTAAACTCTTCCGAGAGAAAGGGACGGGACGGGCCCGGGCGGGCGGTATCCGCTCCCCCACCCGTCGGGGCGGTGGGGTGGCCTTCGGGCCTCACCCTCGCTCACATCGTCAGGCCATGCCCAAGAAGATGAGGCGGCTGGCCCTGCGTTCGGTCCTCTCCGCTCGAGCTGCCAGCGAGGAGCTCGTCCTTGTGGAGGCCCTCCCCCAAGAGCTCTCCAAAACCAGAGAGATGGTTCAGGTGCTCCAGGCCCTCAAAGTGGAGGCGCCGGCCCTGGTAGTGACTGAGGCGGTGGAGCACCAGATAGTTCAGTCGGCACGGAATTTGCCTCGAGTGAAGGTCTTACCCGCCCCCCTGCTCAATGTAGCCGACCTCCTGTCCAGCAGGCGGCTGGTGATGACCGTGGCTGCCGCCCAGAGGGTAGAGGAGCTCTGGGGTCTAGCAGCTCAGAAGGTAGAGACATGAAAGCACTGCCCATCGCCGAGGTGGTGCGCCACCCCCTCATCACCGAGAAGGGCACCGCCCAGTCCGCTCAGGGCAAGTATGCCTTCGAGGTGGCCCCTTCAGCCAATAAGGAGCAGATAAAAGAGGCAGTAGAGGCCCTTTTCAAGGTTAAAGTGGTGTCGGTGAACGTGATGAACCGGCAGGGTAAGATGAAGCGCATGGGCCGTAGCCAGGGAATGACCCACGCCTGGCGCAAAGCGGTGGTAACTCTCCGTGCAGGGGACAAGATCCAGATAATAGAGGGTGTTTAAGGAAAGAGACCATGCCCCTAAAAATATTTAAGCCCACCACCCCGGGCCGCCGCAAGATGACCGGCGCCACCTTCCAGGAGATAACGAAGGAGAAGCCGGAGAAGAGCCTGCTGTCACCCTTGAAAAAGAACGCCGGGCGCAACTTCCGAGGCAAAGTTACAGTGCGGCATCGGGGTGGAGGCTCCAAGCGCCAGCTTCGCATCATAGACTTCAAGCGGGACAAGCTAGGTGTGCCGGGGAAGATTGCGGCCATCGAGTATGATCCCAACCGCTCGGCCCGCATCGCCCTGGTCCACTATCTGGACGGGGAGAAGCGTTACATCCTGGCCCCGGTGGGCTTGGAGGTGGGGGCTACAGTAATGGCCGGGCCCGAGGCGGAGGTCAAGGTGGGCAACACCCTGCCCTTAAAGGCCATCCCCACGGGCACTCAGATCCACAACGTGGAGCTTAACCCAGGGCGGGGCGGGCAAATAGTGCGCAGCGCTGGCAGCTCAGCCCAGCTCATGGCCAAAGAGGGGAAATACGCCCTGATGCGTCTGCCCTCCGGGGAGATGCGCCGAGTGGCTATGGCGTGCACGGCCACCATCGGCCAGGTGGGCAACGTGGACCATGCCAATATCAAGCTGGGCACGGCGGGGCGGACTCGCCATCTGGGCCTAAGGCCGACGGTTAGGGGTTCTGCTATGAGCCCCCGAGACCACCCCCACGGTGGCGGCGAAGGTCGCTCCCCGATTGGTATGCCTGGCCCCAAGACGCCCTGGGGCAAGCCGGCCCTGGGCTACCGAACCCGGAACCGGCGGCGCAGCAACCGATTCATCGCGAAGAGGCGAGGGGAGAAATAAGCTATGTCTCGCTCCACCAAAAAGGGGCCTTACGTGGACTCTAACCTCATGGAGAAGATAGAGAAGGTGAGCCGCAGCACGGAGAAAGTGGTGATCAAGACCTGGGCCCGAGCCTCCGTCATCATACCCCAAATGGTGGGGCTCACCATCGCCGTGCACGATGGCCGTCGCCATGTCCCCATCTTCATCACCGAGAACATGGTGGGACATCGGCTAGGCGAGTTCGCCCCTACCCGCCTCTTTCGGGGACACAGCCGCGCCGAACACACTACCACGGTGCGGCCCAAGAAATGAAGTAGGGGATAGGATGGAAGTGCGCGCTGTAGCCAAAAGCATCGGGGTCTCTCCCCTCAAGGTGCGACGTCTGCTGGACCTGGTGCGGGGCCAGAGGGCAGAGCAAGCCCTGGGGCTCCTCCGCTACATGCCCTCGCCCTCAGCCAAGCTGGTGGCCAAAGTGGTAAGGTCGGCAATAGCCAACGCCGAGAACAACTACCAGATAGCCCCGGCCGACCTGCGCATTGTTCGCATCTTTGCCGATGAAGGTCCTACTATGAAGAGGTTTCGGGCGTCGGCCAAGGGCCGAGCGCGTCCCATATTGAGGCGCTCCAGCCATATTACAGTAGTGGTTGCGGAGGAATAAATGGGCCAGAAAGTTCACCCCCTGGGATTTCGCCTGGGTATAAGCAAGGAATGGCAGGGCCGCTGGTTTGCAGAAAGAGATTATCCTGCCCTGGTGGCCGAGGATATGAATATTCGAAAAGCCATCACCAAAAACTATACCGATGCCAATATCACCATGGTCAACATCGAGCGCGGCCCCCATGAGGTATCGGTGACCATGTTCACTGCCAAGCCGGGCCTGGTGATAGGCCGAGGTGGACAGAGGGTAGATGAGAGCAGGTCCCAGCTAGAGGCCATCACTGGAAAGCGAGTGAGGCTCAATGTCCAAGAGGTGCGAGAGCCGGAGTTGGACGCCCACGTGGTGGCCAGCTCCATCGCCGGCCAATTGGAGCGTCGGGTGGCTTTTCGCCGGGCCATAAAGCAGGCCGCCACCAGAGCCATGCAACGCGGTGCCCAAGGCGTGAAGATCGTATGCGGTGGCCGCTTGGGCGGCTCCGAGCTGGCCCGTCGGACCATGGAGAGAGTGGGGAGGATGCCTCTCCACACCTTGCGGGCCGATGTAGACTATGGCTTCACCGAGGCCCGCACCATGCAGGGCCGCATCGGCATCAAGGTCTGGATTTATAAAGGAGATATACTCCCCGAGGGCGTAAGCGAGGAGAGGATGAAGGCTGTAGAGGCGCTAGCCTCACCTCAAAGCCCAGCGCTTCAGACAAAGGAAGAGGCCAGCCCCAGAGCTCAGAAGGAGGCCAGTGCTACAACCGACGAGAGTTAAACATCGCAAAACCCATCGGGGTCGGCGAAAAGGTATGGCCAACTCGGGCAATGCCATCAACTTCGGCGAGTTCGGCCTCCAGGCCCTGGAGGCCGCCTGGATCACCAGCCGTCAGATAGAGGCTGCCCGCCGCGCTGCCGTCCACCATGTGCGGCGGGGAGGGAAGCTTTGGATCCGTATCTTCCCCGATAAGCCTGTGACCAAAAAGCCTGCGGAGACCCGCATGGGCTCCGGCAAAGGCCCTTTGGACCACTGGGTGGCCGTGGTCAAGCCGGGGCGCATCCTCTTCGAGCTCTCGGGAGTCCGGGAAGATGTGGCCAAGGAAGCCTTGCGCCTGGCCACCGCCAAGCTGCCCATAGCTACCCGGTTCTTGACTCGAGAGAGGGATGTTCTCTCCGGAGGATGAAGTGTTATGAAGCCTGAAGAGCTCCAGGCCCTGAGCCCTGATGAGATAGAGAAAAAGCTTCAGGAGGCCCGCCAGAGCCTGTTCAACCTGAGGCTAAGGGTCGCCTCCCGGCAACTGGAGGACACCTCGGCCACGGCCAAAGCGCGGCGAGAGGTGGCCCGCCTCCTCACCGTGAAGCGAGAGAAGGAAAAGGAGTTGAAAGGTCGTTAGACCATGGAGAAGAAGCGCAAGGTCCGGACAGGTCGGGTAATCAGCGATAAGATGGAGAAGACGGTAGTAGTGAGGGTGGAGACCATACAGCAACACCCCCTCTACCGGCGTATGCTGCGCCGGGCCAAGAAGTTCATGGCCCATGACCCAGAGAGCGCCTGCCATCTGGGCGATTGGGTGAGGATCGAGGAGACCAGGCCTCTATCCAAAACCAAGCGGTGGAGGGTAGTAGAGGTCCTGGTTCGGGGCCAAGTGGCGGAGGTGCAGCCTGCAGAGATAGGAAGAGAGCTGGAGGCGCCGGCCCCGTCGGAGACAGAGAATACAAAAGTTGAGGATGCTGAGAATAAGGAAGGGATGCCGTGATCCAAACCTACACCCGGCTTCGGGTGGCCGATAATTCCGGGGCCAGAGTAGTAATGTGTATCAACATCCCCGGCTCTAGCAGGAGGCGCTATGCCGGGGTGGGAGACATCATCGTTGCCTCGGTCAAAGAGGCCATCCCTGGTGGAGGAGTGAAGGAGGGAGAGGTGGTGAAGGCAGTCATCGTGCGCACCGTTCACCCCGTTCGCCGCCCCGATGGCTCCACAATAAAATTCGATGAGAACGCTGCGGTCCTCATCGCTGAGGGCAACAATCCCAGAGGGAGCCGCATCTTCGGGCCTGTGGCCCGAGAGCTCAGGGAGAAGAACTTCATGAAGATCGTCTCTCTGGCACCGGAGGTCCTGTGATGAAGATACGGAAGAACGATACCGTGCTGGTGGCCGCGGGCAAGGACCGTGGGAAGCAAGGTAAAGTGCGCCAAGTCTTGCCCAGGGAGGGGCGAGTAATAGTGGAGGGCATCAACATAGCCAAGCGCCACATGAAGCCCCAGGGCACGGCGCGACAGGCGGGGATTATAGAGAGAGAGGCTCCCCTTCATATCTCCGCTGTCCGGTTCCTATGCCCCAAGTGCCACCACCCCACCCGGTTGAAGGCTCATTCTCTGGCCGATGGCAGCAAAGTGAGGCAGTGCCAGAAATGTGGCGAGGTCATAGACTGAGGAGGCGTATTTGTCAGAGCTAATGGAGCGTTACCGCAAAGAGGTAGTGCCGGCCCTGAGGCAGGAGCTGGGGTATAAAAACGTCATGCAAGTGCCTCGGCTAGAGAAGATCGTGGTCAACATTGGCTTGGGGGAGGCTATTCAAAACCCCAAAGCCCTGGAGGCGGCCCAGCAAGACCTGGAGGCCATCACCGGCCAGCATCCCATCACCACCCGAGCCAAGAAGGCCGTGGCCAATTTCCACCTGAGGAAGGGCATGCCCATCGGACTCAAGGTTACCCTGCGAGGCCGCCGGATGTATGATTTCTTCCAACGCCTGGTGGGCGTGGCCCTGCCCCGTTTGGCAGATTTCCACGGAACATCCCCGGAAGCCTTCGATGGGCGGGGGGGCTACAGCTTGGGCCTCAAAGAGCAAGCTATATTCCCAGAGGTGGAATACGATAAGATAGACAAAGTGCGAGGTCTCCAGGTCACTATAGCCACCACTGCCTCCACACCGGAGGAGGCGCGGCGTTTGCTATCTCACCTGGGAATGCCATTCGCCAGAGGATAGGATAGATTATGGCTACACTAGCGAAAATTGCCAAATCCCGTCGGGAGCCCAAATATCCGGCGCAGCGCCACAACCGATGTAAGCTTTGCGGACGCCCTCGGGCCTTCATCCGCCACTTCGGGCTGTGCCGTATCTGCTTCCGAAAGCTGGCCCTGGAGGGACAGTTGCCCGGGGTCAGGAAATCCAGTTGGTGAGAGAGCTATGACTATCAGCGACCCCATAGCCGATATGCTTACCCGGGTGCGCAATGCCCTGATGACCAAACATGAGACAGTGCTCATACCGGCTTCCAACACCAAAATCGCCATCGCCAGGGTGCTCAAAGAGGAGGGGTTCATCCAGGACTATGAGGTGTTCCGAGACACCCCACAGCGCACCATAAAGGTCTACCTGCGCTATACGGACAACAAGGAACCTGTGCTGGCCGGGCTGCGCCGAACAAGCAAGCCTGGGCTGCGCCAATATGCGGGGAAAGGCAAGATACCCATAGTCCGGGGCGGCCTGGGAATTGCCATCCTATCCACCTCCCAGGGAGTGATGGCAGGGAATCAGGCCCGAAAGAAGGGGTTGGGGGGCGAGGTCTTATGCTATGTTTGGTGAGGAGTAGGTCATGTCACGAGTCGGTTTGAAACCTCTGCCTATACCCCAAGGCGTCGATGTTCGCCTGGAAGGGGGCAGAGCTCATGTTAGAGGGCCCCGAGGGGAGCTGGAGCGTGCCCTTCCTCTAGAGATAAGCGTGTCCCTAGAAGACGGGATTATCCATGTATCCCGACCCTCGGATCGGAGGTATCATCGGGCACTCCACGGCCTCACCCGTAGCCTACTGGCCAATATGGTAGAGGGGGTGAGCCAGGGTTTTGCGAAAACGCTGGCCCTGAGCGGCGTGGGCTACCGTGCGGCTATGGATGGGGGAAACCTAGTGCTCCAGGTAGGCTTCTCCCACCCAGTGATAGTAGCGCCTCTTTCAGGAGTGAAGCTGTCAGTGGAGGGCCCCACCCGTATCGTTGTCTCTGGAGTGGACAAGGAGATGGTGGGCGAGATGGCGGCGCGCATCCGCCACATACGGCCCGCGGAGCCCTATAAAGGCAAGGGCATCTCCTACACCGGGGAGACAATCCGGCGCAAAGTAGGGAAGGCTGGTAAAGTGGGAGCCCGCAAATGAGAATTAGACCGAAGACGCTTCGGGAGGCCAGGCTGCGCCGCCACCTCAGGGTGCGACAGAAAGTGGAGGGTACAGAGGGACGCCCCCGACTTTGTGTCTTCCGCAGCCTGAACCATATCTATGCCCAGATTATAGATGATGCCCGAGGGAACACCTTGGCCGTTGCCTCCAGCCTGGAGCCAGAGGTTCGGACGCAGGCCCAGGGGAGGGCCAAGATGGAGGCGGCCCGCCTGGTGGGAGCCCTGGTATCCCAGCGGGCACGAGGTCGGGGCATCGAGAAGGTAGTCTTCGATCGTGGCGGCTATAAGTATCATGGCCGGGTGAAGGTCCTGGCTGAAGCTGCCAGAGAGGGAGGGCTTAATTTCTAAATGGAAACCAGAGAAGCTGAGGGTATATCCGAGAAGCTGGTGAGCATCAACCGAGTATCCAAGGTAGTCAAAGGAGGACGTCGCTTCCACTTCAATGCCCTGGTGGTGGTGGGGGATGGCCAGGGCCGGGTTGGCGTGGGCCTGGGTAAGGCCCCGGAGGTGGCCGAGGCCATCCGCAAGGGCGGTGCCCTGGCTCGGAAGAACATGTTTCTGGTGCCTCTCAAGGGCGCTACTATTACTCATGAGATAACGTCGAAGTTCAGTGCCGCTCGGGTGATGCTCAAGCCTGCGGCCCCGGGCACCGGCGTCAGAGCTGGGGGGGCAGTGCGTGCTGTGTTGACTTCGGCAGGCATACGAGATGTCCTCACCAAGTCCATGGGCTCCAACAATCCCATCAATGTAGTCAAGGCTACTGCCCAGGCACTGCGCGGGATGAGAGACCCAGAGGCAGAGCGGGCCAGACGACAACCATCCCAGGAGGCCCCAGTTGTCCAAAGTTAGGATCACCTGGGTGAAAAGCGGCATCGGCTACACCCAGGACCAGAGGCGCACCATCAGAGCCCTGGGCCTGAGGCGCCTTCACCAGGCGGTGGAGCAGACGGACTCCCCCTCGGTGAGAGGCATGATCGGCAAGGTGATGCATTTACTTAAAGTAGAGGCGGTGGACTAGGTGAGACAGCATGAACTGGCCCCCAGCCGAGGCTCACACCATCCCCGGAAGAGGGTAGGCCGGGGGGACGGCTCGGGCCATGGGAACTATTCCTGCCGCGGTGCCAAGGGCCAGAAGGCCCGCTCCGGCCCGGGGCCTCGCCCTGGCTTCGAGGGGGGGCAGCTCCCCCTTATCAAACGCTTGCCCTCCAAGCGAGGCTTCGTCAACATCTTCCGAATCCCTCACTCTATAGTCAACATCGGCTCGTTAAGCCGCTTCCCCGCCGGATCCCAGGTTACCCCCCAGACCCTGCTGGGGGCGAGGCTGGTGAAATCGCTGCGCCAGCCCATCAAGGTGCTGGGGCAGGGGAAGCTAGGCCATCCCCTGGTGGTGCAGGCTCATAGCTTCTCGCACTCGGCCCAGGGGAAGCTGGAGGCTGCTGGGGGCCGGGCGGAGGTCATCGCCGGATGAGCAGAGCTCAGGCTACCGGTGCCCCCCGCCTGCTTCAGGCCATGGTGGATGCCTTCCGCCTGACCGACCTGCGGAACAAGCTATTGTTCACCCTGGCCATGCTGGTGGTGTTCCGCTTTGTGGCCCACGTGCCGGTGCCGGGGGTGAACACTGAAGCAGTGAAGGTCCTCTTCGAGAGCACCCCGCTACTGGGCTTCATGGACCTGTTCAGCGGCGGGGCCATGCGCAACGTCAGCGTGGCCGCCATGGGAGTCTATCCATATATCACCGCCAGCATCATCATGCAGCTTCTGGTGCCCGTCATCCCCAGGCTTCAGACCCTGGCCAAGGAGGGGGAGACAGGACAGAACAAGATAAACCTCTATACCCACTGGCTCACCGTCCCCCTGGCTATGGGCCAGGCCTACGGCCAACTGGTATTCCTCCAGAGCCGACCGGTGACGGTGGGAGGGATAGAGAGCCGGGTCATCTCCGGCATTGGGCTCTCCGGGCCCAACCTGCTGCCCACAATAGCCATGGTCATCTCCATGACCGCGGGCACCATGTTCTTGGTATGGCTAGGGGAGCGCATCACCGAGAACGGCATAGGCAACGGCATCTCCATCATCATCTTCGGTGGCATCGTTACTGGATTGCCCTCGCTTTTGGGTAATTTTCTGGCGCCGGGCAATCTCAGCGGCCTGATATATTTCATCTTCTTTGGCCTAGTCATCATCTTCGGCATAGTCATCTTCCAGGAGGCGCAGCGGCGCGTGCCAGTGCAATACTCCCGGGGGATGTTTCGAGGGGGGCGGATGTATCGCGCCGCTGGCTCTACCTACATACCGCTGAGGGTTAACATGGCTGGGATGATCCCCCTCATCTTCGCCATATCGATAATGATTTTCCCCGGGACCTTGGCCAGCTACTTTCTGACTGCCTCTAACTCCTTTATCCGTGGAGCCTCTACCTTCGTTTATGATCTGTTCAATACCACGGGAATCTTTTATTGGGTTATCTACTTCTTCTTGGTGGTGGGCTTCACCTTCTTTTACACCATGGTCATCTTCCAACAGCAGAACATGGGAGAGACCCTTCAGCGCCAGGGAGGGTTCATCCCGGGCATTCGCCCCGGGAAGCCAACGGGCCAGTTCTTGAACCAGGTAACCCTCCGCATCACCTGGGCGGGGGCTCTGTTCCTGGGCGTGGTGGCCATCATGCCCTACATAGCGGCCAAAGTCACCAACAATCCCTCCCTCCAGGTCTCCATCTCCAGCACCAGCCTCCTCATCATGGTGGGGGTAGTCTTGGATACCATGAGACAGCTGGAGTCCCAGTTGCTCATGCGGAGATATGAGGGGTTCTTAAGATGAAGCCTTTTGCCTGGAGACAATGAAATGTATATAATTTTGCTGGGCCCCCCCGGCGCGGGCAAAGGCACTCAGGCCCAGGAATTGGCTCGGTCCCTGGGAGTGCCCCATGTGGCCTCCGGGGAGCTTTTGCGAGAGGCCCGGCAGAAAGGGACGGAGCTTGGCCTGAAGGCTGGCTCCTACATGGATAAGGGCCTTCTGGTCCCCAACGAGATAATAGTAGGCATATTCCTGGAACGGCTGGGCCAGCCCGATGCCGATAAGGGAGCCGTCTTGGATGGCTTCCCCCGAAGTCAGGACCAGGCCCGGATCCTGGAGAAAGCCTTGAAGTCACGAGAGCGAGATATAGGCAAGGTTATCTATATGAGGGTTTCAAATCAGGAGCTCATCCGCCGTCTAGCGGGGCGCTGGCTGTGCCGTCGCTGCCAGACACCCTATCACACAGTTAGCTCTCCACCCAAAGTGGCCGGCCACTGCGATGTCTGCGGCGGCGAGCTATACCAGAGAAGCGACGATAAGGAAGAGACGGTTCGGAAGCGGCTGGATGTTTATCACCAGGAGACGGCTCCTTTGGTAGAATACTATCGAAAGCAGGGCAATCTAGTAGAGGTGGAGGGGGAGGGGAACATCGAGGCCGTGAGCCGTGCCTTGCTGGCATTAGTGGCTTAAGGGGTAAGAAGAATGTCCCAGAGCCGAATGGCCGCCAGGGCTATCGTGATAAAATCAGAGTCGGAGCTGGCCTGCATGAGACAAGCGGGGAGCCTCCTGGCCGAGGTTTTGCAATTGCTGGTTCAGGAAGTGAGGCCGGGGCTGACCACCGCCCACATGGATGCTCTGGCGGACCGAGAGCTGAAGCGCCGAGGGGCCATACCCTCCTTTAAGGGGTATCGAGGCTTCCCCGCCTCTCTATGCGTTTCCATCAACGATGAAGTGGTGCATGGCATCCCCGGCGATAGAGTTATGGCTGAAGGAGACATCGTGGCCTTGGACGTGGGGGCCATCTACCAGGGCTACCAAGCCGATGCCGCCGTCACTGTCCCTGTAGGGAAGGTCTCACCCCAGGCCCAGCGCCTGATAGAAGCAACCCGGGGTGCCCTGGAGGCAGGCATCGCCACTGCCAGGGCCGGGGGCAGGCTGGGGGATATTTCGGCGGCCATCCAGGGACATGCCGAGAGCCGGGGCTTCTCCGTGGTTCGGGAATACGTAGGCCATGGCATAGGCAAGGAGATGCATGAGGAGCCAGCGGTGCCCAACTTCGGCCTGCCGGGGAGAGGGCCTTTGCTCAAGGCTGGGATGGCCCTGGCTTTAGAGCCTATGGTGAACGCGGGGGGATGGCGCACCCGCCTGGCAGAGGATGGATGGACGGTGCTCACCGCCGACGGCAGCCTCTCCGCCCACTTCGAGCACACCATCGCCATACTTGACGGTGGGGCGCAGGTTATGACGGCCCCCCCAGGTGACTGAGCATGCCCAAGAAAGAAGCAGTAGAGGTGGAGGGAACAGTAATGGAGGCCATGCCCAACGCTATGTTCCGGGTGGAGCTGGCCAATGGGCACCGGGTGCTGGCCCATGCCTCGGGGAAGATGAGGCTGCACTACATTCGCATCCTGCCCGGGGATCGAGTCCTGGTGGAGCTATCCCCCTACGACCTAGCCCGGGGACGGATAACATATCGCTTTAAGTAGGTGATAAAATGAAAGTTCGTTCATCGGTAAAAGTGCGTTGCGCCAAGTGCAAAGTGGTGCGGCGTCGGGGCGTAGTGCACATAATCTGCCCCAACCCCAAGCACAAGCAGAGACAAGGCTAGAGCAAGGAGGGGAACATGGCGCGCATAGCAGGAGTGGACATCCCCAGGGAAAAGAAGGTGGAGATCTCGCTACGCTACATATACGGGATCGGCCCCACCCAGAGCCGGCACATCCTGGAGCAGGCCAGAGTAAACTCCGATATCCGGGTCAGCGACCTCACCGAGGAGCAGGTCAACCGGATTCGAGAAATCATAGATAAGGGCTATCGTGTGGAGGGGGATCTGCGCCGCGATATAGCAGGCAGCATCCGTCGCCTGGTGGACATAGGCTGCTACCGAGGCCTCAGGCATAAAAAAGGGCTGCCAGTGCGGGGCCAGAGGACCAGGACCAACGCCCGCACCAAGCGGAGTGGCAGAAGAACCGTCGCTGGCAAGCGCCGCACCGTGGCCAAGAAGTAGCACAGTCAGTTATCGCCTGGCATTAAAGTTTAAGAGAAAAGAGGAGTTAACATGGCTGAAAGAAGGAGAACGACTCGAGTTCATCGCCGAGAACGGAAGGGGGTTCCCCGTGGCCGGGCCTACATACAAGCTACATTCAACAACACCCTGGTCACCCTCACAGACCCCGCAGGCAGCGTCATCGCCTGGAGCAGCGCCGGCTCCGCGGGATTCAAGGGAGCGCGAAAAGGCACAGCCTTCGCTGCCCAGCTGGCCGCAGATCAGGCGGCCAAGAAAGGCATGGAGCATGGCTTGCGCCAGATAGACGTCTATGTCAAAGGATTGGGCAGCGGTCGCGAGGCAGCCATTCGGGCACTTCAGGCCTCTGGACTGTCCATCCTGAGCATCCGGGATGTTACCCCCGTGCCTCATAACGGTTGTCGCCCCCCTCGGAAGAGGCGGGTCTAGGGAGAAGGAGGAGAATATGGCCCGCTATACCGGGCCGGTTTGCCGCATTTGCCGCCGATTCGGAGAGAAGCTTCTCCTAAAAGGGGAGAAATGCTACACCAGGTGCACCCTGGAAAAGCGTAATGCCCCTCCTGGGGAGCACATGGCACGGCGGCGCCGTAGGCCCTCGGAGCGAGGACTGCAACTCATAGAAAAGCAGAAGGCCCGCTTTATGTATGGAGTCCAGGAGCGCCAGCTACGTCGCTACTTCGCTCAAGCGGAGCGAAGCCCAGGGGTCACTGGTGAGAGCTTGCTGAGAATTCTGGAGATGCGCCTGGACAGCATAGTCCACCGCCTGGGCTTTGCCCCCTCCCGACCGGCCGCCCGCCAACTGATCCTCCATGGCCACCTATCTCTGAACGGGCACAAACATGACATCCCCTCCACCGTCCTGAAGCCAGGGGACACGGTAGCCTTCCGGCCTGAAACCCGGGACGCAGAGGTTTACCGAAGGGCCGAGGCCAGCATCCAGGGCCGATACCTGCCACCTTGGCTCAGCCTGGATGCGCCCAACCTGTCCGGTCGGGTGTTGGCCGCGCCCTCCCGAGGAGACATCGATGTGCGCATAGATGAGAAATCCATAGTGGAGTATTACTCACGATGATGGAGCACGCCATTTCTCAGGAGCCGACCTCTGAGATAGCACCCGCGATACGCTGCGAGGAGGAGACGGATACTTATGGTCGTTTTGTGGCGGAGCCTTTGGAGAGCGGCTTCGGCATCACCCTGGGCAACGCCTTGCGCCGGGTGCTCCTCCGGGCGCTGCCCGGGGCGGCAGTGGTAGCAGTACGCATAGAGGAAGCCAAACACGAGTTCAGTACCCTCCCCGGAGTTAAAGAGGATGTCATAGATTTCCTCCTTAACCTCAAAGAGATCCGACTCCGTCCCCTAACCGGTCGCCCGGGCCGGATGATCCTGGATGCCAGCGGGGAAGGGAGGGTGAGCGCCGGAGATATCCAGACCTCGGCGGATTTCGAGATCGTCAATCCAGAGCTACATCTAGCCACCCTGAACTCCCCAGAGACACGGCTTAGCGCAGAGCTTCATGTGGGCCTGGGGAAGGGATACAGCCCTGCCGAGCTGGGCCAGGGCCAGCCCCTGGGCATAATCCCCGTGGACGCCATTTTCAGCCCTGTGAGACGGGTAAACTACAATGTGGAGCCCACACGGGTGGGCCAGGCCACCAATTATGACAAGCTTACCCTGGAGGTCTGGACCGATAACACTATCTCTCCTTCTCGAGCTATTAGCCTCAGCGCCAGCATCCTGAGCAGCCAATTCTCCCTCTTCCTGGGGCTGGACAAGGAACAGGAACACGAGGAGAAACCATCACATGCCTTCCTCACCGAGGAGCAATACGAGATGCCATTGGAGACTTTGAACCTTCAGCCCAGGACCTTCAACAGCCTGCGCCGGGCCGGCATAATCAAGGTGGGCCAAATAGTGGACATGACCCCTGAGGGGATGCGGCAGATCCGCCATTTTGGGGAGAAATCCCTGGCCGAGGTGATGGGGCGGCTCAGAGAAATGAACATGTTGCCGCCGGAGGGCCTGAACCTAACCCCGGAGGTGGCCGATGAGGCATAAGGTGGATGGGAGGAAGCTGGGGCGGGACACCGCCCACCGCCGAGCCATGTTCCGCAATCAGGTAACAGACCTGCTTCGATACGAGAAGCTAACTACTACCGAGGCCAAGGCCAAGGAGATCCAGGGAATGGCAGAGAAGGTCATCACCCTGGGCAAACGAGGCGACCTCCCTGCTCGGCGTCGAGCTCTGGCCTTTGTCCTGGATGAGAAGGTGGTGGATAAGGTCTTCTCCGAGTTAGGAGGACGCTATGCCCAGCGTCCTGGCGGCTACACTCGCTTGACCCGACTGGGCACCCGGGTGGGCGATGGAGCCACCCTGGCGCGCCTGGAGCTGATGCCTTGAGCCAGGGAGGCCTTCTTGCCACAAATTGTTTTGCTCTTGGAATATCGGGGCACGGCTTACCACGGATTCCAGCTCCAGCTCGAGATCCCCACAATCCAGGGGGAGCTGGAGGTGGCACTGAAGCGGCTCACCGGGGAGGAGTGTCGGGTGCGAGCCGCCGGCCGGACCGATGCCGGGGTTCACGCTCGGGGCCAGGTGGCCAGCTTTGGAACGGCCTCCCACCTACCCGAGGCGGCCTTTGTGGCCGGGCTGAACAGCCATCTGCCCGGAGACATCGCGGTGAGAGCCGCTCGACATATAGAGGACAGCTTCGATGTGCGGCGGCACGCCCGGAGTCGAGAATACAGTTATCTGGTGCTCAACCGGGCCACCCCCAGCCCTCTCCTGGCGGACCAAGCCTACTGGGTGAAGCAACCGCTGGATGGCGGGGCTATGGCCAGGGCCGCCCAGGCCCTGGCGGGGCGACACGATTTTCGGGCCTTCGCCGCTCCCCTGGGGAATCGAAGCCCGGTGCGCACCATCTACCGGGCCCATATATCGAGGAAGGGTTGGCTTCTCTCCTTCCATTTCGAGGCCGACTCCTTCTTACCCCGGCAGGTGCGTCGCATGGTAGGGGCACTGCTGGAGATGGGGCGGGGCCGGCTCTCCGGAGAAGGGATGACAGCACTGCTGGAAGGAACGGGGACAGCCGAGTTCGCAGCACCTCCCTGGGGCCTATATTTGGAGAAGGTGAATTATGATGTCCAGCTCTTCCCTCAAGAGGACGAGAACCTATAGCCCAAGGCCAGCCGACATCCATCGGCAATGGCATATCATAGACGCCGAGGGGCAGATCCTGGGCCGAATGGCGGTTCAAATCGCTAAGCTTCTCATGGGAAAGAACAAGCCCATCTACGCCCCCCATATGGATACCGGGGACTATGTAATTGTGCTCAATGCCAAGAAGGTAAAGGCCACAGGGAACAAGCTCCAGGACAAGCTCTACCACCGACACTCGGGCTATCCGGGAGGGCTGAGGTCAGTCCCCCTGGGCGAGATGTTGGAAGCTCATCCCACCCGGGCTATAGAGCTGGCGGTGAAGGGCATGTTGCCCCATAATGCCCTGGGACGAACCATGCTGCGCAAGCTCAAAGTGTATCCAGGCCCCGACCATCCGCACGAAGCTCAGGCGAAAGCCGAGGAGAAGGAGGATTAGCGTGGCGGAGCAGCTTTATTACTATGGAACGGGCCGGCGCAAGACCTCAGTGGCTCGGGTTCGGCTCATCCCCGGTCCCGGTGGGATGACGATCAACGGCAAGCCCCTGGCGGAGGTCTTCAACCGGCTGGCCCATTTGAATCAAATTCATCAACCCCTGCGAGTGGCCCAGGTGGAGGACAAGTTCCACGTGGTGGCCAAGGTAGAGGGGGGCGGAATCTCTGGCCAGGCGGGGGCCTTGTCCCACGGCATCGCCCGGGCCCTGGTGGTCGCTGACCAGTCCTACAAAGCAGGTTTGCGCAAGTTTGGCCTCCTGACCCGGGACCCCCGAGCCAAGGAGAGAAAGAAATATGGCCTGAAGAGGGCGAGGAAGGCCCCTCAGTACACCAAGAGATAGCTTTTTATCTCGGATAGACGATGGCGGTGGCCCCGATGATCGGGGCCACCGCCCTTTTCCCCAACTCTTAGAACAGCACGTCAGCCAGGATGAAGAGGAAGAGCAGCCCCAGGTAGACCCCCGAGGCCTTGAAGTTGAAGTGGGCGGCCTCAGGGTCGGGCTGGCGTAGCAGCCTCCAGGACGCCCACAGCGGTAGCAGCGCCGAGGCGCTAGCCCCGGCCAGGTAGATAGTTCCGAAGAGCGGCGTCAAGGCCAGGGACAGGGCCACTACAGCGGCGCTATGCCCCAGAATTAAGCTCACAGCCCAACCTCGGGATATGGTCACGGGCAACATAGGCAGACACGCCCGCTGGTAGTCCTCCCGGTGCAGCAAGGCATAGCTCCAGAAGTGAGAGGGGGTCCACAGGAAGACCAGGGCCGCCAGTAGGCTGGCCTCCAGTGGATGGCTGCCCCCCGCCGCCGACCAACCGGCCAGGGCGGCGCAGCTCCCCGC
>JACQUD010000021.1 GCA_016210485.1 Chloroflexota bacterium | reverse complement strand
GGCCGATGTATCGGCCCGACAACTCTGATTGTTATATCGCATGCTTTTTTAAAACAGCCCCTGCACCTTGCCGGTCTTGACGTCCACGTCTATTCTTCTCAGCGCTGGGTCGGAGCCTGTCCCCGGCATAAGGCTTATGGTGCCGGCCATAGGGCAAAGGAACTTTGCCCCAGAGTAGATGAGCACGTCCCGGATGGGCAGCCTCCATCCCTTAGGAACCCCTTTCCGGGTTGGGTCATGGGTGAGGCTCAGATGGGTCTTCACCATCATGGTGGAGTAGTCGGCATACTGGGAGTCGGCTTCCAGCGTCTTGGCCCGAGCGTCGGCGTCGGCGCTCCAGTCCACGCCATCGGCCCCGTAGACCGTCTTGGCGATCTTCTCCACCCTATCTCTCAGCTTCATCTCCAGGGGATACAGGAACTTGAAGTCGTTCTTGTCGTTGCAGGCGTCGATGACGGCGTCGGCCAGCTCCAGCGCCCCCTCGCCGCCCTTCAGCCAATGCTGGCTCAAGGCGACTCTCGCGCCGGCCTTCTCAGCGGCCTGCCTGATGATATCGCACTCGGCCTTGGTATCAGTGTGAAACTGGTTGATGCACACGACAGGGTTGATGCCCGCCGTCCTTATGGTGTTGATGTGGTGGAGCAGGTTGGGCAGGCCCTGCTCTACCAGCTTCACGTTCTCCTTGGTGTAGGCATCGGGCAAGGCCAGGCCAGCCACCACCCTGGGCCCGCCGCCGTGCATCTTGAGGGCGCGCACCGTGGCCACCAGCACCGCCACGTGGGGCTTGAGGCCGCTGTTCCGGCACTTGACGTTCCAGAACTTCTCGAAACCGATGTCGGCGGCGAAGCCGCTCTCGGTGCAGTGGTAGTCGAACATCTTCAGTCCGATGCGGTCGGCGATGATGGAGGATTGACCCACGGCGATATTGGCGAAGGGGCCGGCATGCACCAGACACGGCTGGTACTCCGCCGTTGACATCAGAGTGGGGTTGATCGCGGGCACCATCCAGGAGGTCATGGCCCCAGCCACCTCCAGGTCGGAGGTGGTGACGGGATTGCCCCGCTTATCGAAGGCCAGGGTAATCTTGCCGATCCTTTCCCGCATGTCGGCCAGATCCCTGACGATAGAGAGGATGGCCATGATCTCGGAGCTGACGGCGATGCCGAACTTGGACTGCATGGTGAAGCCGTCCTGCTTGCCGCCCATTCCGATGACGATATTGCGCAGGCTCTGGGCGCAGAAATCCATGATCCAGCCGAACTCCACCCGGGTGGGGTCGACATCCAGGCGGCGCATCTTAGAGAATCTCTCCAGTTGATCATCGGTATAGTTGCGCTCGTGCTGCATCCGGGCGGTGAGGGCTACCATGGCCAGGTTGTGGGCATTCATGATGGCGTTGATGTCGCCTGTCAGGCCCATGGAGAACTCGGTCATGGGGATGAGCAGGGCGTTGCCGCCGCCGGCAGCGGTCCCTTTGACGTTAAAGGTGGGGCCGCCCGATGGCTGACGAATGCAGCCGCCCACATTCTTGCCCCGCTTGCCCAGGCCCTCCATTAGGCCCATGGTAGTAGTGCTCTTGCCCTCGCCCAGGGGGGTGGGGGTGATGGCGGTAACGTCAATATACTTGCCATCGGGCTTGCCTTTGAGGCGCTCGATGATTTTCAGGAAGTCGAGCCTGGCCAACCTCCCGTAGGGGATGACCTCATCCTTCTGGAGGCCCAGCTTTGTCCGCCACTCGTCGGGGGTGGGCATGTGCTCCTCGGCAGCCTCTGAGATCTGCCAATCCTGCATCTTGGTGGGGTCGTAGGGCACGGATACCTCCTTATTCTTACTTTTGGCTAAGTTTATGTGGCTTCCTTAGTATTCCAAGATTAGCTGTGTCTCGGATCATTTCTCGGCCGCCAAGCGGGCCGCCTTCACCGTGTTAGCCAGCAGCATAGCGATAGTCATAGGGCCAACCCCGCCGGGAACGGGGGTTATATAGGACGCCTTCTGACTAACTCCTTCGAAGTCCACATCGCCCACCAGGCGGAACCCCGACTTCTTGCTGGCATCCTCAATCCGGTTCACTCCAACGTCGATAACGACGACGCCGGGCTTCACCATTTCGGCAGTGACAGTGTTGGGCCTTCCCGAGGCCACCACCAGGATATCGGCCAGGCGGGTGATGGCAGCCATGTCCTTAGTCCCGGTGTGACAAATGGTAACCGTGGCGTTGGCGCCAGGCTGCTTCTGCACCAGGATGGCTGCCACCGGCTTGCCCACGATGTTGCTGCGGCCGCACACCACCACGTGCCTGCCGTTGGGGTCATTGCCGGACCGGATGAGGAGCTGCTGGATTCCGGCGGGGGTGCAGGGCATGAAATCAGCCTCTCCGACCAACAGCTTGCCCACGTTCACTGGATGGAAGCCATCCACATCCTTCCTGGGCGAGATGGCATTGAGGACTTTGTTCTCATCCACCTGCTTGGGCAGGGGGAGTTGCACCAGGATACCGTGGACATGTGGGTCCTCGTTGAGCTTCTTCACTATCTGGAGCACCTCGGCCTCTGAGGCCGTGGCAGGCAGCCGCGTAGTCGTCGTCTTGATGCCCACTTCCTGGCAGGCCTTCTCCTTGTTTCGGACATAGACCACGGAGGCGGGGTCCTCCCCCACCAGAACCACCACCAACCCAGGCTCTATGCCCTTAGCCTTGAGGGCAGCCACCTCCCCAGCTACCTCACCCCTTATCTGCTGGGCTATCTTGTTGCCGTCTATGATTTTGGCTGTCATGATGCGCTTTCGGTCTTCTCCTTAAGAGATTTCGCTGACCCCGCTTGCGGTGAGTTTGTCGAATCCGCCAGGGTGGGCATAAGCCCGCAGCACTCCCGCTCATCGCAGTAGCCCATGTGGAAGCACTTGGGTTTGAGCTGGGCGGCGATGAAAGGCGCCACCAAGCTCACCTCGATCTTCAGGTTCTCAAAGAGGTGTACGATCTCCCACTGGGCCCGCAGGCAGAGGCGGAGGGAGGCGGCGTGCATCAGCTCCCGGGCGTTCATGGTCATCACCAGCCGGGTCTGGGCGGCGTTGGGGAGGATGTAGCGAGCATCCTCGGCGGGGATGTCTGCCTCCAGCATCTGGCGGTAGAGGGCGTGGCAGGCATCCACCATCTCCCGATATTTAGCCTCCAGCTCTGAGCGTGAGGCGATGGAATCCGGGGTAACGTAGTCCAGCGTCTTCAGGGCCACGTAGCGTTGGCTCTGCTGGGTGTAGCTGGCGAGGCGGTGGCGGACGAGCTGGTGGCTGGCGGCCCGAGAGATGCCATCTATGGCGAAGGTGAAGCTGACGTGCTCGAAAGGGGAAAGATGACCTGAGGCAATAAGATGGGTGAGCAGGCGAAGGGCCTGCTCATGGCCCATCTTCTCCTTGAGCTCCAGGGCACTGACGGGAGCGGTGGAGAGGCGAGCGGCAGCGGCCACCACCAGCTCGGGATCTGGGGTATGGGCAATAAGAGCTACGTGCACTAATGTTTTCCTTGCGCTTTGTGAAGCCGTGCCCATTATACCACTAGGGCCTTCTCAGGCCAAGGGGCGTGCCCGAGAAGGTTTACAAACGTTTATTTATCCCGCCTACACAAGGTAGGCCTGATGCCAAAGACTTCGCCTTCAAACCCCCTATGGATCTGGGGCGAAGCCCCCAGAAGCGCTTCTGGGCGGGTAGGAAGGAGGTAAGATGAACCTGATTGAAACGGGGGCCGCCTTTTTGCTATAATAAGCTGCCCCGTAAAAAGGGCCAAGGAGTGTAGCTCAGCCTGGGAGAGCAGCGGTCTCCAAAACCGCCGGTCGGGGGTTCGAATCCCTCCACTCCTGCCAGGGGCCGAGGTGGTGGAAACGGTAGACACGCCATCTTGAGGGGGTGGTGAGCGTAAGCTCGTAGG
>JACQUD010000020.1 GCA_016210485.1 Chloroflexota bacterium | reverse complement strand
TGCCATCATCGGCCAAAGGCGTGGCAAGAGCAAGGGACATGGAAGCGGATCTGGACTACTTTCTTGGGCACCCTGGATGCCCAGGGAGACCTGGACTGGGGAAAGGCCTTCCTGGATAGCAGCTTTGTCTCGACGAAAAAGAGGTGCCGCCGTTGGGTGGGGCAGGAAGGGCAAGGGAAGCACGGCCTATGTGCTGACCGATGGCGCTGGCGTCCCCTTGGCAATCCTGGTCACCGGCGCCCAGGTTCACGAGCAACGTGTGGCGCTCCAGGTGGTGGACAGCGTTCGGGTGCCTCGCCGTCGGGGCCGGCCCAAACAGCGTCCGGAGACGCTGGCAGCGGACAAATGGTACGACAGCAGGGGGTTCCGTCGTGATCTGCGGAAGTGCGGGATCCGTCCCTCCATTCCCCAGCGGGAGTGGCCGGGACGAGGGAGAAAGCCAGGGCGTCCACCGAAGGTGCACCCAGCCAGCGCGGCGCGCTGGATCGTGGAGCGGACCCACGCATGGATGGACAACTGGCGCAGGCTGGTGGTGCGATGGGAGCGCCGTGTTCATACCTACCTGGCTTTCGTGGTGATCGCCTGTCTCATGACCTGCCTGCGGGCAATTTCGGGATAGGTTCATGAATTCCAGCCTCAGACAACTGCTGCGGTGATGCTACGACATATCCACTTGATGTTCCAAGCGGGAATCAGCAGGTGCTGACTCAGGTTGTGCAGATACGTGATTTCATCCTTCGGGGTGACGGCTGAGGTGGACCCACTCAGTTGGACAGAGGAGAGGCCAAAATAAGAGAGGGTCCCGCTGTGCCTCTGTAGGTTACCACGTATGCCCCCGGTAAGCACCGCCTTTCTGCTGATTGCGCTGTTGATTGCACCGAATCCAAGTTGAAGACCTCTGCCGGCGTCCGGTAGCCCAAGGTCTGGTGAGGCCTCTGGGTGTTGTAGAAGTGGAAGTAGGCGTCGAGGCCGGCCTTGGCCTCGCGGCCGTTGGCATAGGCCTTCAGGTAGACCTCCTCGTACTTCACCGTGCGCCAGAGGCGCTCCACGAAGAGATTGTCCAAGTAGCGTCCCTTGCCGTCCATGCTGATCCTGATACCCTCGCGTTCCAGGAGCCCGGTGAAGGCCTGGCTGGTGAACTGGCTGCCCTGGTCCGTGTTGAAGATCGCCGGGGTGCCTTGGCGCAGCGCCTCCTCCAGGGCCTCAATGCAGAAATCAGCATCCAGGGTGTTGGAGAGGCGCCAGGCCAGCACGTACCGGCTATACCAGTCCATGATGGCTACCAGGTACAGAAAGCCCTGGGCCATAGGTATGTAGGTGATGTCGGTGGCCCAGACCTGGTTTACTCGGTTGATCTCCAGGCCCCGTAGCAGGTAGGGATAGACCTTGTGCTCTGGCAAAGGCTTGCTGGTGTTGGGACGCCGGTAGATGGCCTCCAGGCCCATGAGCCCCATCAGCCGCCGAACCCGCTTCCGGTTGACCCGGTGGCCCTGTTGGCGCAGCCAGGCGGTCATCCTTCTGGAGCCGTAGAACGGAGTCTTCAGGTACTGCCGGTCCATCAGGTCCATCAGCTCCAGGTCCTCCTCACTGGCCGGGGCTGGTTGATAGTACAGGGAGGCACGACTGAGGCCTAGCAAGGCACACTGACGGACCAGAGATAGTTTGGAGTGGTGTCGGCGCACCATTCCCAGCCGCCTCTCCCGGCTCATAGCCCGGACCTCCGTGACAAAAAATCCCGTTCCACCTTCAGCTGGCCGATCTGCTGGTAGAGCTGGGCCATGAGGATCTCCTGGCCTTTCTCCTGCTGGCCTGAGCCATTGGCAAAGAGTTGGGGAGCCCCTTCTATCAGGGCTCTCTTCCAGGTGTGAATCTGGCTGGGATGGACTTCAAACCGGCTGACTAGCTCGCCGATGGTCTGGTCCCCTTTAAGGGCGGCCAGGGCCACCTTAGCTTTGAATGCTGGGCTGTGCTTCTTCCTTGGCTGCTTCATGTTCCTGCTCCTTCGTTTCTGGTTATTTTAGGAGCGGGACTCTCTCTTAACCACCTGTCTAAATTTTGGGGACCACCTCAGGCTGCAACCGCTATGAGTGAGTGAGGCGGAGAGTGTTGCGTCTTGACTTACACACTCCCCCAACACATTGTGGGTAGGCGGAGTTCGAGGGTATCGCTCTTACATCCTCCCACGATGCAAGACCAGCGCCTTCCTCTCGACCAACAGGTATAGAATCTTGTGGGACGGCAGAGTCCATCCCTCCCCCGTCTCCACCAAAACATACGTTCTGGTTTGCTTATAGTCTGCGGTTGCTCGCTCAAGTTTTTCGCTAAGCGGGAGCTTAGCGACAACAGCTCGGCAGCCTATCCTCAGATGGAGCCCGTGAGACGGAAGCGAATAGGCCGTTAATACCCTACGAGATACTTCGGCTACTTTGATGCCTTTCTTCAGACAGAGTGTCCTGTTAACCGTCTGAACGCCCGCCCCATCCCCCAAGGCAAACATGGAAGGGTGATTGCATCTGAGCCCCGCTGGCG
>JACQUD010000022.1 GCA_016210485.1 Chloroflexota bacterium | reverse complement strand
GTGAAGGTCAGCTCGGCGGATAGGGAAGGGCTTTTGGTAGACTGGCTGAACGAGCTGCTGTATGTTTTCGATGTGGAGCACCTGCTACTGGTGAGGTTTGAGGTAGATAAGCTGGACGACAACAGCCTTGAAGCCCGCTGCTACGGCGAAAAGGTGGACCTTGGGCGACATCGCATCAAGGCGGGGGTGAAGGCTGCTACTTATCACATGGTCTCGGTGGAGGAGAGGGAGGGGGTACGAGTGCGGGTGATTCTGGATATATAGGCGAGAATGATGAGCACGGAGTGGGACAAGGTTCTGCGTCGAATCGACGAACACCGGTGGGAGATACCCCAGGATTACAAGCCGGGGATGCGTGTGCCTGGCATCGTTTTCGCCGATGAGGAGATGCTGGCGTCGATTACCAGGGATCAGTCCCTGGAGCAGGTGGTCAATGTGGCCACCCTTCCAGGGATAATGGTGGCCTCCTACGCCATGCCGGACATCCACTGGGGGTACGGCTTTCCTGTGGGAGGCGTGGCGGCTACCCGCGTGGAGGACGGGGTGGTCTCGCCAGGGGGAGTGGGGTTCGACATCAACTGTGGGGTGCGATTGCTGCGCACCGACCTGACGGAAAAGGAGGTGCTACCCAAGCTGGAGAGGCTGGTGGACACTCTTTACACCCGGGTGCCTTCAGGAGTGGGCGCTTCGGGCGTGATCAGATTGGGGTCGGGAGAGATGGAGGAGGTGCTAGCCCGGGGGGCTGAGTGGGCTGTGGAGCGGGGCTTTGGTGATGCAGAGGACCTGAAGGTGACGGAGGAGGGGGGGTGCATTGGCAATGCCAACCCCTCCAAGGTGGGGGAGCGGCCCAGGAAAAGAGGTGGCCCGCAACTGGGAACTCTGGGCTCGGGGAACCACTTTCTAGAAGTGCAGAAGGTGGACGAAATCTTCGATGAGGCGGTGGCCAGGGCCTTGGGGATACGCCAAAAGGGACAGGTGACCGTCTTAGTCCACTGCGGCTCCAGGGGATTGGGGCATCAGATATGCGACGACTACCTTAAGGTGATGGTTACGGCGGTGCAGCGTTACGGCATAGAGCTGCCGGATCGCCAGTTGGCCTGCGTGCCTGTGCGCTCCCCCGAGGGGCAGGGCTATCTGGGAGCCATGAACTGCGGGGCTAACTTCGCCTGGGCCAATCGCCAGTGCATCGCCCACTGGGTGAGGGAGTCTTTTTCGGAGGTGTTTGGAGTGGGGTGGCGGGAGCTGGGCATACGGCAGGTGTACGATGTGTGCCACAACGTAGCCAAGCTGGAGGAGCATACGGTGGAGGGGAAGCGGGTGCAGCTGTGCGTTCACCGAAAGGGGGCTACCCGGGCTTTCCCTAAGGGCCATCCCGGGGTGCCGGAGGCTTACCAGGAGATAGGGCAGCCGATACTGATCCCAGGGGACATGGGGAGGTACTCCTACCTGGCGGTGGCGCAGCCCAGGGCTATGGAGGTCTCCTTTGGGTCCACCTGCCACGGTGCTGGCCGCGCGGAGAGTCGTTCGGCGGCGAAGCGGATTCTGAAGGGGCAGGATATCCGGCAGCAGTTGGCGCAGGAGGGCATTGTGGTGCGGGCCCACGGAGGGTGGGCATCCCTGGCAGAGGAGGCGTCTATTGCCTATAAGGATGTGGCCAAGGTGGTGGAGGTGGCGGAGGGGGCGGGTCTATCTAAGAAGGTGGCCCGGATGCGGCCCCTGGGGGTGGTGAAAGGTTAGGGCTGAAAGGAGAGCTTATGAAGCAGGGTGTTGACATAAAGATTGGCGACGGTGGCAATCGGGTGGAGCTGCAATGCGTGCACCAGAGGGGCTGCTTGTACGTGGTGCCCAGCGAGGCCAGTTGGGTGTGCACCCAGGAGCAGCTTTGCGGCCACTCCATAGCCGGGTTCTTCAAGGAGCTGGTGGCCCTGGAGGACCCGCGACTGGACCGGCTGATGCAGCGCTGGGGTCTATACTACCGTGCACTGCCTTTGGATGAGCCGTTACAAGAGAAGGAGAGATAGCTGGAACCGGTAGTAATAAGTAGCGCGGCTACGGGCGCCCAACTCTACTTGGCGGAGTCTGTGTGAGGGGAGTAATATGAGAGTGATATTGTGGTAGGAGCATTGGCTCAGGGCACAAGAAGGCGGTCCTGTTCAAGGTTCAAAAAAGGAGGTAGTAGGAGGTAGTGGTATGACATCAGGAGCCGAGTTGGATCAGGGATGGGGTCTATTGGCAGACGAAACGGAAGAGCAGAGGGAGAAGCAGATGTTAGAACGGTATGGGAAGGTGGCTGCTCTCTCCGAGGATGAGAGAAGGAGTAGGCTGTTGGCTATGGCAAAAGCAGAATATGCTCTATCCGACGCCAAGCTCCGCTCGTTCACCATGTCTAGGCTTCGCGTGTGGCTGAAGATGGAGCTGGAGATAGCCAAGAAGGTGGCCGACTCTTACGATGCAGTGATGTTTCTAATGCCAGGACCGGCGGCCATGCGGCGGGTGGCCATAGTACAGACTTTGGCCAGAGGGTTTTCCTCCAAAGAGCAAGAGCAGCTGCGTACTCTGATACCGCGGGTGTTTGCTGACCGGCCAATAGGGTCGGCGGTAGCGCCTGGTCCGGCAGCAGCGCCAGGGCCTAGCATTAAAAAACCTTGGTGGGCCTTCTGGAAGAGAAGCTGAAGAGGCCTTTTGCCGTCGCTGTAAAAGATGCCGTGGCGTAAGAGTTCTTTGCTGTACAGCTAAAAGCTCCGCTTCAAGTTCTCATGGCTTGATGGGGGTACTCTTTTGTCTGTGGATGCCTAGCCAGAGGGCGGTAGCTAGGCAGGGGCTGCCTCTGCCAGGGAGGCGATCTCAGGAGGCACCTCGGCCTCGAAGAGCTTTTTCAGCTCCTGACCTTCCAGGGTCTCCTTGGCTATAAGCTCTTGCGCCACGTGCACTAGCTTGGACCTGATAGACGTAAGGACCTCTTTGGCGTTGCTATACGCATTCTGGACAAGCTCGTGCACTTCTTCGTCGATCTCTTCGGCGATGTGGTCGCTGTAGTCCCGTTCCTCGGAGATCTCCCTGCCCAGGAAGATCAGTTCCTCCTTGCGCCCAAAGGTGCGGGGGCCCAGCTTTTCGCTCATACCGTAACGGGTGACCATCTGTCGTGCCATGCGGGTGGCGTTCTCCAGGTCGTTACTGGCCCCCGTGGTGACCTCGCTGAAGATGAGCTCCTCTGCCACTCGTCCTCCCATGGACACCGCCAGCATGTCCTGGAACTGGGACCTGGTCCAGAGGTGGCGGTCTTCGGCAGGCAGCAGACGGGTGTAGCCGCCCATGGTGCCCCTGGCCACTATGGAGAGCTTGTGAACCGGATCGGCGTTGGGCAGGCTCCAGGCCACCAGGGCGTGGCCGGCTTCGTGATAGGCGGTCATGGCCTTCTCCTTGGGGCTGATGAGGCGGCTCTTGCGCTCCGGCCCTGCGATGACCCTATCTATGGCCTCGGCGAACTCATCGTTGCCGATAGTCTTCTTGGTGCGCCGCGCGGCCAGGATAGCCGCCTCGTTCACCAGGTTGGCCAGGTCGGCGCCGCTGAAGCCCGGCGTCTGGCGGGCCAAAGTGGTCAGGTCCACCGACTCCTCCAGGGGCTTGCCCTTGGAGTGGATCTTGAGGATCTCCATCCTGCCCTTCATGTCGGGGTTATCCAGCACTACTCTGCGGTCGAAACGGCCCGGCCGGAGGAGGGCGGGGTCCAGGATGTCGGGGCGGTTGGTGGCGGCGAGGACTATGACGTTGGTGCTGGTGTCGAAACCGTCCATCTCCACCAGAATCTGGTTCAGTGTCTGCTCCCGCTCGTCGTGGCCGCCGCCCAGGCCCGCACCTCGGTGTCGCCCTACCGCGTCGATCTCGTCCACGAAGACGATGCAGGGGGAGTTGCGTTTGGCCTGGTCGAAGAGGTCCCGTACCCTTGAGGCCCCAACGCCGACGACCATCTCCACGAACTCGCTGCCGCTTATGGAGAAGACGGGG
>JACQUD010000001.1 GCA_016210485.1 Chloroflexota bacterium | reverse complement strand
CCTCCAGACCTGGGATGTTTATCTCCACGTTGAAGTGGCCGCTGTTGGCCAGGATGGCCCCATCCTTCATCCGTTCCAGATGGGGTCGGTCTATGATGTGGAGGCCACCGGTGAGGGTGATGAACAGGTCCCCCTCCTGAGCCGCCTCCAGCATGGGCATCACCCGATAGCCATCCATAACTGCCTCCAGGGCCCGCACTGGGTCCACCTCAGCCACGATGACCTGAGCCCCCAGCCCCTTTGCCCTCAGGGCCACCCCCCGACCACACCACCCATAGCCGCAGACCACCACCTTCCGCCCCGCCCACAGGATATTAGTGGCTCGGGTAATGCCATCCACGGTACTCTGGCCGGTGCCGTAGCGGTTATCGAACAGGTGCTTGGTGTCCGCCTCGTTCACGGCGATGATGGGATACTTGAGAGCACCATCATTAGCCATGGCCCGGAGGCGGATGACCCCGGTGGTGGTCTCCTCGGTGCCCCCCACCACCCCGGGGAGGAGCCTGGTCTGCTCTCGATGCAGGGTGGCCACCAGGTCGGCGCCGTCATCCAGAGTTATGGCGGGGCTATGTTTCAAGGCGCTGTGTATGTGCTTATAGTAGGTCTTTTCGTCCTCTCCCCGTATGGCGAATACGGGGATGCCGTGGACAGCCACTAGGGCTGCGGCCACCTCGTCCTGGGTGCTCAGGGGATTTGAAGCGCACAGGACCAGTTCGGCCCCTCCAGCCTGGAGTACCAGAGCCAAGTTAGCTGTCTCCGAGGTGATGTGAAGGCAGCCAGAGAGGCGCTGACCCTTCAGAGGCTTCTCCTGTGCAAACCTCTCCCGCAGGAGGGAGAGCACCAGCATCTCCCGAGCCGCCCACTGGATGTGTCTCTCCCCGGCCTCGGCCAGGGACAAGTCCTGGACATCATAGTCTAGTCCTGGTTTTACCGACAAAGCCCTCTCCTTTCAACGGTGCTCATGGCAAACCTTTCGACGGCGCTCAAGGTAAACCTTCTCTTCATCCCGATATCTCGTGGAAGTGGGTGAAGTGGTAGAACTCCAGATAGCGGTCGGCCACGGCCTGGGGGGTTAAGTGGCGCAGGCCTTCCAGGCTGAACCCCTGGACGGTGAAACTAGCCACAGCGCATCCATAGACCACGGCCCGCCTCAGGCTCCGCTCATCTATCTGTCCCACCTGGTCCAGGTAGCCCAGGAAGGCGCCGGCGAAGCTGTCCCCGGCCCCGGTGGGGTCCACCACTGAGTCCACCAAATAGGCCGGCACCAAAAAATAGGTATCCTTGTTGAACATGACAGCGCCGTGCTCCCCCTGCTTGATAATGACCACCTTGGGCCCCAGGGACAGGAGGCGCCGGGCAGCCTGAAGCAGGTTAGAGGTCCCCGCCCACATGCGCACTTCGGATTCGTTCATGGTGGCCACGTCCACAGTGCCCAGCACTCTCTCCAGGGCATCCCTATGCCCCCGGATCCAGAAGTCCATAGTATCGGCCATGACCAGACGAGGCCGGGGGTAAACCTGCCGCAGCACCTCGAGTTGAAGCTCAGGATGGATATTAGCCAGGAAGACCAGGTCGCTCTTCTTATAGCTCTCGGGCAGGGCCGGGTGGAAATCGGCGAAGACATTGAGCCTGGTCTCCAGGGTATGTGTGGTATTGAGCTCGTAGTCGTAGCGGCCAGACCAGCGGAAGGTCTCACCCTCCACCACCTGGAGGCCCTGGAGGTCCACGCTGCGCTGGCACAGGAAATCCAGGTGCTCTCTGGGGAAGTCCTTGCCCACCACCGCCACCAGGTTCACCTGGGTGAAGAGGCTAGCTGAGGCCGCGGAATAGGTGGCCGAGCCCCCTAGGACTTCACGAACCTGGCCGAAGGGGGTCTCCACAGAATCCAGGGCCACCGAACCCACTACCAGTAGCGTCATCTTTTAGCTTTTTGGGCCCTGCGCCGCAGTTCCAGTTTCTTTTCCATGCGGCGGTGTTTGAGGACGGCCACCCGCTTTCGCTTGTTCATTCTCAAACCTACCCCAGATTATACTTCCTTCTTATTTTGAGGGAGAGGGCCGCCAATAGCTCCAGGGCACGCTCCGCCGCCCCCTCGGAGAGAGTGGCCAGGCCACAGGCCGGTGTGACGAAGCTCCGCTCTACCAGATCGCGGTGAAGGAACCCCTTGGCTGCCGTCATCTCGATGGCTTCCTCCAGCCGGTCAAAGAGGCTGGGGGCCGTCTCCCCGGCCAGGGTCGCCTCTCGGGTGGGGACGATGCCCCAGGCGATAACGCTGCCCCGCTTCAGAAAGGCCCCGACCTCCTCCGGATAAAGGCTCAGGGACTGGGCATACTCATAAGCGTCCAGGCTCAGGACATCCGCCGAGGAGGCCAGGATGAGAGACCAGTCGGTATTGCCACAGCAGTGAACCCCCTTAAGGCCGCGGAGTCCCCCCAGCACCTCCTCCAGCCAGGATAGGGCCTTCTCCTTCTCCACCGCCACGAAGGCTGAGCCCAGGGAGGCGAAATAAGGCTCGTCCACAAAGATGATGGTGCTCGGGGCCAACTTCCTTAGCTCCTTCTCTTGCCAGGCGGCCTTGAGGCGGAGGAGGCGGGCCAGGGCATCGGCCAGGACCTCGTCATAAAGGATGGGGCGGCCCTGCCTATCACACAGCGCCAGCCCCAGGCTCACCGGGCCGGTCATCTGACCCTTGATTGCTCGAGGAGAGCCCGCCCCATCTTGTAGGAAGAGGTGCAACCCGGCGGCATATTCGGCTGTAATCGGATAGGCATCGGCTCGCCCTTCCAGGTAGGCCTGGTAGAGAGCTTCCAGGGCCACCTCCGACCCGGCTCGCTCCACATAAGCCCTTTCCTCCTCCACCACCAGGCCCGGCAGACCCTGGCTGAACTGTACATATATACTCTCCAGGTAGGAGCGACGGGGGAACTGGGGCCAGGCCGGGACTTCCTTCAAGTGGGACAGCACCGCATGGTGAGCCGCCTCGGGGGAGGTGTGGGGCATGCTGCCGATAGCGGTGGCCTGCCCGGCCAGCTCGAAGGGGGGCAACCCCAGGGATTCTCTGGCTTTCACAGATACTTTCCCACCAGCAGTTGATATTTTCGTTTCACCTCATCCGGGATGAGCTCTGGGGCAGTGATGATGGCATTTTGCAGGGCCGCGCCGCAGAGGCACTGCCGTTCTTCGGACAGTTGCACCGCCACCCTCTTTATGATCTCCTTGGCCCGAGCCACGTTATTCTGAAGAATGGCCAGCACCCTCTCGATGGTAACCGACTCTTCGGTGGGATGCCAGCAATCGTAGTCCGTAGCGCAGGCCAGGGTAGCATAGCACATCTCCGCCTCCCGGGCCAGCTTGGCCTCGGGCAGGGCAGTCATGCCAATGATGTTGGCTTTCCAGGAGCGATAGAGGCGGGACTCGGCCCGGGTGGAGAACAGCGGCCCCTCCATGACCACGTAGGTACCGCCCCGGTGAACGGTGGCGCCCACACCCTGGGCCGCCTGGAAGAGAAGCTGGGAAAGCTGAGGGCAGAAGGGATCGGCGAAGCCTGCGTGGACGACGATGCCTCCCTCGAAGAAGGAGTTGACCCGGCTCTTGGTGCGGTCTATGAGCTGGTCCGGCACCACCAGGTCCGAGGGCTTTATCTCGTCCTTGAGGCTGCCCACGGCGCTCACTGATATGAGGCGCTCCACCCCCAGGGACTTGAGCGCCCAGATATTAGCCCGCGCGGGTATCTCTGTGGGGGAGTGGCGATGCCCTCGGCCATGGCGGGGCAGGAAGGCCACACTCTGTCCCTCCAGAGTTCCCACCACTATGACATCTGAGGGGGGGCCAAAGGGGGTGTCCACCCTGACCTCCTCCACCTGGGATAGGCCATCCATCTGATAGAGGCCGGAGCCTCCGATGATACCCAGCCTGGCTTGGGGGATAACCATATCTTTTACCTATCTCCCCCAAAGTGAAAACTGGGCATCTCGGCGCTGCGAATGAAGTCGGCCACGAAGTCGTTGATTGGGCGCTGATGCACCTCCCGAGGGCTGCCTATCTGGACGATGATCCCCTCGTTCATCACCGCTATTCGGTCGGCCAGGGCCATAGCATCGATGAGGTTATGGGTGACGAAGATGGTAGTCAAATTCATCAGGTCGTGGTTGCGGCGGATCTCCTGCCGGACCCTGAGCCTGGACTGGGGGTCGATGTTGGCCAGGGGCTCGTCCATGAGCAATATCTGGGGTTTGACTACCATAGCCCGGCCCACGGCCACGCGTTGCTGCTGCCCAGCGGAGAGCTGGCCGGGCCGCCGGGAGAAATGCTCCTTGGGGATGCCCAGCTTCACCGCTACCTCTTCGGCCCGGGACAGGATGTTCTCTCCCACCCACTGGCGCACCTTCATGG
This sequence comes from Chloroflexota bacterium, assembly GCA_016210485.1. GTDB lineage: Bacteria > Chloroflexota > Dehalococcoidia > JACQUD01 > JACQUD01 > JACQUD01. The sequence goes on along the minus strand of JACQUD010000001.1, from coordinate 19,876 downwards.
GGAAGCTAATGTTGGAGTACTCCTTGGTCTCGAAGACCTTCATATGGGGCCAGAGGGCGTAGCTTTGAAAGATCATGTGCACCCCTCGCTTGCCCGGCCCTATACCGTTCACCAGTTGACCATCGATGTAAATCTCCCCCTCGTCCGGGTCCTCCAGGCCAGCGATGAGGCGCAGGATGGTGGTCTTGCCGCAGCCCGAGGGGCCCACCAGGGTGATGAACTCCTGCTCCCCCACATCCAGGTTCAGCTTGTCTACCGCCACCACCTTGCCGAACCTCTTGGTGACCTCTCGCAACATCAGCTTTGTAGGCATAATATAACCTCCTCCTACAGCTTGGGCAGTCTCTCGGCATAAGGCTCTCGGACCACCCCCTTCTCGGTGATGATGGCGGTGATATACTGGTGAGGCGTAACATCGAAGGCGGGGTTAGCCGCCTTTATCCCATTGGGAGCGATGGCCCGGCCGGCGAAATGAGTTACCTCCTCGGGGCGGCGCTCCTCGATGGGTATCTCCTCTCCCGAGGCCAGGGCCAGGTCTACGGTGGAAGTGGGGGCGGCCACGTAGAAGGGCACACCGCTCTCGGCAGCCAGAACCGCCTGGGTGTAGGTGCCAATCTTGTTGGCCACGTCGCCGTTCCGGGCGATGCGGTCGGCCCCTACTATGACGCAGTCAATGGCCCCGCGGCTCAGGAAGTGGCCGGCCATGCTATCGGTGATGAGGGTGACGGGGATGCCCTCCTGGGACAGCTCCCAAGCGGTGAGGCGGGCACCCTGTAGGAGGGGCCTGGTCTCCGGGACGAAGACATGCACCCGCTTGCCCTGCTCCCAGGCAGCGCGTATCACCCCCAGGGCAGTGCCATAGCCTGCGGTGGCCAGGGAACCAGCGTTGCAGTGAGTGAGGATGGTGGCCCCATCCTCCACCAGGTCGGACCCCAGGCGACCCAGGCGACGGTTGGCCTCCACGTCCTCGGCCTCGATGAGCTGCGCCTCTTTCAAGAGAACAGCCTTGATGGACGGAATATTGGAGGCAACAGCGGCGATGCGTTTCATCCTGGTCAAAGCCCAGGACAGGTTGACCGCCGTGGGGCGAGTGGCAGCCAGCTCGTCAGCCACCCTCGCCAGTTGGTCCAGGAAGTCCTCCTTGGAAGCTGCCTTAATGCTCCGAGCGCCCAGGGCCAAGCCATAAGCAGCAGCCACCCCCAGGGCCGGGGCGCCACGAACCCTCATCTCACGGATAGCCGAGGCCACCTCCTGATAGCTCCCTAGCTCCAGATAGACTTCTTCATGGGGGAGCTGGGTCTGATCCAGCAGCCTGAGCCGGTTATCCTTCCATTCCAGCGTCTTCATGATTTTATGGACACAAAAAAACTCCTCGTCCGAGAGAAGTTCGCATCTCATCCGCTCTCATCTCTCGGAGCCCCTGGGGCCCCGCAGGAATTGGCACCGTATCCGTGAGCCGGATCGGTTGCCGGGCTTCGTCGGGCCAGTCCCTCTGCCGCTCTGGATAAGAGGACGTATTATACAATTATTGGCTAATGATAAAAGAAATGAGTAGGGTTGTCAAGGTGCACTCGTTCAGATAGATACCTAAGCACTGCCTAGAGGTGACCTCTAAATTGTCTCATATGTAATGAACGAGAAAAGATATTGACACTATCTTCATGAGAAAGTAACATGTGGAATATGGAATAGTGAGGTAGCCCATGAATCCTTTCGAGTATAGACGCCCCAAGACCCTGAGGGAAACCCTGCGCCTTTTGGCCGCAGCTAAGGATGGGGCCAAGCTTCTGGCGGGGGGTACCGACCTTTTAATTCAGCTGAAGGAAAGGCGCACCCTGCCGAGCCTGGTGGTGGATATCAAGGCTATCCCAGAGCTACAGCGCCTGGAACATGTCTCACAGCGCGGCCTGCACCTGGGGGCGGCGGTGTCTCTGAACCGGGTGCTGGACTATCCTCTCTTGGCCCAGCACTTCCCTATTTTGGCCCAGGCCTGTGTCCAGCTTGGCTCGCTTCAAATCAGGAGCCGGGCCAGCGTAGGGGGCAATCTGTGCAATGCCTCACCTGCAGCCAGCACCGCTCCATCCCTCCTCTGCCTGAAAGCACAGGCTGTCATCGCCGGCCCTGGAGGGAGGCGGCGAATACTTTTGGAGGACTTCTTCCAAGGGCCCAACCAGACGGCCTTGGGCAAGGATGAGCTATTGGTGGAGGTCTTCGTCCCAACGCCATCACCCAGCTCCCGAGGATGCTATCTCCAACTCACCCAGCGCCAGGAAATGGATATCCCTATGGTGAACGTGGCCTGTCTCCTCACCTTGGGGAGAGGTGGCCGCTGCCAGCAAGCCAGGGTGGCCCTGGGAGCGGTAGCACCCACCCCCATCCGGGCCCGAAGGGCTGAAGCTCTCCTAGAAGGCCACGCCCTGAACAGCCAAGCCATCCAGGAGGCAGCGGAGGCCGCAGCCAAGGAATCCAGCCCTATCGACGATGTCCGGGCCTCGGCAGAGTACCGTCGAGAGATGGTGAAGGTGCTGACCCGGCGTGCCCTTCAGTCTTGTCTTGAGGAGGCTGCTTCCCCATGAAGATACCTTTGCACATTACAGTGAATGGTCAACCCCGGGAGATACTGGTTGAGCCTACCCGCACCCTTCTGGAGACTATCAGGGTGGACTTGGGGCTCACCGGCAGCAAAGAGGGCTGCGGCAAGGGCAATTGCGGCGCTTGCACCGTCCTCCTGAATGGGATGGCAGTGAACTCTTGCCTAGTGCTGGCGGTGGAGGCCGAGGGCCAGGAGGTGCTCACCATTGAGGGGCTGTCCCAGGGCAATCGGCTTCACCCTCTCCAGCAGGCTTTCCTAGACCAGGGTGCAGTACAATGCGGATTCTGCACGCCGGGTGTCCTCCTGTTGGCCAAATCCCTGCTAGACACCAACCCCCATCCGTCGGAACAGGAGATCCGAACGGCTATCGCCGGCAACTTGTGCCGCTGCACCGGGTACGATAAGATCGTCCGGGCCATTGTCGCTGCTTCCAAACAGAAAGTCGCGCCGTGACAGAATACAGCTTCTTGGGGAAGTCCTTGCCCCGCTTGGACGCCGCGGGCAAGCTCACGGGCAAAGCTCAATATGTTGCTGACCTGAACATCCCGGGTATGCTTCACGGCGTGATCCTGCGCAGTCCTTATGCCCACGCCCGAATCAGGCGACTGGATGTGTCTAAGGCATGTGCTCTGCCAGGTGTGGTGGCGGTCATCACCGCCGCCGACATCCCCGCATCGGCGGGGCGGGCCATCATGGCTGAGGACAAGGTCTTGTATGGAAGCCACCCTGTGGCGGCGGTGGCCGCAGTCACCCGGGAGATAGCGGAAGCTGCCCTGGGATGCATCGAGGTAGAGTATGAGCCGCTGCCAGTAGTATCGGATGGGGTGGAGGCCATGAAACCCGATGCCCCCCTGCTCCACCCGAACCTCTATACCGAAAGCATGACAGGGAAGGCCAGCACGCCCAGCAACATCGCCAACTTCACCGAGTTCAGGCGGGGAGACGTAGAGGCTGGGTTCGCCCAGGCGGCTGTGGTGCGGGAAGACACCTATCGCACCCAGATGATACATCATGGCTACCTGGAGCCCCAGGCCTGCGTGGCCCAGGTGGACTCCGGGGGCAAAGTGACAATCTGGGCCAGCGTTCAGGGGGCTTTTACATTTCGGGAGCAGTTGGGGGCCTCTCTGGGTCTGCCTTTGAGCCGGATCAGGGTGGTTCCCATGGAGGTAGGGGGAGGTTTTGGCGGCAAGAACGGCATGCTCCTGGGGCCTCTATGCGTTTTGCTAGCTCAGAAAGCAGGGAGGCCGGTGCGCATGGTGATGACCCGGGAGGAGGATCTCCGAATGGCCCGACCTGCTCCGCCGACAACCATCACCGTCAAGCTCGGAGCCACCCGAGAGGGCTTGCTCACAGCCGCCGAGGTAACCATGGTGTACGAGGCCGGTGCTTTCGCCTCCCCATTGCCACCATCGGGATTCGTCACCGGTCTGAGCCCCTACTGTTTACCCAACGTAAAAGTGAATGGCTACGTTGTAGTCGTCAATAAGCCTCCGGTGGGTGCTCTACGAGCCCCCGGAGCCCCCCAGGCCGCTTTCGCTGTAGAGTGCCAGATGGACCAGATGGCCGAGGCCCTGGGGATGGACCCTTTGCAGTTCCGTTTCAAGAACATCGTCACTCAGGGAGACCGAGCGCTCAACGACCTGACTTACGCCAGAATCGGCTTCCAGGAAGTCTTAGAGAAGGTGGCCCAGCACCCAAATTGGGTCCGCCCCCTGGAAGGGAAGTATCGAGGTCGGGGTCTGGCCTGCGGCATGTGGTTCGGGGGTGTGGGGAGCTCAGCGGCAACCCTCAATATCAACGCCGACGGCACCTTTGCCCTGCTAGTGGGATCGGTGGACCTCACGGGCACTCGAACTATCTTCGTGCAAATAGTTGCCGAAGAGCTCGGTGTCTCCCCCGACGAGGTGTCCGTTGTTATGGGCGACACGGATACCGCCCCTTATGCCGATATCGCCGCCGGAAGCCGCACCACCCGGCAGATGGGCGCCGCCGTCCAACAGGCCTGCCATGATGCCAAGGCCGAGCTAATCCGCCGAGGGGCAGCATCCCTAGGAGTGGCTGAAGGTGAAGTGGAATACAGAGATAGGCGTGTCCAGATGAAGGGGCATCCGGAGAAGTTCGTCTCCCTTCGGGACTTGGCTCGGGCTAGCATCTCCACCGCTGCCGGCCCCATTGTGGGGAGGGGGGCCTCCACCAGGCCCAGCCCAGCCCCCAGCCTGGCTGCCCATGTAGTGGACGTGGAGGTAGACCCCGAGACGGGCAAGGTTACCGTTCTCTCCTATACAGCAGTCCAAGACGTCGGCTTCGCTATCAATCCGACCATGGTGGAAGGGCAGATCCAGGGAGCCGTCGCTATGGGTGCGGGGTGGGCTCTGAGCGAAGACTACATCTTTGAGGATGGAATTCTGCAAAATGCGAGCCTGATGGACTACCATCAGCCCACTGCAGCGGACCTTCCCATGATAGACACCGCCATAGTGGAGGTGCCTTCCGACAATCCCTACGGCGTAAGAGGAGTAGGAGAACCTCCTATAGTCCCTTCCCTTGCCGCCATCGCCAATGCTATCCATAAGGCAACCGGAGTGCGGATGAGTAAGCTCCCCATGACCTCGGAGGCAGTTTGGAGAGCAATAAGGGCGCAGGCCAAAGGCTAAGCATGAGTAAACCCAAAGTGGTGGGCCAAAGAGTCCCCAGGGTGGACGTCCCAGATAAAGTCACCGGCCGAGCCATCTTCGCTGCCGATGTCGCGATATCCAACGCCTTGGCCAGTGCTGTGCTGCGGAGCCCCCATGCCCATGCCAAGATAAGACGCCTGGACGTTAGCCGGGCTCGGACCGCCGAGGGCGTGGCTGCCGTCATCACCGGCCAAGACCTCCTCCAGGCCCAGGGCCTGACTATGGAGGAGGCCCGACGGCTGCGCCCTGCCCTGCGGCAGCACTACCTGGCCTGGGATAAAGTGATATACGCCGGGCAGGCGGTGGCGGTGGTGGCTGCCACCACCCAGGAGGCGGCCCAAAAGGCCCTGGGCCTCATCCAGGTGGATTATGAGCTCCTGCCCTCCGTCACCGACGTGGAGACGGCCATGAAGCCCGGAGCCCCGGCCCTCCACCCCAACCTGGCTGTCCGCATCTCGGCCAAAGTGGAGGTCTCCGATAACGTAGTGATGCGCACCGAGATTAGAAAAGGAGATGTGGCCGCTGGCTTCGCCCAGGCCGACATCGTCCTGGAGGAGACCTTCCGCACCCAGATGGTGCACCAGGGATATATGGAGCCCCACGCCGTTACCGCATCAGTGGCCGCTGACGGGAAGATAACTGTATGGACCACCACCCAGGGCAGCTTCTCTATCCGCCAGGGTATCTCCCAGACCCTGAACATCCCAGATAGCCAACTCAGGGTCATCCCCACAGAGGTGGGTGGTGGCTTCGGCGCCAAGGCGTTCACTCTTATTGAGCCTTTGTGTGTCCTCCTGGCCCAAAAGGCGGGACGCCCGGTGAAAATGGTGATGTCTCGAGAGGAGGAATTCATAGCGGCCACGCCAGCGCCGCCCGTAGTCTATCGGCTTAAGATGGGCGCAACCAGGGATGGACGCATCACTGCCGCCGAGGGCACAGCAATATTTGACGCTGGCGCCTTCGCTGGTGAGATGGCCCCCTCGGCCATGGACAGCCTGGCCCTCTATAAAGTGCCCAATCTCAGCCTGGAACACTTCCAGGTGGTGACCAACAAGCCGCCTGTGGGGGCCTACCGGGCACCCAACCACCCCCAGGGGGCTTTCGCTAGCGAGTCCATGTTGGACATGATAGCCCAGTCCCTGAGCCTGGACCCCCTGGAGCTTCGCCTCAGGAACGCTGTGCAGGATGGGGATGCCACACCCGATGGCGTGCCTCTGGGCCGAATCGGCTTCAAAGAGACCCTGCAGCGGATAAGGGAGCACCCCATCTGGAGAGAGAAGCCGAAAGCGGGCCGGAGCAGAGGCTTGGCCTGCGGGGTATGGACGCCGGCGGCCCTGACCTCCACCGCCCAGCTACAGGTCACCCCCGATGGTTCTTTCGCCCTGACCATGGGCTCCGTGGACATCACTGGCGTGAGGACCACCATGGCTCAGATCGTGGCTGAGGAGTTCGGCCTGGACATGAAGGAAGTGGCCGTAACTACGGGGGACACCGACACCGCCGGCTACGCTGACGTGTCGGGAGGAAGCCGGACGACTCGGACCACAGGCACAGCAGTACTTCGAGCGTGCCAGGATGTGAAAGCCCAGCTCCGGGAGCGGGCCGCAGCGCAGCTCAGGGTCTCCATCGAAGACCTGGAATACGGAGATAAGAAGTTCTGGGCCAATGGCTCTCCTAAGACCTCTGTCTCCATCGAAGCAATAGCCGGCAAGGCCGTGTTCGGTCGTGGCGATGTCATCGTCGGCCATGGCCAGTGCTCTCGACTGGGCCGGGAGCCGGCCTATGCAGTCCATGTGGCCGAGATTTCGGTGGACAGGGAAACGGGCCAGGTGCAAGTGGAAAGATACGTGGCCGCTCAGGATGTGGGCTTCGCCCTGAACCCTACTTTGGTGGAGGGCCAACTCCAGGGGAGTGCGGTGCAGGGGATAGGCTGGGCCCTCTCCGAGGGCTACGTCTATCGGAACGGCATCCTGCAAAACCCAAACTTCTTGGATTACCGCATGCTCACCGCTGCCGACCTTCCCCCGATAGAGCCAGTCCTGGTGGAGGTCGCCGCTCCGGACGGCCCCTACGGTGCCCGAGGCGTGGGCGAGCCCCCCATCATCCCACCCCTGGCGGCCGTGGCCAATGCTGTGTCCCGAGCCATCGGCATCCGCATCACGTCCCTCCCCATGACTTCGGAGGCGGTGTGGCGAGCGCTAAAGGCCCGTGGACAAGCTTGAACCGAGGCACAAACCCATGGAGTCACTGTTTCAAGAGCTGACCCGGCTCCTAGAGGCCGGGCAGCCGGTGGTCTTGGCCACCGTAGTAGCTACCTCTGGCTCCACGCCCCAGAAGCCGGGGGCCAAGTTGCTGGTCCGGAGCGATGGCTCCACTCTGGGCACACTGGGGGGAGGCTGTATCGAGGCCGAGGCCTGGCAGAAAGCTACGGAGGTCATGGCCGGGGAAACAGCCCTCTGCTCCTTTACCCTCAGCGAGGACCTGGCGGCGGATTCCGGCCTCCTCTGCGGCGGCACTATGACCATACTCATCGACCCCTGGCGTCGGGAAGACCTGCTCCTGGCCCGGGAAGTGGCCCTGGCTCTGGCTGGCGGCCCAAAAGTGGCTCTGGTGACCCTGGTCCGAGGCAAGGCAGGGGCCAAGTTGCTCCTTCGGGAGGATGGCAGCCGAGCCGGGGGGCTGGGGGCCTCTACCCTTGAGGATAAGGCCATCTCCTTTGCTTTTTCTTCAAAGAGTCCGTCCCTCATCACCCTAGATACTGAGTATGATGCCTTCCTTGAGCCCTTCCTGTCGCCGGCCACTCTCCTCATCGCCGGTGCCGGCCACATCGCCCAGGCCTTGGCGACCCTGGCTGGGCTCCTAGGCTTCCGAGTGGTGGTGGCCGATGACCGGGCCGACTTCGCCTCTCAGGAACGTTTCCCCCAGGCCCATGCTCTTCTGGTGGGTGATATCGAGGCCTCCATACGGAGCTACTCTGGCGCAGATAACACCTTCGTCGTGGTGGCCACCCGGGGCCACAAGCAGGACTATCAGGCCATGAGGACGGCGGCAGGCACCAAGGCTCGCTACTTGGGTCTGGTGGGTAGCCGGCGCAAGGTGCTCCTCATATTTCGCCAGCTCATTCAGGAGGGCGTGCCGCTAGAGCGCCTGAAAGACATTTACGCCCCTGTGGGGCTGAACTTGGGGGCCAGGACCCCCTATGAGATAGCTCTGAGCATCCTGTCTGAGATAGTCATGGTGCAGCACGGCAAGGATGGCCGACCGTTGCGCCTGAAGGCGGAGACCAGGCTGAGGCCAGGAAAGCCCTCTTGAAGGACTGGGGCCTCCTCCTGGCTGCAGGGGAGTCGGTGCGCATGGGGCAAGCCAAGGCCCTCCTCCCCTGGCAGGGCAGGCCTCTCCTACAATTCCAAATGACCTCGCTACTGGAGGCGAGTGTAGCGGGGGTGGTCGTGGTTCTGGGTCACGAGGCGGAGAAGCTGCGCTCCCTCCTGAAAAACTGCCCCCAGGCGCAGGTCGTGGTTAACGCCGACTATAAATTGGGGCGAAGCAGCTCCATCAAGGTTGGAGTGAGACAAGTGCCGCTGGAGGCCGGTTCTCTGCTCATCCTGGGAGTAGACCAGCCCCGCCCCAGCCACATCCTGAAGGCCCTTTTGGAGACTCACCGCCGTGCCGGCTCTGCCATCACCATCCCCCTCTATAAGGACCGACGAGGGCACCCGCCCATCTTCGCCTCGGCCCTCTTCCCCGAGCTCCTGGCCATCTCCGAAGAGAAGCAAGGGCTACGGGAGGTCCTGGTCAGGCATCGAGCCCAGGTGCAGGAGGTCGAGGTAGATTCTGAGGCAGTGCTCCTGGATTTGAACACACCTCAGGAATATGAGAGGGCGCTGAAACTCTTCCCTAAAAGATGAACCCCGCTTTGACACTAGTTCTGGACTGAGCCAAAATAGGGCCATGGATAGGGAATTCCCCAGCTTCAGTGTAAAGGAGGAGACATGGACAAAGGCGAGGCTTTGAAGCTACTTAAAAGTGATGTGGCTGCCTTCAACGAGAAACGTAAGGCAGTCCGCGATCCCCTGGACCTGAGCGGCGCCGATCTGCGAGGAGCCAGTTTGAAGGGTGCTGACTTTCGCCAGATCAACCTCAACGGCGCCTCTTTCCAGAAGGCGGACCTGACAGAAGCGGAGTTCACCGGATGCATCTTGGCGGATGCTAATTTCCAGGGAGCCAACCTCATAGAAGCCAACCTCCATCACGCTAACCTAAGAAAAGCTGACTTGCGGGGCTCTCACTTCACACCCATGACCCCTAGGGGGCGCATGTGCCTCAACTCAGCTTCCTTCGAAGGGACGCGCTGGGACAGGAGCCACTTGGAGGAGATCCTCGCCATCCTCAACCAGAACCGAGACTGGGAGATAAAGTACCAGATAGTGCCCAAGGCCAGAAAGGACTGAAGGGGTCGCCCGGCAGGCCGCCCTCTTCCCATCTCTCCAGCGTGCTTGGCTCAAAACCCTTGAAGGTTCCAAGTCCTCTGGAGGCTGAATTGTTTGATGGATAGTTAGCGGGCTATAATTGTAGATAGCCTCTTATTGGAGACTTCAACTTGATTGTCCCTCTGGACGATATCCTACCTCAGGTGACCCGCCCCGCTCGCTACACCGGCGGCGAGTGGAACAGCATAGTCAAAGACTGGGACGCCACCGAGGTGCGTATCGCCCTCATCTATCCCGACGTCTATGAGATAGGCATGTCCAACCTGGCAATCCCCATCCTTTACGACATCCTCAACCGGGACCCCGCCATCCTGGCGGAGCGGGCCTTCACCCCCTGGGTAGATATGACCGCCGCCCTGCGCCAGGCAGGGAGACCCCTCTTCAGCCTGGAGAGCCGCCGACCCCTCAAGGACTTCGACATCCTGGGCTTCTCTCTGGGCTACGAGCTCACCTACACCAACGTCCTGGAGATGCTGGACCTGGCCGGCATCCCACTCCTCGCCTCGGAGAGGGGCGAGGAGCACCCCCTCATCATCGCCGGGGGCAGCGAGACCCTGAACCCGGAGCCTATGGCCGACTTCATAGACCTCTTCGTGGTGGGGGAGGGGGAGGAGGCGCTGCCGGAGCTCCTGGAGCTTTATCGGACATGGAAAAGAGGGGCGGGGCGAAAAAAGGAGGAGTTCCTTCGCGCCGCACTGTCCGTCCCCGGCGTCTATGTGCCCCGCTTCTACCGGGTGGCCTACAATCCCGATGGCACCCTGGCCAGCTTCATACCCACCCTCCCCGAGGCCCCAGCTCAGGTGCAGCGTCGCATTGTAGACCCCCTGCCCCCTCCTCCCATCAGACCCATCGTCCCCTACCTCCAAGCCGTCCACGACCGGGCCACACTGGAAGTTCAACGGGGCTGCCCCCGGGGGTGTCGCTTCTGTCAGGCGGGCATCATCTACCGCCCACTGCGGGAGCGACCCATGGAGGAGGTGCTCCAGGCGGCGGAGGAGCTCTTGGCCAACACCGGGTATGAGGAGCTCTCTCTGGTCTCCCTGAGCACCGGCGACTATCCCGGCATAGACAGGCTGGTCAGAGAGTTGACGCGACGCTACCGCCAGGGGCCTCTGAGCATATCCCTGCCCAGCTTGCGCCTGGACTCTTTCTCAGTGGCCCTGGCCCAGACCCTCCCCGGGCGGCGCGGCGGCCTCACCTTCGCTCCCGAGGCCGGCACCGGGAGGCTGCGCCAGGTGCTGAACAAGTCCCTCACCGACCAAGACCTGACCCAGGCGGTGGAGACGGCTCTTCAGGCGGGCTGGACCAACCTCAAGTTCTACTTTATGATGGGCCTGCCCACCGAGAGCGAGGAGGATGAGGCCGCCCTGGTGGAGCTGGCCCGTCGCCTGAGGCGGATGGCCGGGGAGAAGGGCCATCACCTCCAGCTAAAGGTGAGCCTGGCCCTCTTTATCCCCAAGCCCCACACCCCTTTCCAGTGGCTGCCCCAGCTCACCCCGGAGGAGGCCCAGCCTCGCCTGGAAAGGCTGCGCCAGGGCCTGCGTCGGGCGGGCGCCCACCTCTCCTGGGCCGACCCCAGGTCATCCCAGCTAGAGGCGGTGCTGGCCCGGGGGGACCGCCGCCTGGGGCGAGCCATATATCGGGCCTGGCGGAAGGGCTGCGTCTTCGATGCCTGGAGCGAGCATCTCCAGCCCCAGAAGTGGCAGGAGGCCCTGGCTGAAGAGGGCCTGGACCCTACCTTCTACGCTCACCGCGCCCGCCCCCTGGAGGAGCTGCTGCCCTGGGCACATATAGATATCGGGGTCAGCCCCGAGTTCCTGAAGGGAGAATACGAGAAGGCGCTGGCAGGTCAGGAGACCCCCGATTGCCGCACCGGCCCCTGTAGCCTGTGTGGAATGCAGCATTGGGACAAGGACTGCCCCAAGAGGTCAGGGGCGGCGTCTCGGGGCAGCCAGGCCCACCTCAAGTAAGGATAAGCTTGGCAATACGTGCAACGCCCGAATCGGTAGGACCAACTAGGCACATGGAGCGATTCGAATCCCCGCTGGAGGAAATAGTCATTTGCGCTCTGCCACCCTGTGGCAGTAAATATGCGCTATTTCTGGGCCCGGTAGCAGGGATTGGGGAGCTTAAGTTGCCTTGACCTCGGCAATCCCTGCAATCTGTAGCAGGCTGAAGGGATTGGGCGGCTTAAGGGAGGATAAGCCCGACAATACCTTTATTATGCTAAGTCAATGCAGGGACTGGCGAAGTTGAGAAGGGTTGACTTCGGCAATACGAGCATCGAGATCATGCCCAGCCAGCTGATCAGTTCGAATCTAGCCCGCGTCCGCGACTTAGTCAATAGATAGAACTCCGGTCATGGTTTTCAGAGCCGTGTTTGCCTTTGCTTAGTATTCTGGCTCGAGTTCCCTAGGATGGGCCAATAACGGTCTTCAAGTTCTTTTTGTTCAAGCATCAACACTCTGGACCACTAGGCGGATGATGTCCGCCAGGGCACCTCGCTCCAAAGCTGCAAGCTTATAGACCGCGGCAGATGCTCCTAAACTAGCGGCATAGGATATGTACCAGTGGAATTGAGTGAAAATGATGATCTTGCTCTTTGTACCCCGTTCCTTGAGTCGCCTGGAAGCCTCAAGACCACCTATACCTGGCATCTTGATATCCATCACGATGACGTCGGTAGGCAGGCTATTCAGATCCAGGGAAAGCAGTTCCTCGCCACTCCCCGCTTCTCCAACAACTGCAATGTCTTGCTCGAGCCCCAGGAGTTTCCGCAACGCTCCACGGAAACCTTCATCGTCGTCCACGAGAAATACTCTGATTGGGTCGGTACTCATGGGCATGCCCACTGGCTGAGTAGGAGTAGTCTTCGGCCGATACACTCAGGCGTTGCCACCCCCCAGAACTTCGTCGCCATGAGCCACAGGCTCCGATTTCCTGCCATTTCACGAGGGGTTATAGGAATTCCGAGCTCCTCAACTACGAGGACCCGAAGACCACTCGAATGCTTCTATGACATTCGCGTTGACTTTGCATTGGCGACTTCGCACCGAGAGCCGCATCAGATCGAGGTAGGAGACAGTCTGTGTCTTCTCGTGCGTCAACTACCTCTGGCTGCGACCTTAACCAATATAGCAGCGAGTCGAGGTCTGTAGGGACTGAGATGATTACGGCAGTGCCATCGGCCTTTGGAACCACCAATTCGATTTCCGCCAGTAACTGTCTGGTGAGCTTGGTACACAAGCCCACCAGGTATTCCCGGTTGCCCCCAGGCTGAAGTACCAGCATGAGACTACTCATTCGCTCTTCACTGCCCTCTCGCTCGCAAGGGAGTGGCAGTCGCTCCTTCCAGTCCAGAGGAGCACGGATTCCACCTGCTGCCCCTAACCAGGGTTATCATCGGACAGTCCATATCAGCTAGCTGCCAAAGAATGGCTATGTTCCTCAACGAGCTCCAGGAGTGTTGCCACATCACGCCTGATCCCTGGTATAAGCATTTTTTCTCGCGTTGGATTCAATAGCCGACTTAAGAGGAACTTGAACCTTTGCCGGGCTCCTTACAGCCAGTGTGTCTAGCATTACCCCTCTCGGTTCTTGGAGGAGATATGTTTCAGCAGGTTTGAAAAGGAATCTCTCAATTCCTTTGGCGATCTTCTGGCTTCCCGGGGATCCCTGGAATGCAAGCCAATGCTCAAGGCTCAGCCACGTCTCCAAAGTGACCAGCCTGCTGGACATGAGCATATCTTGCCACACTGCCACGACTTGACAACCTGGCCATTCCAAGGCCTTCGACTTGAGAAATACCAACTGCTCGTACACTTTTCCTCGGTAACGCGGCAGCACAACCATCTCAGTCATGATGCAGAGGTCGGCGTCGTTTGGAAGACCTTGGCAACTAGGAGGGCTTTTGTGGGACCGTTTCGAATCCATGCTACTGATTCACCCGGTCCAATGAGAAGAGTTTTCTAGGCAAGAACCCTCCGCCTGAGACAGTAACACTGCTTGAGTTCGGCTCTTGGCTCCAAACTTCAGAAGTATGTGGCCTACGTGCGCCTCCGCTGTCCTTAGAGATATGCCTAAGGCCTCGGCGATCTCTTGATTCCTGAGCCCGAGACTCATCTGCCTGAATACTTCTTTCTCACGGCGACTCAGATTCCCATTCCAGTTCTTGGGGCAGGGCGGAATATTGGACCTAGCTATTGTGGCTAACACTGTGTCGGCGACATCAGCCTGGAACATGAGGCCGCCTCTGGCCACATGGTGTATCGCGCCTATTAGTTCATCCCTCGAAGCGGATTTGAGTAGAAAGGCATGGATCCCCAGGCCGAGCGATCTGTGTACATATCGTTCATCACAGAAGGCTGAGAGGAGAATGAACCTTGTGTGGGGCGAGGTAGACCTACACGCACTTACTACTTCGAACCCGGTGCTATTCCTGAGGCGGATATCGAGGATAGCTACATTTGGGCGAAGCTGCTCGATCAGGGATATAGCCTCCCAACTGCTGTCAGCCTCACCTACCACCTCAATGCCCCTGTCTTCTGATAGCAGCATCCTCACACCTTGCCGAGCCAACTCATGGTCGTCCACCAGGACCACCTTAGTGGTCTCCACGCCTGTGCCCGTAGCCATTGCCTTTCCTCCGAGTCTCTGCTCATGCGCGTTCCTTTTTTAGAGCGCACAATAATAATAGATTGGAACCTAGGGCCACTACATCGGGGCATAGGGATTAACCGATAGGTAGTAACACGTAGTTCCTGCCTACCGGCGTTCAGGCTCCTGTACTCCGGGGTGTGAAAGAATAGAGGCAGAAGGTTCTCAACTCCTATGTGCGACTAGGGGTTTCCACGTAAGGGTAAACCCCTAAGCTCGCTTGTGCCAGATTGTTTCTTACCCCAAGATGACATAGCAAGGCGCGCGCCATAGCGAAAACGTAGAAAGAAGGAGGTAGCATGGACATCGGTGAACTGGAAAAGGCCGTAAGGACGCTGGTTGCGAGGGACCCCATGAAGCCACTCTTGGCAGGTCTGGCGGGTGGCGGCCAGATGGGGGTGCAGTTGCCCGAGGAGTTCAGGGCCGCGGCCAGGACGTTGGCAAGCCGCTCGGCGAAGCCGTCAACCCCAGGAAGCCTCCTCCGCACAGTAGCCGAAGCGTGGTTCTGATCTAGCTGAACTCAATTTGAGGAAAGGGGACGTCGGTCTGGTGCTGGATGTGTTGCGGGCGAGAATTCGAGAGGCTGTGGAGTCATACTGCTCGGAGCCTGAGTTTCGGAAGGTGATGCTGCGTGCCTTATCCCGTCCTGGGTTTGCCTTGCACCCGGAGGCCCTTTGCCGGGCCGGCGTCCTTACTCTCCAGGTTTACCAAACCATTGCTGGACCACCCGATGCCGCTGCCATCCAGGCTGCCGTGGCGGTGGAACTGTATATGCAAGCTGCCTACATGTTTGACAAAGTGGCAGACCGGGAAGTAGATCCGAATCAGGGCCAGAACACTGCCGAGGAGCTGGCGCTGGCCATAGCCCTCATGGCCTGTGGGGCTGCCGCCGCTTCCCAAGCCGTGTTCTTGACAGAAAAGGGTAGCCCGAGGTTGCGCTCGCTGCTTCAGCTCCACATTTGCTGTCTCGACGCTAGCGCGGGCCAGTTCCTGGATGCTTCTTTGGAGGATCGGGCCTTGGCCACGACTCAGGAGGCCCTTCAGATGACCGGCTTGAAAGCTGGGAGCCTTGGCAAGCTGGCGGCGGGTTTCGGCGCCAGCATGGCCACCGATGATTTGGATATTGTTAAATCGTGCGAGGACTTTGGTTTTAACCTGTTCACCTACCTCCAGTTGATAGACGATCTGAGGGACGCCTGCCCCAAGCAGGGTTTGCCCAGGGACTTGATGCTTCATAAGAAGACCGTCCCTTTAATGTTTTTTCGCAACTCGCTACCTGCGGAGAACCATGCTTGCCCCAAAGATGGTATAATGCTCCCACAGATATGGGCAGAGGCTAATGTAGAGGTTCGCCAGGAGTTCGATGCCTCGGGGGCTGGAGTTTTCTGTGCCATCCTGGCGGAAACTTTTCTGAACCAGGTCAAGAAGAACCTGGACTACCTCGGGCATAGAGTGCCAAAGGTGGGCAACCTTGAGTGTTTCCTGGGCCCTTTGGAAGTCACTCCGGAAGAGGTGGCTGCGCTCCCGTAACGCTTTCGGCCTGAGTCAGGTCCATCTGGCCAGGTTCTTCGCCATCATGCTTCTCCTGGCTTACGTAGCCTTAATGCTGGCTGCTTACCGCTCTACGCTCCAGCCTGCCTCGCTGGGGCTTCGAGCTGGCCTGTGTGGGGACATGCCGTGCGTCTCCTGGGTCATGCCGGGAGGGTTTGCCTGGGACCAGGGGGCCAGGCCGGGGATGGTGGTCCTCTCTGTGAATGGGCGAAGCCTCTCTGACATAAATGCCCAGCGGCTGCCTTTTGAAGGCACCCAGGAGGCAGATCTGCGAACGTCCGGGGGAGAGGTACTTAATGTAAAGGCCGTTCAAAAGGCCATCGGCCAGGGCCCCCTCAAGTTCTCTCTCTGGGTCCTGGGAGGTATGTTCGCCCTGCTGGGAGCCGCTGTGGTGGTCCGTCGGCCCGATCTTCCCGCCGCCAGGATGTTCGGGTTGTTCTCCGGGTTCGCTGCCCTGGGCCTTGCTGTGGGGCCCAGCGCCGGCGGAGTAAGCCAGAAGTGGGCCCTCATCGTCCAAGCGATGACCATATTTGGCGTAGGTGCAACGCTCATCCCAGTAGTCTTGACTCTGGGCGAGAATGTGCCAAGGCCGGCGTGGGTCATTAGCCCCCTCATAGTATTCGTTGGGACAGGCATTGTCATCTCCGTAAGCTATTTGGCATCTGTGCTGATGGTGCCGTCGCTATTCGAATTGGTGAGGCCAGTTGGCTTGTCTTATTTAGCCATCTCCGTCCTGGGGGCCGTGGGCCTGTTAGCCTTTCCGGCGCGCAGAGAGCCCTCCCGAGCGATCCATCAGCAGGCCCGAATCGCTCTGTGGGGCATTATCTTAAGTTCGGTTCCCTTTGTAAGCTTTACCCTCATTCCCGAAGCCCTGGGCCAAGAGTCCCTTCTTCCGGTCCATTTCACGGTCCTCACCTTAGGCCTCATGCCTGCGTTTTTTGTCTATGCTATCTTGCAACATCAGCTGTGGGGAATACGTAGACTCGTTCATCGGGGAATGGTACATACTATAGCTGCCCTCGTCTTAGTGACCGCTATTGCTCTGGGTGTGGCCGGTATGGCGTCAGAACTTGCGAACCCTCGCGGGGCCGAACATGTGCTTCTTCTTTCCCTCCTTGTAGTGAGCGGCATCATCATCTTTCCGCTCTTACGTCGCTGGGCGCGTTGGCTTGTGGATAACCTGATCTACAGGGACGTGATGAACTATCAAGAAGTCCTCGATGCCATGCACAAGGATGTGCTCAAGTCCGCCGGGCCCATCCCTCATCTGGCCCAAAGCGTTGTCACACAAATAGCCCTAGCCATGCATTTGGAATCGGCCCTGCTATTTCTGGGTCACGAGCCAGGAGAGAGCAAGATAGTTGCCTCTGCTGGGCCGCGGGCCGATAATATCTTGGGAAATGCGCATCACCAGCTCAGGGAAGATGTCCAGTCTTCAAAGGAACGGGACTTGGTGGAAGTCCGCATCGGGTCGGAGTTCTTGCTTGTGGTCAACCTGAGATCGTCGGGGCGCTACTTGGGCTATCTGTTGCTGGGTCCCAGGGAAAGAGGCGAGGTCTTGGTGGAGGAAGAGAAACGCGTGGCGATACTGGCAGCCTCATTCCTAGCCGCGGCTATCGACAAAGCTGAGCTCTCTGAGGACCTGCGCGCGCTTAACCAGCGCCTGCTCAAAGCCGGAGAGATGGAACGGGCTCGAATGGCTGGCGACATTCACGACGGGCCCCTCCAGAAGGCAATGCTGCTCGCCGCGACAGATGATGTCTTGCTGCAGAACCGAAGAGATATCGCCCGCCAGCTAGCTTCTGAGCTGCGTGAGCTTTGCTGGCGTCTTCGCCCGACAGTTCTTGACGATCTAGGGCTCATCCCTGCTTTGGAGTGGCTCCTGGACGATGTCTCTAAGCGGTCAGGTTTAGCCACCAACCTCTCCCTGAAAGGTCTGAGTGATGAGGCGAGGTTCACACCCGACATCGAGCTAGCCTTATTTCGCTTCACTCAGGAGGCTACCAACAACGTCATCAAGCATGCCAGGGCCAGCTCCATTAACACCTCTGTGTCGATTGATGACGAGTCCCTTACGCTCAAAGTGCAGGATGACGGCGTAGGCTTGGCGCTCGCAGCCCCGGCCAAAGCTGGGTTCGGGCTTTCCGAGATGCGGGAGCGCCTTCTGCAAGTGGGCGGATTCTTCGATGTTTTGTCTGCTCCCGGGCTAGGAACCACTATCGTAGCGCGTGTCCCTCTTGGCGATGCTCTGCAGAAGGCAAGGAGCGAGGGATGACGTTGCCCATAAGAGTCCTCATCGTCGATGACCATCGGATGTTCCGCGAGGGGATCCGAAGGCGTTTGGAGCAAGAGCCCGACATTCGGGTGGTTGGGGAGGCGGCTTCTGCGGAGGAGGCTTTTGCTCAAGTTCAACAAGCTGAGCCCCACATTGTGGTTTTAGATATTCGCCTGCCTGCCGTATCTGGGATTGAAGTCGCACGCCGCTTGCGACAGCAGTGGCCGAATGTAAAGATCCTGATCTTGAGTGGCTACGACTTTGACCAATATGTTCGGGCTATGGCTCGGGTTGGCATTGATGGGTATTTGGTGAAGGACGCACCCCAGGAGGCGCTGGTGCAGGCCATTCGCGAAATCGCATCGGGTGGAGCAGTGTTGCCCCCAATTATCGCCTCGAAGGTGTTACGGGGCTACTCCATATCCCCCGCCACCATGCGGGCAGGTCTCTTGGGTGAGCTAACAACCAGAGAAATTGAAGTGCTCGAACTGATGCACGAGGGTCTTCGAAATAGCGAGATCGGAGGGCGTTTGTCAATATCGGTTCGCACAACCGAAGCTCACGTGAGCAGCATCATGGCCAAACTGGGTGCTCGGAGCAGGGCAGAGGCGCTCCGCACAGCACTTGAGAAAAACTTGATCAAATAGAATCATCGCAAACCAGCGGGTTAGCAGGCAAATCCCGTCGATTGCCAGAGCTAGTTTTTGGTTGACAATGCCATGACCAGAAGCTGAGGCTGGGGCTCCTATTCCGGCATCATAATACCCGGCCCTGTAGTAGTAAAGGCAAGAGTTATCCATCTGTTGCCTTGTGGACTTGTGGTCCGCCGGGACTGGCCCTGACCTGGTGTAGCAGTAGGACAGGTAGTTTATGGAGCGTGCGGAGTTGCCTTTGGCATCGGTAACCAATGCTGTCCCCCAGATGATCTTGGTGCCTCCACCTCACATTGGCCCCTTTCTTGAAGGCCACCAAGCATTCGCCTAGGTAGTAGTGAATTGTCACTTCACCCGATGTCAGGTTTATCTCGTAATACTTGCCCACGTATATTATGGCCTCGTTGTTCTCGGTTTTCTTGCACTGCGTCTCGTTGCCGTCGTAGTGGTAGCTTCTGTTGGGCACTTCAGACTCGGTGACCCGCCAGGGTCAGTTCTCAACGTACCGGGCGATGGTCTGACTCCCCAATGGCGCCATGTTCCTGTTGTTGTCTTAGCCATAGCTCCAAGTCGGCGACAGGACTCGAACTGAGCCCATAAGGGTTCACCCGCTCCGTCATAGCCTTATATCCCGCTTAAGGGTCAAGGGCGGCACCTTGAAGCATGCTAATACCGGCAAAGCTGGGCTAATCTGTGTTGAAAAGCTAGGCGATGCTGAGCTTGTCGAATCTTAGGCGAAGGTCGGCGCACTGACATCGGTCCAAGCGCTTGCAGGCCCGGTAGCTTAAGGTGCCTCAAGCGTTCCAATACCTGCAGCTTCTCAGATACGAAAATGGTGTAACGAGCTTAAAGAAGGACAAGCTCGGCAATACGTGCAACGCCCGAATCGGTAGGACCAACTAGGCACATGGAGCGATTCGAATCCCCGCTGGAGGAAATAGTCATTTGCGCTCTGCCACCCTGTGGCAGTAAATATGCGCTAT
>JACQUD010000019.1 GCA_016210485.1 Chloroflexota bacterium | reverse complement strand
GCCTTCACCGACACCCCCGGCCGCTACGTGCCGGTCAAGGAGACGGTGCGCGGCTTCAAAGAGATCCTGGAGGGGAAGCACGATGACCTGACGGAGCAGGCCTTCTACATGGTGGGCACCATCGAGGAGGCCCGTGAGAAGGGTGAGAAGCTGATGAAAGGGACGGCTTGAGCCGATTGATATAGGAAGGTATGAGATTTAATGCCACGCCTTCAGTTTGAGATAGTAACCGCTGAGCGCGTCGTCTTCTCGGATGAGGTGGATATCGTGGTGGCCCCGGGGATAGAGGGCGAGCTAGGTATTCTGCCCCGCCACGCCCCCCTCCTCACCACCCTGAAGCCCGGGGAAGTCATGGTGCGCAAGGAGGACGTGGAGACCTCCATCTTCGTCTCCGGCGGCTTCCTGGAGGTGTTGGAGAACAAGGTAACCGTCCTGGCCGACACTGCCGAGCGGGCCGAGGAGATCGACACGGAGCGGGCCGAGGAGGCCCGGCGCCGCGCCGAGGCCCGGCTCAGGGAGAAGCCGACAGGGATGGATGTGGCCCGGGCCCAGCTAGCCCTCATCCGCTCCCTGGAACGAATCAAAGTGTCCCGAAAACAAAAAACTCGCCCCCCTGGGGCGAGGCCTCCAGCATAAATAAGGCTACGTCTTTTAAGGGAAGGCCCTACCCTTGGGGCGCGACCTGCGCTTCGCTCTGACCTTAGCTGTGGAAGCCTCTTTTAGATAGAAGGTCATACTCTGCAAAGAGGGGACAGGGTCCACGGTGCGAAGCTGAACCCCGGGAGGCACCTGGGGGGTAGTGGGGGCATAGTTCAGGATCCCCTTGATGCCGCATTGCACCAGTTGATTGACAACCTTCTGAGCCTCGGCGACAGGCACAGCTACTACCCCAATATCTACCCCCTGAGTCTTTAAGGCCTCTTGCAGATAAGCCATGTCCTGGACTACCAAGCGCCCGACTTTCTTGCCTATCACCTTGGGAGATTGATCGAATGCTGCCACAATATGAAATCCCTGGTGGAGGAAGCCGCGATAGCTGACCAAGGCCCGGCCAACACGCCCCAAACCCACTATGGCCAGGTTCCAGGTCCGGTCCAGGCCCAAGATGAGCCTAATCTCGGAGAGCAATCTTTCAACGCTATAGCCCATGCCTTGCTTGCCAAACTTGCCGAAGTAGCTGAAGTCCTTACGAATCTGGGCCGGCGTCGCCTGAACCACGGCAGCCAGCTCATGAGACTTGATCACGGCCATCCCCTGCTCCTGGAGCGAGGTCAAGGCCTGGAGATAAAGAGGCAGACGCGAGACTACAATATCGGGGATGTCCTGACTCGCCCGTTGAGTCCTAACCATTTTGGACCCCCTCTCCACTACAACAACCTTTTTTCATGGCCGTATTGTAACCACATTTTTTCACAAACGTCAAGCGGGTTTCCATGAAAGAATAATTACAAATCGCTATCTCTGAATTTTGCTGGGCTGCACTCCACTGATATAATTAGAGCTAACTCAGGAGGTATCTGGGATGGCTGCTAGAAAAGGGAAGGCAAGGAACGGCCCTTATCGCCGCCTGGTGGTGAAGCTGGGGACGAACATCCTCACCGGGGGCACCCCTCACCTGGACATGAAGGCCATGGCCGAGCTGGTGGGCCAGGTGGCCCAACTTTGTAAGGAGGGGAAAGAGGTGGTGGTGATCACCTCCGGGGCCATCGCCGCCGGGAGACAGGTGCTGGCCCAGATAGCAGAGGGCCGGGATATACCTCGACGCCAGGTGCTGGCCTCGGTGGGGCAGGGTCGACTCATGCACCTCTACGATGAGCTCTTCGGTTCTCAGGGCATCGCTGTGGCCCAAGCCCTCCTCACCAAGGGCGACCTCACCGACCGCCACGGCTATCTCAATGCCCGCAACACCCTCCTCTCCCTCCTGGAGCTGGGGGTGGTGCCCATCGTCAACGAGAACGACGTGGTGTCAGTAGATGAGATAAGGGAGGAGATCTTCGGCGATAACGATTCCCTCTCGGCCATGGTAGCCAACCTGGTGGATGCCGACCTCCTGGCCATCCTCACCGATACCGAGGGCCTCTACGACGCCGACCCCCACACCCACCCCCAGGCCCGTCTCATCCGCAGGGTGGACAGGGTGGATGATGAGGTGAGGCGCTGGGCGGCGGGGCCACCGGGGGAGAGGGGAAGCGGCGGCATGTCCTCCAAGGTGGAGGCAGCCCGGCTGGCGGCGGCCTCGGGGGTGGCCACCGTCATCGCCAACGGGCGCAGGCCGGGGGTGCTCCTGAGCCTGGCTCGCGGCGAGGAAGTGGGCACCCTTTTCCCACCTACCACCACTCGCCTGGAGAGCCGCAAGCGGTGGCTGCTCTCGGCACTTTCGAGGCAGGGTCGGCTGGTGGTGGACGCCGGGGCAGCCAAGGCGCTGACGACGGGGAACCGGAGCCTCCTCCCCGCCGGGGTGGTGGCGGTGGCCGGGGAGTTCGACCGGGGGGAGGCGGTGGCCATCGCCGACGAGGGCGGCCGGGAGCTGGCCTGCGGGCTGGTCAGCTACTCCTCGGCGGACATCCAGCGCATCAAGGGCTGCCGCTCCGACGAAATCCTGGCCTGCCTAGGCTACGAGTATGGCGAAGAGGTGGTGCATCGCAACAACCTGGTGGTGCTGTGAGCACCGATGAAGAAAATGGGGAGTGCAGAGGGGCGAAGCCCCTTTGCTGGGGGTTTGGGGGTATCCCCCAAATTCTCTAATACCCCCTCTCCCTGGAAGGGAGAGGGGGCCAGGCTTGCCATGAGCCTGCCGAATGGGGGTGAGGGTGAGCCAGGCCAGAGGGGGAGGCAGGTCGCCGCAGGCGACCGTCGGAAGGGGGACTCCGTCCCCCTCCGAGAAACGAAGGGGGTGAGGGTTCATGAGCGCTAACGCCCTCTACTACGGCGATAACCTGAAAATCCTCAGGGAGCATATCCCCGATGAGTCCGTGGACTTGATTTACCTGGACCCGCCCTTCAACTCCAAGGCCACCTACAACGTCCTGTTCAAGGAGCGCACCGGGGAAGGCTCGGCGGCCCAGATAAAGGCCTTCGAGGACACCTGGCACTGGGGGGAGGAGGCGGAGCGGGCCTACGCCGAGATACTGGCCAGCCCCCTGGCCTCCTCCATGACCAAGGAGATAGTGGCCTCCCTGCGCCGGGCCCTGGGCGAGAGGAACGACATGACGGCCTACCTGGCCATGATGGCAGTGCGCCTGCTGGAGCTGCGCCGCGTCCTCAAGCCCACCGGCTCCCTCTACCTCCACTGCGACCCCACCGCCAGCCACTACCTCAAGATTGTGCTAGACACCATCTTTGGGGCCAGGAACTTCAGGAATGAGATTACGTGGAAGCGTACCCATGCACACAGTGGAGCGAAGAAGTTCGGAGCGGTGCACGACATCTTGCTCTTCTACGCTAAGTCCGAGAAGTGTAAGTGGAACAAGCAGCAGCTTGATTACTCGCAGAACTATGTGGAGACGTTCTTTCGCTTTGAAGAACCCGACGGTCGGCGGTATCGAGCGACGATTCTGACCGGCTCCGGCACAAGGACGGGATCATCGGGGAAGCCTTGGCGTGGCATTGACCCAACAGCATCTGGGCGGCATTGGGCGATCCCGGGTTACATTCGCCCGTTACTGGGAGACCTGGACTTCCCCGATGTACAATCCGCTTTGGATGAACTGGACAAGATTGGGAGAATCCTCTGGCCTGCGAAACCTGGCGGCGTACCCTCATTCAAACAGTATCAAGATGACATGGGCGGAACTGATCTGCAAGATGTCTGGCCGGACATTCCTCCGATTTCAGCGCAAGCCAAAGAACGCCTGGGCTATGCCACCCAGAAGCCCCTGGCCCTGCTGGAGCGCATCATCAGCGCCTCCTCCAACGAGGGGGATGTGGTGCTGGACCCCTTCTGCGGCTGCGGCACCGCCGTGGCCGCCGCCCACAAGCTGAAGCGCCAGTGGATAGGCATAGACGTCACCCACCTGGCGGTGGCCCTCATGAAGCACCGTCTCAAGGACATGTTCGGCCTGGAGCCATACAAAGACTACAAAGTCATCGGGGAGCCGGCGGACGTGGGTGGTGCACAGCAACTGGCTAAAGAGGACAGAGAGCGCCACAGCAACGAGTTCCAGTATTGGGCGCTCTCCCTGATAGAGGCCCGACCTGAAGAGCCTAAGAAGGGCGCAGATAGAGGGGTGGACGGCACCATCTTTTTCCTGGACGGGCCGCAGCGGACGGCCCACAAGGCGGTCATCCAGGTCAAGAGCGGTCACGTATCCTCGCCCCAGATAAGGGACCTCAAGGGGGTATTGGAACGGGAGAAGGCCGCCCTGGGCCTTTTCATCTCTTTAGAGGACCCGACACGGGACATGCGGACGGAGGCGGCCTCGGCGGGCTTCTTCCACTCCGACCTCATGGACAGGGACTATCCCAGGCTCCAAATTCGCACCATAGGGGAACTGCTGGAGAGTCGGGGCTTCGAGATGCCCCTGAGGCCAGTGCAGTTCCAGCAGGCGCCGCGGGCCAGGCGGAGGGAAGGGGTGCAGGGGTCTATGCTAGAAGGAAGGAGTCTCTAGCGTCCTGGTTTGGAGTATTTGATATAATACGCTCACCCTTCGACAGGCTCAGGGCGAGCGAAAAAACCCGCTCATGGTGTCCGCCTTGTCCGCTCTGCGGACTCTCGGAACGGAGCGGACTCCGTGCGCGGAGAGCCTGTCGAACCAGGGTGGGCGAGGGGGATAAAAAAGAGTTATCATAGATTGTAACGGGGACTGAAAGGATAACATGGCGAGCATAGTCGAAGAGCTGGAGGTCATAGGCCGGCGGGCCAGGGCCACCGCTCACAAGATGGCCTTCCTCTCCACCGAGGCGAAGAACAAGGCCCTGGAGAATATCGCCCGCTCCTTGAAGGAGCGGGAGGGGGAGATACTCTCGGCCAACGCCAGGGACCTGGCAGCGGGAAGGGAGGCCGGCCTCTCCGAGGCCATGCTGGACCGCCTGCTCCTCAATCCGGAGCGCCTGGCGGGGATGGCCTCGGATGTTCGAGCCGTGGCTGCCCTCCCCGACCCCGTGGGCCGCATCTATGACATGCGCACCCTGCCCAACGGCCTCCAGGTGGGCCGCAAACGGGTCCCCCTGGGGGTCATCGCCACCATCTACGAGAGCCGCCCCAACGTCACCGTGGACATCGCCTCGCTGTGCCTCAAGTCGGGCAACGCCGTCATCCTGCGGGGTGGCAAGGAGGCTCAAGGCTCCAACCTGGCCCTGGCCCGGGCCGTCCAGGAGGCGGCGACGAAGGCCGGGGTTCCCGAGGGCGCCGTCCAGTTCCTCGAGAACCAGGACCGAGCGGTGGTGAGCCATCTGCTCAAGATGCGAGACTACATAGATTTACTCATTCCTCGGGGCGGCGCTGGCCTCATCAAGTTCGTATTCGAGAACGCGGCTATGCCTGTGGTCGCTGGGGGCATCGGGGTGTGCCACATCTACCTGGATGCCTCCGCCGAGCCGGAGATGGCGGCGGCCATCGCTTATAACGCCAAGGTGCAGCGGCCCACGGTGTGCAACGCTATGGATGCCCTACTGGTGCACTCGGCTGCGGCGGGGGCGTGCCTGCCCGCCGTGGCTCGGGAGTGGGCCAAGGCCAAGGTGGAAGTCCATGCCGACCCCCAGGCCCTGGCCACTCTCCGAGGCATCCCCGGTCTGAAGCTCTGCCTGGCTACTCAGGAGGACTGGGGAAAGGAGTTCCTGGCCCTGGTGGCAGCAGTGAAGGTGGTGGACAGCCTGGATGAGGCCCTGGAACACATCGACCGATACGGCTCGGGCCATACCGAGGCCATCATCACCAGAGATTACCTCTCGGCGCAGCGCTTTCTGAACGAGGTGGATGCCGCCTGCGTTTTCGTCAACGCCTCCACCAGATTCACCGACGGCGGCCAGTTCGGTCTGGGGGCGGAGGTCGGCATCAGCACCGGGCGACTCCACGCCCGGGGGCCTATGGGGCTAGAAGAGCTTACCACCTATAAATGGATTGGCCTGGGCACTGGACAGGTCCGGGCTTAGGAGGGCAAATGAGTCACTATCGTTTTCAGAGGGAGTGCCGCACCCGTTCCTCCGAGGTCTTTGTGCTCCTGGACGAGGATGAGAAACGGGCGGGGCAAGTCGATCTCCACTACACCTCTTCTGTGGTCCACGGCACTCTGACGGTCCCGGAGCGCTTGACCCAGGACGAGATTCAGAACATCATCGAGATGATAGACCAGGAGTTGGTCATGGCCTCAGGCATAGCTAGAGAGGACTTCATCGTCACCGTTTTCCAGGGTCGGGAAGCCGGAGTTTACAGCGATGAAGAGGCCGAGATGGAGAACCGGAGCTGAGATGGGGCAGGCGCTGCCGTGGAGAACGAAAGCCGCACGCTGGAGTGAAAGAGCGTTCTGATTGGCACTGGCAGTGTAGCCCCTAGCATTTGTGGCGTTCAACAACCTGAAGGAGATAGATATGTGGGATGGTAATATGGGTTGGGGAGGTTGGCTCATCGGCGTACCTTTTATGATCCTCTTCTGGGGATTGCTCATCCTGGGTATAGTGGCCCTGGTGCGCTATTTAGGCCTCTCCGGCCCGGGCGCAGGGCAACGCCACGAGGACACACCCCTGGACATCCTTAAAAGGCGCTACGTCCGGGGCGAGATCGACAAGGAAGAATTCGAGCAGAAGAAGCGGGACCTGAGCTAGCGGCCCTTTACCGGCCCTTGCGGGCAACCACCGCTCTCACCGCCCCAGCGATGTCCCGAGCGGTGAGGCCACGGCTCCGCAAAAGCTCCTCGGCCTTGCCCGACTTGGTGTAGACGTCCCGGATAGCCACGAAGCCCATGGGCACGGGGCAGGCCTGGGCCGTTGCCTGAGCCACAGCGCTGCCCAGGCCGCCATGCTGGAGGTGCTCCTCAGCGGTAACTATGGCCCCCGTCTCCCGGGCGGCGCGGACCACCGCCTCGGTGTCCAGGGGCTTCAGGGTGGCCATGTTCAATACTCGACAGCGAATGCCCTCGGCCTCCAGGCTCACAGCCGCCTCCAGGGCGGGGACTACCATGAGGCCCAGGGCGATGATGGTGGCATCCCCTCCTGAGCGAAGCTCCTCGGCCTGTCCCAGATGAAAGCGATAGCCGGGGCCGTGGATCACAGAGGTAGAGGGCCTGGCCAGGCGGATATAGAAAGGGCCCGAGGTCTGGGCCGCCATCACCACCGCTTGCTCCGCCTCGGGTGCATCGGCGGGGACGATGACGGTGAAGCCAGGCAAGGCGCAGGCCAGGGCCAAGTCCTCGATGGCGTGGTGAGAGGCGCCGTCCTCGCCCACAGTGATGCCGCCGTGAGTGGCCACTATCTTCACATTGAGGCCGGGCTGGGCGATGCTCACCCGGAGCTGGTCGAAGGCTCGGCCCGTAGCGAAGACGGCGAAGGTGGAGGCGAAGGGAATCTTGCCCGAGGCCGCTAGCCCGGCGGCCACGCTCATCAGATTTTGCTCCGCCAGGCCCATGTCGAAGAAGCGCTTCGGGAACTCCTGGGCGAAGATGCGGGTCATGGTAGACTTGGAGAGATCGGCGTCCAGGACCACCACGTTGGGGTTGATCTGGCCCAGCTGGACCAGAGCTTTGCCATAGGCCTCCCGGATACTTTTTATCCCAGCGGCGGCGCTCATCCTGCTACCTAACTGAAGAGCCGGCCACAATGGGGGCACTCGAATCTACCCTCCAGGGGAGAGGGGCGGGAGGCGGTGCCGCAGATGGGACAGCGAGGAAAGTGACTCCGACTTTCCGACGCACTTTGAAAGGGGAGGCGCTTCCCCGGCCATTTGATTTTAGGCCTCCGGCTGAAGACCTCAGCAAAGCTCTTTTGCCCTCTAATATGCCGCGTCTTTCGACGCCACCAGCGGCTGAACCCTGCCAGCACCACCAGAAAAGCCAGGGCCGCCACAATATAAGCCAGACCCCCCAGCCCACTCATGGCACTCCCTTCAAGCCATAGGGCAGATGGCTCATTAGCTCAGCTCTTCCAAAGCTTTGGCCAGCTCCTGGGCGTTAGGGGAGCGGCCATGGAAGTCCACGTTGTTCTCCATGAAGCTAACGCCTTTCCCTTTGATGGTATGAGCGATGATGACGGTAGGCTTCCCTTTTACCTGGCGGGATGCCTCCAGAGCCGACACCACCGCCTCCACGTCGTGGCCGTCCACCTCCAGGCAATGCCAGCCGAAGGCGCGCCACTTCTCGGCCAGGGGCTCCAGGCTCATGATATCCCTAGTCCAGCCATCCAGCTGCAACTGGTTGCGGTCCACGATAGCTGCTATGTTATCCATCCTCAGGTGGGAGGCGGCCATAGTTGCTTCCCAGACCTGGCCCTCGTCGCACTCGCCGTCGCCTAATAGCACGTAAACCCGATAGTCTTTTCCGTCCAGGCGAGCGGCTAGAGCCACGCCCAGGCCGAAGGAGAGGCCCTGGCCCAAGGAGCCGGAGGACATCTCCACGCCTGGGGTGGCGGTCATATCGGTATGCCCCTGGAGGGGGCTGCCCAGGCGTCGCAACATCCGAAGCTCCTCCACGGGGAAATACCCGGCCTCGGCCAGGGCGGCGTAGAGGGCAGGGGCGGCGTGGCCCTTGCTCAGAATAAAACGGTCCCGGTCCGGCCAGCGGGGCTGACGAGGGTTGTGGCGCATGATGCGAAAATACAGCGCAGTGAGGATATCGACGGCAGACAAAGAGCCTCCGGGATGGCCGCTGCCGGCCTCCGCCAGCATAGTTACGATGTGGCGGCGCAGCCTCTTAGCTGTCTGGCTCAGCCCTTGAACCCACTCCCTGGAGGCTGATGAAGCCCCGGCGGAGGTTATAGCCGAGGCTTCGGGGAGACTGACACTGCTATGGAGCAGGGGGTCTTTTCCTGGCAACTAATCTTCCCTCCCGTGCCTTGTTATTATATATTACTTGCTTCCTGGCCGTCCAGCCGAACTGATAAGGTATAAGGGCAGGTCGGGATGGTTACATAGGGTGGGGATATAGATACCCGCAACCCGAGCGCCGCCAGAAGAATGGTGGACCGAGGAGGCAAAGGGACAGCGGTGCCGTTAACGGTGAGACTTGGCTCGGGCACTATCTTCTTCCGAGGGTGTCCATCTATGGTGCCCAAGAAAATCTTGGAGCTTCTCTAGGGTTGGGGCCTCGACCTCTGTGGCTATCCAGGATTTATCGGCGGCGAAGGCTTTCTTCAGCTCCTGGGGCATCCACACCACCCGCCGCCAGCCACCATCGCCCTGGAGGAACTTAGCCGAGCGCAGGTAGGCACGGCCCATGGGCAGGTAGCCCGACTGCTGCTTGCCCGCGACAGCATTGGCCAGCGCATCCCAGGACCGGCCATCGGGGGTCTGCCCTTTGAAGCCGCGAGCCATGACTCCGATGCCGTCCACATGGGGTATGTGAAACGCCAGGGCCTGGAAGCAGGAACAGGCGGAATGGGGGTGGCCAAAAAGGCTGTGCAGGAACACCCGGCGCATCTTACCCTGGGTATGCTTTTGGGCGGCCAGGTTAGCACCTTCCCATTCTCCGCGTTGCGAGTCAAGGGGCCGGCCCTTTTCTATGATGGCGTCGCGGGAGGGGGTGAGGCGGATGCCTCCGGCGCCAGCCGAGGTATACTCCGAGAGCAACGCCCGGGCCTTGACGTGCATCCAGGTCCGGCTATCACATTGGGGCGGCCTCTCCGGGGTGATGGTGCAGGCGTGCTCCAGGGCGAAGGAGTGGCAACGAAAGCAGCCGTAGAAGTAAGGCTCTGTTTCCTCGGTAGCCGAGGCCACGGCCTTCTGGCGCAAGTCTCTGAAAGTTTGGGCAGCCTCTTTCAGCGACGGGAGCCTTTCTCGGTCGAAGACCAGGCGCACCTTCAGGTTCTGCATCGGGAACTCGGCCTTGAGGCCGTGGTAGATGGCTTTGGCCAGATGCTCAGGCAGCAGGGCCATATCGGGCCGCCATCGGATAGTAGGACAGCCTTCCTTGACTTCGCAAGTGACCCCCTGGATGTAGCCCGGAAGCTGTCCGGCTACATCCTCCAGGTAATCGGTAGCAGTGATGTCCACCCTGGGGTCGCCCACGAACACCTCGATGCCCACATCGGCCCCCATCCGGCTCACTACCTCTATGCCATCTCCCCGGTCCTCGGGCCTGAGGCTGAGGAAGCTGAGGGGCGTGCCCCCTATAGCAGGGCCCTCCTCGATCTTCTCTCCAGCGTAGGCCACATCGAAGGAAAAGGGGATGTCCAGGGAGTAGCGAAGCTGGCGGCGCACCCTCAGGGCAGGCAGCTTTAGCGCCATGTCCACCATAGCTTGCGGGCTCTCCGCCCGGGGCAGGCCCAGTTCCACAGAGGTGTTGGGGCCCAGGACGATGGGGATGCCCAGGTCTGCCATATCCCGAAGCATGGCCTCCTCCGCCGGGGACAGACGGCTCCGGGTGATGAAGATGACGCCGGGCGAGTGATCCTGGAGGAAATCGGCGAAGGCGTGGTCATCGCCGGGGGATACCCGTCCGTATATGAGGGCGTAGCGCGCCAGGGCCTGGAGGAAGTAGATGGGGGCGGTGGGGTGGTTCCCCAAGTCCCGTCCCCCCTGGATAAGGGCAGGGTCGCTCCCCGGTGGAAGGGCCAAGAAGAGAACAAAGCGCTCTTTCTGGATAAGGGAGGCGAGCTGGGCCGTCTCGGGGTCATCGTTTCCCCACAGGAGTGCCCAGCCGGTGGCGGTGTTCAGGCGGAGGAGCAAGGCCCGCACCTCCCGATCGGGGATGAAGAACCTGGCGGCCTCGGGCTGGCAGGCGGCCACGGCCTCGGCCAAGAGGAGAGCGTTGTGCTCGATGTGATTTTCCTTCAATCGAGCCAGGTCTTGGCTGCCGGCCAGGACCTGGTTTACGGGATAGGGATACTCGGTATCGGGGAAGGGCTCGGCGTTGCCCAGAGCCTCACGCCACTCGGCCAAGACCTTATTAGCGAGTTTCTTGTCAGTCATAGCTACCTCCTTTTTAGAAGCAACGACGATATGTTATTGACCCATTGCTTTTGGCATAAAATATATGTCTGTGGTTTTTGACAGTCAAGCTCGACAAAGAGTCGGAAGGCCTCTGAGAAGCTCGCCTACCTTACACCGTTAGCTACACCGCTACCGCCTTTTTCTCCTCAGAAGTCTTCTTAAAGATGGAATCGAAGTACTGATTAGCCCTGGGGGCCAGCAAATTATGATATTCGGTGAACACCTGGGCGGACTGGTTTCTAAGCCAGACCGAAGGCAGGAACTCTCGGGGCAGATCAGGGTCGAAGTATGGAATGCGTCGATATTCATGAATAAGCATGAAGCGCTTCACAAAGCACTGAGCCGGGGTCAGAGGATACCCCGCCTTCCATTGGCTGGCATCGTCCTGGAACTGAGGGCCATATTTCTCCAAAAAGTCAACGTAGCGGCGATGGATCCGCTCAAGGTCCCAGCAACGAGTCACCAGTTCCCTGGATGTAGCGAACCCCATGTGTTGGGCAGCGAAAATCTCTACGTGCTGGCACATCTCCAAGGCTCGCGCCAAATCCTGCACCTCTTGGCTATGATCCCAGGGGCAGATCCAGCAGGCATTAGTCAAGGCCCCGAAGCCCATCCAGCTTAACTCCTGACGGAAGTGATCCCTCACCTCCCGCCTCTCCTCTGGGATGGAGTAGACTACGATGTGCCAGGAGCCATCCCAGTCCCGCTGAGGTCGCTGAAAGATGCGCTGTGTCCCCTTGACCAGAAGCTCATCCCCCTGGGGTGTCAGGGAGAAGAAGCTCCTCCTGCCCTCATGGCGCGACGAGAGCAAGCCCTTGCGGCACATTCGGGAGAGAGCGGAGCGGATGGCTAGCTCCGAGAGGCCAAAGTTCCCCAATAGCTTGATTAGGTTGCCAACCCAAATCTCACCCCCACGTTGTCTGATATAGTCGCCATAGAGGGTGAGCACCATCCCTTGAGAACGAAGGCTCGCCATATCAATATGTCACATTTTCCCAGGTCGTTTTTTTTATGACACATATAGATTAGCATCGGCATCAGAACTTGTCAACACACTCATTAGATAGTGGCTAAAAACATTTTTATCACCCTAAATCTACCATCCTTCCTGTGCCGGAAGGACAGTTAGAGAGGAGCAGCTCCTTCGAACTCCCCAATTGCTGAACTACCTCATTACCCCATTACATACTATAATGAATTAGGTTAGGACGCCGGGACAAGTAAGGAGATAAAAGGGAATGCTTACAATCGGAAAGATCAGAGGGTTGCAACAAATTTCCAGCCCAGATGGTGTATTTGCTATATGCGCTATGGATCACAGGGGATCTCTAAAGAGCATGATAGCCAAGGCTCATCCCGGAGAGGTGAGCTACCAGGCTATGGTGGAACGTAAGCTCGAACTCTGCGAAACCCTGGCTCCCCATTCTACCGCAGCACTTCTTGACCCTAACTACGGCACGGCCCAGTGTATCGCCAGCGGGATGCTCCCTGGCCGCGCCGGGCTTTTGATCAGCACAGAGGCCTCTGGCTACCTCGATTCGCCGCAAGGGCGGCTGACTACCCTGCAACAAGGCTGGAGCGTGGAAAAAATCCGCCGAGTTGGCGGGTCGGGAGCAAAACTATTGTTGCACTACCGCCCTGACCTGTCTGAGGTGGCATCACACCAGTTGGCCGTTACTAGGTCCCTGGCTGAGGAGTGCCTAAAGCATGACCTACTCTGTGTAGTGGAGCCGAAAACTTATCCCATAGAAGGGGAGACGGAGCTTCAACTCAATGAGCGAAAGCCGGAGCTGGTGATCCAAACCGCAAAACAGATAACTTCGCTTGCCATCGATGTGTTGAAGGCAGAATTCCCCGCTGACCTCAGCCAAATAAAGGATGAGGCCAGCCTGCTTACCCTCTGTCACCGGCTCGATGAAGCCTCACGAACGCCCTGGGTTATCTTGAGCGCCGGCGCAAACTTCGATAGCTTCTGTCGGGAAGTAAAGCTCGCCTGCCAGGCTGGTGCTTCAGGCTTTCTTGCGGGGCGAGCTATCTGGCAGGAAGCAGAAGACATCGATGAAAAGGAGGGACGCATCAAGTTTCTTTCCACCGTAGCCGTAGATAGAATGAAAAGGCTTATGGAGATAACAACAAAATACGCTGCTCCTTGGTATAAGAAGTTAAGACTATCGAGCCGCCAGCTAGCTCAGGTATCGGAAACCTGGTTCCTGGACTATTGATCGAAGGGGGAAGGGATGGCCAAGCTTGCTCTGCTTACCAGTGGCGGCGATGCGCCCGGCATGAACTCTGCCATAAGAGCTGTGGTGCGCACTGCTCTGGCTAAGGGGATTGAGGTAATCGGCATCAGACACGGATTCAGCGGATTGCTCGCCGGCGATTCCATACATATGAACAGCCGGAGCGTAGCAAATATCATGCACCTTGGGGGCACCATTCTTCACACTAGCCGCTGCCTAGAATTCAAGACAAAAGAGGGCCGGGCCCCAGCCGTTGCCTTCCTAGATAAAGCCAAGGTCGATTTTCTGGTCATCATAGGTGGCAATGGCACACTCCAAGGTTCAGCAGCACTTAGTGAGGAGACCGAGACAAAGATTGTGCAAATCCCCTCCACCATAGACAACGATGTTTATGGCACGGACTTCACCATAGGCTTTGATACAGCCGTCAACACTGCCCTCGACGCCATTGACCGCATCCGAGATACCGCCTTCTCCCTGGACCGCCTTTTCTTTGTAGAGGTCATGGGGCGTGAAGCAGGATTTATCGCCCTCGAGGCAGGGATTGCGGGCGGAGCCGTGGAAGTGCTTATCCCTGAGATTATCGAGAACATGGACCAACTCTCCCGCTCTATTCAGGACGCCTTCAAGAGAGGGAAAAAGGCTTGCATCACCGTTGTGGCTGAGGGAGACAGGCCCGGTGGAGCTTTTGAGGTAGCTAAAGAAGTGAAAGCCCTGACTGGCCTCGATTCACGAGTTTGCATTCTGGGCCATACCCAGCGTGGCGGTTCACCCACAGCACGAGACCGCGTCCTCGCCATCAAGCTGGGCGTTGCTGCTATCGAAACCCTGCTTCAAGGGGAGAATGCTGTAGTGATAGGAGAGGTATGTGGACAGATAGTTCGCACGCCGCTGAAGGAAGCCAGGGAGAAGAAAAAGCAGCTCGACCATTTCTTGGTCGAGCTGCTTAAACTGGTATCGGGGTGATACTTGGAACTCTTCAAGTCTAGCGTAATTCCTTGACATAGCCAACAATGTTAAACCGAGAAGCGATAAACCTAGACAGGATAAAACGCCGGGTTAAGATAGTTTGTACCCTGGGCCCGGCCAGCAAGTCCGCTGAAATTATCGAGGCTATGCTGAGAGCAGGCATGGACATAGCCAGATTCAACCTGGCTCATGGCACTCTGGCCGAGCATAGCCGGGTCATTGCGGAAGTGCGTCAACTTAGTCAGAAGCTCAGGCTCACCACAGGCATCCTTGTCGATCTCCCCGGGCTGAAACGCGGCTACGGGAGTATGAGGGAGGTCTTCGGCGAACATCTCCGCTTCGCCCAGTTGCAGGATGCTACCTTCATCGCCCTATCGTTCATCTCTTCGGCTGAACAGGTAGTAGAGGTCAAGGAACTGCTCAGAGAAAGGCGCGCCGACATACCTGTTGTCGTTAAGATAGAGCAAGCCCAGGCTTTGGAGCAAATCGACGCTATCCTTGAAGTTTGCGAAGGAATAATGGTCGCCCGGGGGGACCTAGGGATGCAGATAAAAATAGAAAAGGTGCCATTGGCGCAGAAGCAACTGGTAAAGAAGGCTAACCACCTCGGTAAGCCGGCAATTGTAGCCACTGAGATGCTGGAATCTATGGTCGAGTCGCCTACCCCTACCAGAGCGGAGGCGACTGACGTAGCCAACGCAGTTCTGGACGGCACCGATGCTCTGATGCTCTCCGAAGAAACAGCCATTGGCAAATATCCGATACAAGCTCCAGAGACTATGGGAAGGATAGCTCTGGAGGCCGAGGCGGCGCTTCCCTACGAGCAGATACTTCGTGAGAAATGGCAAGATGTCGTGCCGGAAATCAATGACGCCACAGCCAGGGCAGCCTGCCAGATAGCCTATCAAGTAGGAGCCCGAGCCATTGTAGCTTTCACAATGGGGGGAACCACACCTTTGCGAGTGTCCAAATACAGGCCTCGCCAGCCGATCATAGGGGTGACCCCGTCAGAGAACGTCCTGCATCGGCTTTCCCTAGCCTGGGGGGTCCTCCCTGTAAAAATGCCTGAATCTCTCAGCCTGGAGGAAATATTCGAGCAGGCGCGAGATATCGTCATGACCACGAGCCTTGCTAGAACAGGTGACCTTATAATCATTACTGCCGGACTTCCTCTTGCTGTCCCAGGCAGCACAAACCTGGTCAAGGTGCATCGAGTATAGCCTTATCAGGTAACAAACAATATGCGGCCACAGTTGCTACATCGGACCAGGTCATTGCCTGAGCGAGAGCGCAGGATATCGTGCAGAGGTATGTTGACCCGGCACCCCTGGCAGATGCCCCCCTCCACCCTGGCCACTCCCCGCCCCTGCCCGGTCCGGCGTAGCCTCTCATAAAGGCCCAGGATATCGCCCTCCACCAGGCTGGCCAACTTGATACGACGCTTCTCCAAATCGTCTATCTCAGCCAGCAAAGATTCACGCTCCGCGCGGAGCCGGGCCTCCTCTTCCGCCCAAGCCACCTCCATCCCCTGGAGGCTAGCCCGTTGCAACCTTTCCCGCTCCACGAGGTCCTCGAGGCCTGCCATTATATCAAGGATTTTGTCCTCCCACTGCCCCACCTGGGCCTTCAGGCTTTGCACCTCCGCCTGAAGGCCTGCCAGCTCCCGAGGGTTCTTGACGGAACCACCGTAAAGCTTGGCCTCCTCCTGGACAAGCTTGGAACGCAGGCTCTGAAGCTCCCCCTCCTGGTCTCGCTGCTGTCGCTCCAGTCCCGCCAGCTCCTGGGACAGGGATTTCCACATCTCCCTGGCCTCCAGAAGCTCCTGGCTCTCTACCAGGGAGCCATCCACCCGGGCCAGGGCCTCCTTTCGGGAGTCCACCTCCAAATCCAGGAGCTGGAGGTCATATAGCTGTCTAAGGTCCCTCATAGTTCCTCCGAAAGCGGGGCCTTCGGACTGTGCCATCTCAACCTGCCCCTGGGCCATCGCCCTCGGGGCGATGTTGCTCCCGGCGCAGGAAGTCTTCCACCTCCCGCATCAACCGCTCAGCCCTTTCCGGCGACCCCTCTTGCCCTCTCTCGCTCAGTGCCTCCTCCTCCAGAGTGCGCACATATTCCTGAAGCTCGGCCTTTTGAGCCATGAATTGGTTCAACATGTCCCGGAACTCCTGGCTGCTGCGCCGGATTTCCGTAAGGTCGGCCTCCACCGCCAGCAGATGGAGCAGCTTGGTCAGGAGGGCCAGGGTTACCTGGGGGTTC
This sequence comes from Chloroflexota bacterium, assembly GCA_016210485.1. Lineage (GTDB taxonomy): Bacteria > Chloroflexota > Dehalococcoidia > JACQUD01 > JACQUD01 > JACQUD01. The sequence goes on along the minus strand of JACQUD010000019.1, from coordinate 25,803 downwards.
CCTACCTGGAGATAGTGAGGCACATGGCCCCACAAGCTCAAAGACTGGACATGCCGTTCCTTCAGGGTTTCCTGCATGACCGTGTGGATGCTGCACGGCCCCATATAATCCGTTTGACCTATCCCCAGGGCCTTTACCTCTGGAATAATGGCCGGGTCGTTGACGCTGGAGCTGAGGCGGGGCTCCATAGTATGCGGGACCTTATCGAAGGTAGAGCCAAGGGAAATAGTGCGGCCCACCTGGAACTGGCTAATCACCTGGAACACACAGTCCAGGTACTGGAGCCAGCGGAGATGAGGCTCCGTCCCCAGGAACAGGATGAGATCCCGGCCGCCAGCGGGGTTTTTCCAGGCGTAAAAATCGTTGGTGGGGAACTTCACACCTTTGACCAACCCTTCCTTGATGACAGTGATGGGTCGGAGCACAGCAAAGCCATAGAATTCCGCGGGGGCTATCTGGGCGAACTTGGCAGCGCCCAGCTTGTCCCTAAGATACTGTAGTGCCTGGATTGACACCCCACCGGCATTGGGCCAGCCATCGAAGGCCGCCACCAGCCAGGGGTCTTTGAGGTCGGGCCAGTTTTCCACCTGAAGTTCAGCCACGCTTTAACCTCCGGCTACAATGGGCTCGGCAGGGTTCGAACCTGCGACCAACCGGTTATGAGCCGGGCGCTCTGCCGCTGAGCTACGAGCCCTCGTATCTCTCGATAATAGTGGACACGCCCTGCCCCATGCCCACGCACAGGGCAGCCAGGCCGAGCCGAGCTTGCCGCCTTACCATCTCATGGAGCAGAGTAACTACCATCCTGGCCCCGGTGCAACCCATGGGATGGCCCAGGGCTAGCACCCCCCCATTGACATTCAGTCGCTCCGAATCTATCCTCATCTCTTTAATAAAGACGAGGGGCACCACGGCGAAGGCTTCGTTGACCTCCCAGAGGTCAATGTCCTGGGCCTGGAGGCCGACCCTGGCCAGGGCCTTCCTGGCGGCGGGCACTGGCCCCAGCCCCATGAGCTTGGGGTCCACCCCAGCCACGGCCATGGCCCTGATGCGGGCTAAAGGCCTCAGCCCCATCTCGCGGGCCTTCCCCGCCGACATCACCAGCAAGGCTGCGGCACCATCCCCAGGACGGCAGGCGGTGGCTATGGTTATCGTCCCCCCCTCATGGGTGATGAGAGGCAGAGCTGCCATGACCTCGAGGGAGGCATCCTCCCTGGGGAGCTGGTCCCGACACACTAATTGTGGGGCACCACTATCCTGGGGAGCCCCCACCGGGGCCATCTCGGCCCGGAACCGTCCCTCACGCTGCGTCGCCACTGCCCGGCGATGGCTCCAGAGGGCGAACTCCTCCTGCTCCCGACGACTTATGCCATATGCCCGGGCCAGGTTCTCGGCGGTGAGGCCCATGGAGGCGGCGGAGGGATCAGCGAAATCGAAACGGCGAGGGTTCAGGTCGGCCCCGGTGCCCTCGGGCAGGTGGCTCATACTCTCCAGACCTCCGGCGATGAAGACATCCCCACAGCCTGCTTTTATGGCCTGGGCGGCGGCATGGAGGGCTGTCATCCCCGAGGCACACTGGCGATTTATGGTCTGACCCGCCACCTCATAAGGGAGGCCAGCCATGAGGGCCATATAGCGGGCCACGTTCATAGCCTGCTCTCCAGTCTGGGTGGCGCACCCGAAAATAACGTCCTCCACTACAGTAGGGTCCGCTGAAGTGCGCTCCAAGAGTGCCTTTACCGCCACCACCCCCAGGTCGTCGCCCCGGACCTTCCGAAGCCACCCTTTCTCAGGATGTCCCAGTCCGATGGGGGTTCTGACTCCATCGATGATGACCGCTTCCATGACTATTCCTTCCTCGCCTTTAGCTTATTCTCCAACCCAAGCTATGTCAATGGAAAACAATAGGAATTATGGATATAATATATTATAAACTAAAGGAGGCCTGTATGCCTGATAAGAAGCTCCTCGGCGGAAACGACAAGGTCCGGGTGGCCGTGGCCCAGGCCGCCCCCGTTTTCATGGACAAGGCCAGAACCATAGACAAGGTGTGCCACCTTCTCCAAGAGGCAGGCAGCCACGGCGCCCAGCTAGTGGTCTTCCCGGAGACCTTCATCCCCGCTTACCCCGCCTGGTATACCGGTGGCTGGGAGAGCCCCCCCAAAGAGTGGTCGACCTACATGCTAGCCCTCCAGGATAATGCCGTGGTGGTGGGCAGCCAGGATACCGAAGTCCTGGGTCAGGCCTGCCGCCAAGCTGGGGTGTATGCCGCCATCGGCATCAACGAGTTGGACAACCGCCCCGGCAGCCGTACTATCTACAACACTCTCCTCTTCCTAGGGCGGGACGGCCGGCTGCTGGGCCGTCACCGCAAACTCATGCCCACCTACACGGAGCGCACCTACTGGGGATGGGGGGATGCCAGCGACCTTTTCGTCCTGGATACGGACATCGGCCGCATCGGAGGCCTCATCTGCGGGGAGAACATGATGGTGCTGATGAAGGCGGCCATGATGTCCCAGGGCGAGGAATTCCACATCGCTGTGTGGCCTGGGGCCTGGAGCGGGCATAGCCAGGCTACCCTCATGGACCCGGAGACTGATCCCCAGGGAGGCACCTGCCCCATCTACCCCCTCATCCGCTCCTATGCCTTGGAGGCCCAGTGCTTCGTTCTCAGTGCCGGCAGTTTGCTCCGCCCTCAGGACTTCCCCGAGAAATGGCATCACCTCGTCTCCAGCCACCACCTGAACTGCAGCGCCGCCGTAGGCGGCAGCGCCATGGTCAACCCCTTTGGCCGCTTTATGGCCGGCCCCAACTTCGGCCAGGAGACGCTACTCTATGCCGATTGCCAGGCTAGTCAAATAAAGCTGGCCAAGGTTCTCTTCGATTTGCTGGGACACTACAGCCGTTGGGATATAGTGCGCCTCCAGGTGAGGCAGGAGCCCTGGGGGCCTCTGGTGAAATCCGGCCACGCCTTTGCAATGGAAGTGCCCCAGGATGAGCTGAAGCGCATCTCCCAAGAGCACCAGGTGAGCCTGGAGAAGCTGGAGGAGATTGTGAGTGAGCTCCATAAGGCCGCATCCATCTAGGCGATGTCACGCCGGCGCGCTCCCGGAGCCCAAGCGCGGCGATAACGCTCAAGTCATTGCATAGACACGTTGTCAATGCCCTAAAATAGCCTCCCACCCTTCGACAGGCTCAAGGTGAGCGGGAAGACAGGCTATACCCTTACATACGCTGATTTACAATAAGGAAGTGCCACCCTAGATTATTGGAGAAGGCCCTACAGCCAAACCCTCGGGAACGGAGAACTCCTTGACCTCCGCCCCCACCATCCCCTGGGCCACCAGGGCGGGGATGTCCAGGTTGACCTCCAGGCTATGGACTTCCTCCAGGCTGCCTCGGGTCACTGGGTGCTTGGGCACGAAGAGCTGGCAGCAGTCCTCATCGGGGATGATGGAGGTCTCGTAGGTGCCGGCGAGGAGGGCCTGGTCTATGATCTCCTGCTTGTTCATCCCAATGAGGGGACGCAAGACCAGCATGGAGGCAGCTTTATCTATGACCGCCAGGTTCTCCAGCGTCTGGGAGGCCACTTGGCCCAGGCTGTCCCCTGTAACCAGGGCCCCGGCATTCTCCCGACGGGCCACCTCTCCGGCAATGCGCAGCATCATCCTCCGATAAAGGAGGACCCGATAGGGAGGCGGCGTAGCCACAATGATCTGCTTCTGGATATCGCCGAAGGGGATGAGATGAAGCTGAGAGGAATACTGATACTGGTTCAGGATTTCCACCAGCTCCGCTGCCTTATGCCGGGAAGTTCCCTCCACCAGGGGGAAGCCGTGGAAGTGGACGAAGACCACCTGGCAGCCCCGCTTCATCATGCGCAGGGCAGCGATGGGGGAATCTATGCCTCCGGAGAGCAGACAGATTACCTTTCCCCCTGTGCCCACGGGCAGGCCCCCCGGCCCTGGAGCCCACTGGAAGGAGAAATAAGCCTCCCTGGGCAGGATGTCCACAGCTATATCCAGGTCGGCGTGGTGCAGGTCTACCCTGGCCCCGGTGGCCCTTTGGATGCTAGCGCCCAACTCTCGATTGATGTCCTGGGAGGTGAGGAGAAAGGCTTTGTCCTCCCTCTTGGCAGTGATTCTGAAGGAGGAGAAGGTTAGCCTCTTGAGCTCTTCCAGGATGGCCACCTCCAGGGCCTCCAGGGTAGCCTCGGTATGGAAGGCCAGGGAGAACCGGGCCACCCCGAAGACCTTCCCCAGCCTCTCTTTCAATTGCTCCCATTCGGCCTCGGGGGAGAGGCTGAGCACTGCCATGGCATGTCCACGCCTCACCCCCTCCACCCCCAGACCGTAACACGCCTTTCTAAGATTGGCCAGAAGTTGATTGAAGAAGAAAGGGGCATTCTTGCCCTTCAGCCCTATCTCATGGTAGCGGACAACGACAAATCTTTTCACGGCTCTCCCTCGCCAACCAGGCGCGACCCCATATCTCCCGGCAAGACCATGCCGCCAGCATGGAGGGTTCTGAGGGCCTGGCACACCAGCTCCATGTTGACCTCTTTGCTCAGGTAGCCATCCGCCCCAGCGACCACCGCCCTTCTTATAATAGATGCTTGCTTAAGCTCAGACATTATGAGCACCTTGATGGAAGGCCACCGGCTTTTTATAACCCGGCAGGCATCTATGCCTCCCATGGGCTTCATGAGCACATCCAATATTACTATGTTGGGCTGAAGCCGTGCCGTCTCCGCTATAGCCTCGGCTCCATCGGATGCCTCGCCCACCACCTCCATATCCGGTTGGAGCACCAGCACTGCTTTCAAACCCTCCCGAACTGCGGTATGATCATCCACTACCAATATGCTGATTCGCTTTCCCAAACTTCTACCTACCCATCCCAGCCTTCAGCCCGCTAAGGGCCCTTTCACTTCTTCCAAGGAGACCATCCGTATATCTGCCGGGAGCTTGTCCCGCACAATATGAGCTGCCCCCAGGAATAGAAGGCCCATCTCACCCTCTTTCAAGGTATCGGCTATACGCCGGGCAATATAGTTGTCCCTTTCCTGGAGAAGGGAGGATGCCCGGCCAGCGTAGCGGCGCTGGGCCGGCCCATCATCAGACTCCTCCCGCAGCCTCGCCTCCAGCAAGGCATACTCCTCTTGGAGCAGCGCTGGGGACTCCGTCCCCATCACCCTTGCCCCTTGTCTCTCCAACCAGCGGAGCAGCCTGTAGTTAGGGGTATCCGCCTTCTCCAGAATACGGGCTATCGAGGCCGAAGGGACATCGGGCAGGCCATCCTGGTACACCCTGACCTGGCTCCAGTTCAGAGGAAGGCTCTGGACCCGCCGAGCCACATGTTCCCAAAAGGTAGCGGCATCTTTCAAGAAGGGCGGAGATGCCTCCAGGCGAGCGCCCAGCGCACCCATATCCTCCACAGCGTGAAGTATGGGGAGATTAATTAAGAGACGTGGCAATCCGATGCTGCAACCCCAAAAGAATCCTCTGCCCAACAGCAGTATAGAATTGTCTCACGGGCTTCGGACAAAAGTCAAGGGCATGAGCTAGCTTTTGGAGCTGTTCGTGGCCCCTTGCAACCTAGCCAAGTTCTCCCGTATACTACGAAACGGCTTTCACCAACTATAGATGCCAGGGTAAAGGAAATATGAGTGAAGCTAGAGCTACGTGCTCACTATTTAGAGGCCCTGAACTTTGCTCATACCTCCGAAGACATAGTGGACGACATCGTAACCCAGAACAAGGGACGCGGGCTGGACGGCATCGCCATCACCGACCACAATTACTGAAAGCAATGCAAGAGAGCAATCCTTGCATATGAAGTTAAAGAGATGCCTCTTGCCTTTACCCAAACGTTCTCATTATACCGGGCATCAGGACTGCCCGCAGCAATATAGACCTGGACCTCCTATGCCCTCGGGCCTTCCACCGCTAACATTAGCGGCCTCGCCATGTTAGGGTCGCTCCTGGCACTCCTGGCAGGAACCGCGTGGGGGACGAGCAGCGTCTTTGCCCGCTTTGGTCTCCAGTATCTTCGGCCTGTCCAGGGCTCTGTCATCTCCATGTTCGCCAGGCTAGCCATCCTTGCTTTTCTGTCTACAACCCTGGAGCCCCAGGCCTGGGTAGAGCTTCCCTGGAAAGCATTGCTCCTCTTTGCCGGAGTAGGCATCCTCAACTTCCCCCTGGCCCTGTTCTTCAATTACAGTGGCATCCAGAAGGTGGGAGCTTCCCGGGCCGCTCCCATCATCGCCTCCAGCCCCATCTTCGCTATGCTGCTGGCCTTGGTCTTCCTGGGGGAAACCCCTACTCCCATCACCGTATTGGGGGCTATCTCCATCTTCGCCGGCCTATACCTCATCACCAGCAGTGAGCCGAGATGAATCTCAAGCTCAGCGGAGGCTATCTCTATTCCCTAGCTGCTGCCATATGCTACGGAAGTAGCGCCGTCCTCATACGTCAAGGGATGTCCTCGGAGCTGGCGCCCCCCTTAGTAGGGGCTACCTTGTCTTTATTCTGGGGAACCCTGGCCCTTCTCCCGCAGACAGTGACCACCGCGCGAACCTTCTCCCACGTGCCCAGACGGGCCTATCTCTTTTTTGTCCTGTCCGGTATAACCTCCTCCATAGGTATGATGTCGAATTTCTACGCTCTGAGCCTGGCCCCAGTGGTAGTGGTAGCTCCTCTGACCAGCATCAATCCCCTAGTTACTATCTTATGGGCGCACCTCTTCCTCAAACGCTTGGAGAAGGTGACACTTCGAGTGGTCTTGGGGGCAGCCCTGGTGGTAGCAGGCGTTATAATTATCACTCTGGGGAGGGCCCTGTCCTAAACGCCGACGCAGGACAACCCCAGCCTATCAGATAGCTTGGCGCGTCCTCTTCCACCATTGGAGGCCGTAGTGGAGGGCGATGCCGACCCCAAACCCCACCGCCAGGTTATCGACCAGGAGAGATACCAGGGCCACCGAGAATGCCACCAACAAAGAGGAGCCCAAGGGCAGATCCCGCGCCAGGAAGGCGTGATAGCCTCCCACCGCCACTAGAAGGCCCCCGAGGATGGACAGAGGGATGAGGCTGAGAAGGGGGAGCAAGGCGCTGCCCGCCAGGAGGGCCACCGCCACCAGAAGGCCCCCGAACATCAGCGTAGCGCCCCCGGTCCTGGCCCCCAGTTTGTAGTGGGCGGTAACGCCTCCAGAGCCTTGACACATGGGCATAGCCCCCGCCAACCCTGCCCCCAGGTTAGCTAGCCCGATGCCCGTGGCCAGGGCCCGAGGAGTCACTCGAGATGCCCGGGGGCCAAAATAGCCGACGGCGGTATCGGCAGTGGCTACCACAGAGTTTCCCAGGGTGAGGGGAAGCTGGGGAATCACCAACAGAAGAAAGGCGGAGAGGAAGTTAGCACCTCCCGGCAGGTCGACTCCGGGCCAGCCGGGTGAAGCTTCGCTCCAAGGGATGCCTGGCCCCAGGAAGATCCCCAAACCCAGACCCAGACCCAGGATAGCCAGAGGCGATGGCACCGCTTTCCAGCGCAGCCCCAGGGCAACCATGGCCAACGCCGCCGCCCCCAGGACCAGGCCCCATGGGACAGGCCAATCCCCTACGGAGACGCCGGGAGACATTCCCACTGGCTTGACCATCAGAGTCGCTCCCTTTTGCACCAGTAGCAGCCCCACCCCAAGCTGTATCCCCCTTACCACCGACCTGGGGAACCAGCGGGCAATGAGAGTGATCAAGTTGGTGGCAGCCAGAAAGAGCAGGATGGCTCCCATGAGCAGGCCCGCCGCCCCCACCGTCGCGGCAGGCAAGCCCACAGCTATGGCTACAGACAATGCGGCTTTCAGAGGCTGAACGGGCAGGGGCAGGCGATAGTAAAGGCTTGACGCTATGTAGAAAAGGCCGGCGCCCAAGAGCATGGCCTGAGGGCTGAGGCCGTTGACCAGGGCTGCGGCCACCAGCAGCGGGAAGAGGGTGCCCATATCCCCCAACCCACCTCCCAGCTCCTGGAGGTTGAACCGGAAGGTACTCCAGACAAAAAGAGGCTCAGCCCTACCACCAAGCCTCCAGCGCAAACTGCGCAGAGACATCCCTCTCCTTTCCAAATCGGGGGGCAGGTTCGTTTCCTTCCCTGCCTGTTTACAGGCCCCCGACCCATAGGCACCACCATTAGAGCCAGGGGCTCGGAGAGTCAGCCTTCTTAAGACCTTAATGCCTTTATACTATACCCAAAAGCCCATTGTCAAGGAGAGACATCCGGGCCCTTGACCACATCAAGAAAACTTGCTAAAATATTATCGCATCGTAGAATTTTCGACGAAGATGTTTCCAGGTAGAAAAGGCAGTTTTGAGAAAAGGCCCCTATCGGGGGTTGCCAAGAACAAAAACCTGTGATATAAATAGAAAAATTCGGAATACACCTGACCAGCCAAGCCTGGCAGGGAAGTAAGAGGTGTGTGATGGCTAAAAGTATCGTCAAACTATTCAAGGACCCCGCCAGCGCGGGAAAGGCAACTAAGGAGCTCCTATCTCGGGGCTACTCCAAGGACGAGATCGGCCTGCTCCTGACGGATAAATCCAAGATGAAAGCCATTGTTGGAAGCAATGGCATCCCCATGGCCGAGGTGGAGCTTCCTGGCGTAGGGCCGACGGTGGCCCTAGGCCCCATCGCCACCACCCGGGCCCAGGCCAAGGACACGGTGACAACCCTCCAGCAAGCTCTGGGCATATCTCCGGAGCTTTATCTCTACTTCGAGTTCGGCCTGTCCCTGGGGGGCATCATGGTCAGCGTCCACACACAGGAAGAGCGCCAGGCCGAGGCCCGCCAGATCCTCCGAGAGGCTGAGGCGGACAAAGATAAGTCCCGACCAGCCATATGGAGCCAGAGCCCGGGTTTCTCCCAATCCCAGCGAATGGTGGAGACCAACCCAGTGGATGCCAAGCTCTCCGGCGACTTTCGCCGATACTAGCTTTTGCTGTATCATATAAATTAGACCTAACTTAGAACACCCAAGGAGGCAGGATGTCTCGCTATATCGCCACCTCAGCCATCCGGGGTGCCCAGGGGATTGTCGCCGAGGCCGAGAAGCTGCTGAAGGCCGCTACCAAGGAGATGGGCCCCCAAACATCTGTCGCCTTCCCCAACACTGCTTACCACCTGCCCGTCATCCTGGGTTTCACTGGCCAACAGGTGAAGACTCTGGGAGAGTTGGAGCCCGTGCTGAAACATGCCCGGGGCCTTGTCCCCCCCTTACCTAGAGAGAGCCTGTGGCTGCCATATCTGGGGGAGACCCTGGACGCCGGCGTAGCCACACTCCTGGCCGAGGAGGCCATTGAGGCCATCCGGTTCGCCAAGGGGGAACAGCCCGAGAAGAACGACGGCTATGTCTACAACGGCCCTATCGATGACATCCAAATGCGATCCTGGGGCATCCAGATGGTGGACGGGCGGATGCCCGGCTTCGCTGCTATAGTGGGGGCAGCCAAGAGCAACGAGGTGGCGGTCAAGATAGTGCGGGAGCTCCAGTCCAAGGGACTCCTGGTTTTCCTCTCCTCCAGCGCCAACGGCCACTCCATCGTGGATCAGCTCCGGGAGGCGGGGATAGAGTTGGGCTATGACACCTTCACCGTTCCCTTCGGCTCCGACACCATCTCTACCATCTATGCCCTGGGCTACGCCACCCGGGCTGCCTTCAGCTTCGGCGGCTTCCCGCCGGGCAATGTCCGGGAGATGCTTCTCTACAACAAGTTCCGCTGCTTCGCCTTCGCCCTGGCCCTGGGCCAGGTGGACGACCTAAAATATGCCACCGCCGCCGGGGCTATCAACTACGGCTTCCCCGTCATCGCCGACACCCTTATCCCCAATATCCTGCCCACAGGCATAACCCGATACGAGCACGTGGTCAGCGTCCCCTTCGATGACATCCCGGGCAAGGACGACCTGGAGCGGGCCGAGCGCCTGGTGCAACGCTGCCTCGAAATCCGAGGCGTGAAGGTCAAGCTCCAGAAGATAAACATACCCGTGGCCTATGGCCCCGCCTTCGAGGGTGAGGTGGTGCGCCGGGCCAATCTGAGAGTGGAGTTCGGCGGCAAGGGTGGAATGTGCTTCGAATGGCTCTCCATGAGGAAAATGGAGGAGGTAGAGGACGGCAAGATAACGCTAATAGGCCCCGACCTGGATAACGCCCCTGCGGGCAGCAAGATGCCCCTGGGCATCCGGGTGGAAGTGGCGGGGCGCAAGATGCAGCCCGACTTCGAGCCCGTCTTGGAGCGCCAGTTCCACCACTTCGTCAACGGGGCCGAGGGCATCCAGCACATGGGCCAGCGGGACATCACCTGGCTCCGTTTCGCCAACGCGGCCACGGAGAAGGGCTTCCACATCAAGCATCTGGGAGACATCCTCCACGCCAAACTTCACGAAGACTTCGGCGCCATCGTGGACAAGGTCCAAATCACCCTCTACACCGAGGAGCCCAAGGTTCAAGAGCTCATAGAGCAGGCCCGCCAGGTCTATCACGAGCGCAATGTAAGGATGGCTGGCCTCACCGACGAGGCGGTGGACACCTTCTATAGCTGCTCCCTGTGCCAATCCTTCGCCCCTACCCACATCTGCGTCATCAACCCGGAGAGGGTGGGCCTGTGCGGGGCCTACAACTGGCTGGACTGCAAAGCCTCCTACGAGATCAACCCCACCGGCCCCAACCAGCCCGTCAAGAAGGGCAGCATCGTGGATCCTGGCAAGGGAGAGTGGGAGGGGGTGAACCAGTTCGTCTTCCAGAACTCCCAGCAGAAGGCGAGCCGCTTCACTATCTACTCCCTCATGGACTCCCCCATGACCACCTGCGGCTGCTGCGAGTGCATCATGGTGGTGCTGCCCGAGGCCAACGGCGTCATGATCGTCTCCCGAGATGACTACAGCGTCACCCCGTTTGGCGCCACCTTCTCCACGCTGGCCGGGGACATCGGCGGCGGCAACCAAACTCCAGGAATGATGGGCCACGGCAAATGGTATATCACTTCTAAGAAATTCCTCCTGGCCGAGGGAGGCTTCAAGCGCGTAGTATGGATGAGCAGCATCCTCAAGGAGGCTATGGCCGATGAGCTCAAGGAGGTGTGCCAGCGGGAGGGGGACCCCGACCTCCTGGACAAGATAGCCGACGAGAAGACGGCCAAGACCCTGGAAGAACTCGTGGCCTTCCTTCAGGAGAAAGGACATCCTGCCCTGGCGATGCCCTCCATTCTCTAGGGTAACTTCGGCCTATGAGATGCCCAGGCAAAGCTACCACAGGCTGCCCGGGGGTGGCTCAGATGCCTGAGGCGCTTCGGGGGTGCCGGCCTTCCTGGGTTAAAAACCCAGCTCGGAAGTCGCCCCAAGGGTTGACGACAGTGTTTCGTAGGCATAATATTTGACAAAGGTGCATGGAGGCAGGCAGTGGCCTCTTTACTGAATTGATATGGGGAATTCCGGTATCAATCTTACACCATACAAAAACAAATCGACGTCTCTCCTGTAATTGACCGATAAAAATTGCTACGATAACGTATTGGGCATTCTGACTCCCCTGTATGGTAACGTGTATCGAGAGCCCAAAATGCACAGAGGAGACGAACATGTTTAAAAGAATTGACCACGTTGAGATTGTTACTCTGGACATGGAGAAGACTGTAGGCTTTTACACTAGAGTGTTGAGTTTTTCTGTCAAGCAGAAACTGCCTATGCGCTCGGGAAGTCCATGGAAAGAGATCGTTTTTCTTACGCTCGGTGATACCATGCTCGAACTATTGTCCCCGGCCGGGCCCGTTCAGGGACAGAGCGGTCAGGGGCAGTTGGGCTATCGAATGATGGCCATCGAGGTGGAGGATATGGACAAAGCCCTGGAATATCTCAAGGGTCAGGGAGTTGAAATCTCCCGACCGCCTCTTAGCCCGGGCAGACCCAGTAGAGCAGAGATAAAGGACCCGAACGGCTTCACCATCGAAATCAGGCAGTGGTAAAAAGCGAACTAAAAGGGGTCGGGGTTTCCTCGTCCCCTTTTCTGTGCTACCATACTTCGGGATTTCCTTGTTTTAGGGAGGGAGAGATTGCCTGCCGTAGAGTTGCCTGTTCAGAAATGGCCGGGGCGTATCCACGAGGTTACCCTTGGGGGGAATGGACGCAAAAAGGTTGTGGTGGGGGGGGAGGCCACCCTGCCCTTCCTCCACTTTGAAGGAGCCATCCCACACCGCCCCGCCATCGCCATTGAGGTCCATGACCGGAATCCGGCGGAGTGGGCCGAAAACCTTCGCCAGGTCTGGGGTAGCGCCCTGAAAAGCCCTGCCGCCTGGGCCAAGAAGGCATCCGAGCTGGGGGCTGACCTCATCGCTCTGAGACTGTCCAGCGCCCACCCCGAGAACGGGAACACCGGAGCCGAGGCCGCCAAGAAGAACGTAGCTCAAGTTTTAGAGGCGGTGGACCTCCCAGTCATCGTCCTGGGGCCAGAGGTGGCGGAGAAAGACAACGAGGTGCTCATGGCCGCCGCCGAGGCGGCACGAGGGCAGCGATTAGCCATCGGCGACTGCATGGAGAAGAACTACCGCACCATCGCCGCCGCCTGCATCGCCAACGGCCACGTGGCCATCGGCAAGACCCCCATCGAGATAAACCTGGCCAAGCAACTCAACATCCTCATCTCCGATGTAGGAGTGAGCCGAGACGCTATCCTCATGGATCCTACCACTGGCGCTCTGGGTTATGGCCTGGAATATTCATACTCTGTGATGGAGCGCCTGAGGCTGGCTGGCCTCCAGGGAGATGCTATGACTGCCATGCCCATGATATGCACCGTAGGCGAGGAGGCCTGGCGGCAGAAGGAGGCCAGGGTCTCGGAAGGGGTGCCTACTACCTGGGGCCAGGCGAAGGAGCGCGCTATCCTCTGGGAAGGCATCACTGCCATATCCTTGCTAGAAGCTGGGGCTGACATCGTGGTTCTGCGCCACCCCAGGTCCGTGGAGCTGGCCAGAGCCACCATAGATAAGCTCATGGCCGGTGCTGGCCAAAGGAGTGCCTAGATATGCCGCTATCGGGTATAGAGATCTACAAGCTTCTGCCCAAGAGCAACTGCAAAGAGTGCAAGTTCCCCACCTGCCTGGCTTTCGCCATGAAGCTAGCCCAGAAACAGGCCGAACTTTCGGCTTGCCCCTACGTCTCGGAGGAGGCAAAACAGGCCCTGGATGCTGCCGCTCGGCCACCCATCCGCCTGGTGACCGTGGGGGCTAACCCCAAGTCTTTCCAGGTAGGCAATGAAGTAGTGCTCTTCCGCCATGAGAAGACATTCTACCATCCCACGGCCCTGGTGGTCCGAGTCTCGGACTCGGACTCTGCAGACTCGATAGCTAACAGGGTCAAAGAGGCGACCACTTACACTGTGGAGCGGGTGGGCCATAACATGGGACTGCAGGGCATCGCCATCCAGAACAAGAGCGGAGACAAAGCTGCCTTTGCTCGCTGCGCCCAGCAGGTCCAATCCCTGACCGACCTGCCCCTGATGCTCATGGCCTCAGACCCTGGAACGATGGAGGCAGCCCTGGAGAAGGCGGCGGCCCAAAAGCCTCTGCTCTACGCCGCCACGCGGGATAACTGGCAGCCCATGGCCGCCCTGGCCAAGAAATACCAGTGCCCCGTGGCCATCTGCGAGCCTGGTGGCCTTCAGCCGCTCTCGGACTTGACGGAGCAGGTGAGCAAAACGGGCGTAGAGGATATAGTGTTAGACCCAGGGGTCAGGGATTTCAATGGCTCCCTAGTCTCCCTCACCCAAATTCGGCGCCTGGCCCTGAAGAGCAATTTCCGCCCCCTGGGGTATCCCGTCATCACCTTCCCCAGCGAGGCCGCCTCCAGCCTGGAGGAGGAGGCGCTCCTGGCGGGGCAGCAAATAGCCAAATACGCCAGCATCGTCGTCTTGGACCACTTCTCCCCGGAGATGGTCTATCCCCTCCTCACTCTGCGCATGAACATCTACACCGACCCTCAGAAGCCCATCCAGGTAACCCCGGGCGTCTATCCCTTCGGCAACCCCAAGCCCACCAGCCCCCTGCTGGTGACCACCAACTTCTCCCTCACCTACTTCTCCGTAGCCGGTGAGGTGGAGTCCAGCGGATTTCCCTCCTGGCTCATGGTGACGGATACCGAGGGCCTCTCGGTGCTCACCTCCTGGGCCGCTGGCAAATTCGATGCGCCCAAGATCGCCAAGACGGTCAAGGAGTTCAAGATATCGGAAATGGTGAGTCACCAGAGCCTGATACTGCCTGGAGCCGTAGCGGTGCTGAGAGGCGAGCTGGAGGAAGAGCTATCGGGGTGGAAGGTAATGGTAGGGCCCCGGGATGCTGTGGACATCGGGAGCTACCTGAAGCGCTCCTGGACAAGCTAATCCTAATAGCAATAAAGGTGCGCATGGATTATGTCAACACCATCCCCGTCTTCAAAAAACTTCAAGGTTGCTTTCCTGCCCTCCCACCAGGAAGTGGAAGTCCCCATTGGGACCACCCTTCAGGAGGCGGCAGACCGCAACGGCATATCCATAGACCTCCCCTGTGGCGGACAGGGACGGTGTGGCCGGTGCCGGGTCAAGGTGGAGAAGGGGCAGGTCAGCCAGGAGGATAATCCCCATCTCACGCCCCGCCAGCGAGAGCAGGGCTGGGTCCTCTCCTGCCAGGCCCAGGTAGCTAGCGACCTGGTGGTGACAGTGCCCCCGCCTCGGGAACGGGCACGGGCGGAGACCTCCACCAGCCGAGCCGCGGCCACGGTGCGCCTGGAGTGGCCTCTGGAGCCAGCGGTGCGCCGAGCTACCCTGGAGATACCCCCGCCAACCCTGGAGGACAACACCTCGGACCTGGAACGACTGGAGCGGGCAGCAAAGGAGGCCCTGGGCATCGCTGGGCTGGAGGTGTCCCTCCCCCTTTTGAGGGAGCTTCCCCAGGCGCTGCGCCAAGGCGAGTGGCGGGTTACGGCCATCCTGGAAGGAGCTGCGGGGGACAGGGCACGTCTGGTGGACATCCTCCCCGGAGAGGTCAAAGGTCCCTTGTGGGGGATGGCGGTGGACATCGGCACCACCAACGTGGTGGTATATCTGGCAGACATGTCCAGCGGCCACCTCCGGGACAGCGCCTCGGCCCCGAACAGCCAAGCATCTTGCGGCGAAGATGTCATATCCCGCATAATCTACAGCCTACGCCCTGAAGGACTGAAGCATCTCCAGGAGCTGGTCATACAGACCCTGAATGAGCTTCTGAGTGAGCTGGCTGTGAGGAACGGCCTGGCCACCACGGAGATATATGATATGGTGATGGCAGGGAACACCACCATGAGCCACCTCTTCCTGGGAATACCTCCTCGCCATATTCGGGAGGAGCCTTACGCGCCCGCAGCCACCCGTTTCCCGCCGACCCAAGCCCGGGAGCTGGGTATTAACATCAACCCCAACGCCTCGGTCACCTGTCTGCCCTCGGTGGCGGCCTATGTGGGCGGCGACATCACCTCGGGCGTGGTCAGCTCCGGGCTCTACAAAAAGAAGGAGCTGACCCTCTTCATGGACGTGGGCACCAACGGCGAGATAGTCCTGGGCGGCGACGACTGGCTCATGACCGACGCCTGCTCCGCCGGCCCCGCCTTCGAGGGCGCCGGCATCGCTAGCGGCATGCGAGCCATAAAAGGGGCCACAGAGGACGTGCGCATCCACTCCAAGACCCTGGAGCCGACGCTGAAGGTGATAGGAGATGTCAAGCCGCTGGGCATCTGCGGCTCGGGCCTCATCTCGGCCTTGGCCGAGATGAGGGTCACCGGGGTTGTGGACCGGGCGGGTAAGATAAACCTAAGCTACATTCGAGAGGCCATGGGAAAGAGATGCCGGGCCCGGGAGGGAGAGCATGGGAAGGAATTCGTCCTGGCCTGGGCCTCGGAATCGGGGACGGGTGAGGACATCGTCCTCAGCGAGGTGGACATCAACAACCTGCTGCGCGCCAAGGGGGCCATCTACGCCGGCATCACCATCATGTTGCGCCACGCCGGCGTATCCCCCCAGGATATCAATGAGGTGCTCATTGGAGGGTCCTTCGGCAGACATATAGACGTAGAGGAGGCCATCCAAACTGGCCTTCTGCCGGATCTGCCCTGGGAGCGCTTCAAATACCTGGGGAACACCTCGGCTCTGGGGGCCTTTCAGGCCCTCCTCTCCCGACAAGCCCGGGCCGCCATCAAGGAGGTAGCGGGCAGGATGACCTACCTGGAGCTCATCGCTGACAACTCCTTCATGGAGGAGTTCACCGCCGCCGCCTTCCTGCCCCACACCGATATGGACCGTTTCCCCTCGATGAAGAATCTGCTGAGGGAGGCATCATAGCATGACTCAAGCCCCTGCGGCGAAGCCCCCAGGCCCGACTCCGAGAAACAGCTTGGAGCCACTATTCCGGCCTCGCTCCATCGCTATAGTGGGAGCCTCTACCGATCCGACGAATATGGGGCTTCACTGGCTGGAGACATTGACCTCTTTTCAGTTTCCGGGGCCATTCTATCCGGTAAATCCCGGCTTCTCTGAGATAGCTGGTCTCCGATGCTATCCTCGCCTGGTAGATATACCGGGCCCGGTGGACTACGTCATCTCCTGTATTCCAGCTAGCCTGGTGCCTAATCTGATAGAGGAATGTATCCAAAAAGAGGTGAAACTTCTTCATCTCTTTACCGGCAGGATGGCCGAGAGCGGAGAGAAGGACCGGATAAAGATGGAGGCCCGCATTGGAGAGCAGGCTCGGCGAGGGGGATTGCGCCTCCTCGGCCCCAACTGCATGGGGCTCTATTACCCTGCTCAGAACATCTCCTATTCCCCAGGTTTCCCTCGAGAGGCAGGGACAGTCGGTTGCTTCTCCCAAAGCGGCAGCATCACTAACGAGATAGTGGATAAAGCTTCCCCCCGAGGAGCCCGCTTCAGCAAAGTTATCTCCTTCGGCAATGCTCTGGACATAAACGAGTGCGACCTTCTGGAGCACTTCGCTCAGGACCCCGAGACCAAGGTCATCGCCATCTATATAGAAGGGGTCAAGGATGGGCGACGTTTCTTACAGTTGCTCAAGGAAACTACGCCCAAGAAACCTGTGCTCATCCACAAGGGCGGCCACTCCGGGGCTGGCGCTAGAGCCGCCTCATCCCATACAGCCTCCCTGGCCGGGGATGAGCAAATTTGGGAAGCTCTTCTCCGCCAGACAGGGGCTGTCCCCGCCTATAACGCCGATGACCTAGCGGACCTGATAATAGCCTTTCTTTTCTTGCCGCCGCCTCGTGGAAGACGGGCAGCTGTAATAGGGGGCCCGGGAGGGGCCAGTGTCCAGGCCGCCGACGATTGCGATCTGGCCGGGCTGGTTATGCCTTCTCTCTCGCCGGAAATTCAGCGACAGCTTCAGGAGATAGCCCCTCAGACCGCCTTCCTGCTCCGAAACCCTGTGGACACCTCAGCGCTGAGCAACCGCACGGCCTTCCCCAAGATAGTCAAAACTGTGGCGGAATGGGATGGCATAGACCTCCTCATCGGGTTGACCCCTGACCTGAACAGGCCTCGTGACCCGACGTCTCACCTCGAAAACCTAACCCACTTCCTGGAGTTACACCAACACGTACCCAATAAGCCAATGGTTATAGTGGTGAGCTCCGCTAATGATGGAGAAGAGTGGCGATGGCGCAATATCTCAGAGAAAGTAGCCAGGAGTTCCGCGGCAGGGATCCCCGTCTATCCACACGTGAGCCGAGCGGCCCGCGCCCTGTCCCAATTCTGCCGCTATCATGAGTTCCTGGCTTCGAGAAATGCTGAATAAACTTGTCTGATAACAGAGAACATCCGCTGGAGTTCATGTTCCACCCCCGGAGCATTGCGGTGTTGGGGGCCACCACCAACGAAGATGCCTCCGGCGCTGGGGGCATGGGTCTGGCTTATGTTAACGGCCTCAAAGCATTCAAGTTCCCCGGCCCCATCTACCCCGTGAACCCCAAAGCTTCGGGAACTATTGCCGAACTCCCTGCCTATACTAGCCTGCTGGATGTCCCAGGGCCTGTGGATCAGGCCTACTTCTGTATCCCGGCTTCAGCCATGCCCAAAGCGATCCAGGACTGCGCCGCCAAGGGAGTTAAAGCCATCCAGTGCTTCACGGCTGGCTTCAGCGAGACCGGAGATACCACCAGGATAGCCCTGGAGAAAGAGGTGCTCAGGCTGGTCAGGGAGACGGGTATACGGCTCATCGGACCCAATTGTATGGGGCTTTACTGCCCTGGGGCAGGTCTCTCCTGGGGAGAGTATTTGCCTAGGGAGGCAGGAAATGTGGGCATCATCTCCCAGAGCGGAAACATCTCTCTATACCTTATAGATGTGACAGAAGTCCGGGGCCTTCGCTTCAGCAAGGTGGTCAGCTACGGCAACGCCCTGGATATCAACGAGGCTGACCTTCTGGACTACTTTCTCCATGACCCTGAGACTCAGGTCATTGGCGCTTATATTGAAGGGTTAAGAGATGGCCCGCGCTTTCAGCGCCTCCTCCGTGAGGCGAAGAAGCCCGTGGTCATCGTTAAAGGGGGGCAGACGGAGGCAGGAGCTCGGGCTGTGGCTTCCCACACCGGCTCCCTGGCCGGGTATCGGGCTGTGTGGGATGCTCTCTGCCAGCAACGCAGCGTAATTCAGGTGCAAACCTTTGATGAGATGGCCGACGTTTTTGTAGCCCTCCTCACCTTCCCCAAGCTCCCCAACGGACGTGGGATAGGTATAACTGGACTGGGTGGAGGAGCTAGCGTCATGGCATCAGAGGCTTGCCAGAGGGCGGGGCTGGATGTCCCTATCCTGCCCGAGGAAGTGCAAAAGCAACTCCGCGCCTTTACACCTGAGGTCGGCTCCAGCGTTCGAAACCCCGTGGACAGCAATACAGTCTTTCAGCAGGAGAGCCTGGTCAATACGCTGAAAGTAATGGCGGGAAGCCCGGAAATTTCCTGCCTTCTTATACATATATCCACTAACCTCCCTATTAGAAAAGGGATGTCAGACCCCGCGGATGCTGTCCTAGAGGCAGCCCAGCAGGTGGACAAGCCCATGGCTGTGGTTATGCTTCGGGGTCTCCATCCCGACCGGCTGGGGCGCGTCCTCAGTACTCAGGAGAAGCTGCAAAAGGCAGGTATACCCGTCTTTTACTCGCTGGACAGCGCCGCCAGTGCTATATCAAAAGTGATATGGTATCATGAAGCTAAGGATTCCAGTTGGGATACTCCAGCGAGAAGGGGATAGCGTGACCACCACCATCGCTATAGCGGGCAAGGGGGGCACGGGGAAGACCACCCTGGCTGCCTTAATAATAAAGATGCTGTCCCGGGAAGGAGCGGTCCTGGCCATAGACGCCGACCCCGCCACTAATCTGAACATGGCCCTGGGCACATCCCTCTCCGATACTATTGGAGCCATCAGAGAGGGGATGGCCGCCCAGGTGAAAAAGGGCCAGTTCCAGGCCGGGATATCCAAGCAGGACTATCTGGAACTCCAGGTGAGCCAAGCCCTGGTGGAGGGAGAGAGGATCGACCTCCTGGCCATGGGCCGCCCCGAGGGGCCCGGGTGCTACTGCGCCGCCAACAACATGTTGCGCCAGATCATCGACCGCATGTCCCGCAGCTATGATTATGTGGTCATAGACTGCGAGGCCGGCATGGAGCACATCTCCCGCCAGACCACCAGAGACATCGACATCCTGCTCTTGGTCTCGGACCCCTCTCTCAGAGGTATCGTCACCGCCGGCAGGATGAAAGCTCTCATGGGAGAGCTGCGTACCAGCGTGGGGCGCATCTGTCTGGCGGTGAACCGGGTGAACGGAGACCTCTCCCCCACCTTGATCCAGGCCATCGAAAAGGAGGGGCTGGACCTCATCGCCACCCTGCCCGTAGACCCGGCCCTGGAGGCCATCGAGGTCCGGGGGTCGCCCGTGGTGGAACTGCCGGAGGACGCACCCCTTTATCAAGCTGTTCGGGCCATAATCCTCAAGCTGGGCCTTCCCGTGGCCCAGACTGCTGCCAAGGAGTAAGCGCATGGTCATCATCGGAGAATGCATCCACGTCATCTCCGGTCGGGTGCGGACCGCCATCGAAAACCGGGACAGGGCCTTCATCCAGGACATAGCCCGTCGCCAGGTGAAGGCCGGCGCCGGGCGATTGGACCTGAACATCGGGCCTCAGCGGAAGGCAGGGCCGGAGATTATGACATGGATGGTGGAGACTGTCCAGGAAGCAACCGATACCCCGCTCTCTCTGGACACCACCAACGCCCTGGCCATGGAGGCCGGGCTCAAGGTATGTAAGAAACAGCCCCTCATCAACAGCACCGATGCCACCCCGGAGCGCATGGCGGCTATGCTTCCCCTGGCAGCCCGCTACAACTCCTGTATCATCGCTCTCACCCTGGCTGCCACGGGGCTGCCCACCACCGCTGACGCCCGCATGGAGCTGGCCTCCACCATCCTGGCCGCAGCCGCCGAGCATGGCGTTCCACCGGAGAACATATACCTGGACCCCCTGGTACTCACCATCAACGGCAATCAGGATCAGGCCCAACAGACCATCAATGCCGTCCGCTTTTTCAAGCAAATATCCGATCCCCCCTGCTGCACCACTTGCGGCCTGTCCAACGTCTCCAACGGCGCCCCCCCGGAGATAAGGCCCCTCATAAATCGGGTGTTCTTCATCATGATGATGGGCGCTGGCGTGGACTCGGCCATCGCCGACCCCTTCGATTCTGAGCTTATGGAGGCACAGCGCACCGTTCTGAAGCGAGACGCCTCCACCCCCAAAGGGAAGCTCTACTTGGCCCTTTACGATGCCTACGCCGCAGGGGAGGAGTTCGATCCCTCGGGGTGGGACGCGAAAGACCCGGAGCTTAGCGACATACTGAAGACCATCCGGGTCCTGGAAAACAAGACACTCTACGCCCACGGATACCTCAGGCTGTAATCTCTCTCTTCCCTGACCTGACACGATGAAGGCCCAGCTATCCCCTGCTGAGGTGATGCGCCGGCTAGAGAAACATTATGGGCCTCTTTCACCTCGAACTCACCGTGACCCCCTCTCCGAGCTCATCCTCACTGTCCTCTCCCAGAACACCTCCGACGCTAACTCCGGCCGTGCCTACAAGCGGCTTTGGGAGACCTTCGGGAGCTGGGAAACGTTGGCCCAGGCCCAGCCCCAGGAGATCGCCGAGGCAATAAAGCTAGGTGGCCTGGCCCAGGTGAAGGCGCCGCGCATCAAGGCCATCCTGAACCGCATCGAGGAGGAGCGAGGCAGCTTCGACCTCTCTTTTCTGGAGCGGATGCCTATGGACGAAGCTCGGCGCTGGCTCCTGGACCTGCCGGGGGTGGGGCCCAAGACGGCGGCCTGCGTCCTCCTCTTCTCCCTGGACATGCCAGCCCTGCCCGTGGACACCCATGTCTATCGGGTGGCACGGCGGCTGGGTCTCCTGGGCGATAAGGTCTCAGCGGAGAAGGCCCACGAGATACTGGAGGCCATAGTTGCGCCGAAAGAAGTTTACCACTTCCACATCTACCTTATCGCCCACGGGAGAAGGCTGTGCGCCGCCCAGCGGCCCCGCTGCCCCGCATGCCCTCTCCTGGACGGCTGTCCCACGGGGCAGACTCTGACGGCGAAGGTTATTTGAGTTCGACATCGCATTGGAGATGTCGTGAAAATCCATATGCCAAGCCTGACTCCATTGAGCGGGACTGCTGTACTTCTGTAGAATAGCCGAGGGGTTCGAATCCTGTTTGGCCCCACCATTGGGGACAAAAGGTAAAACTCGGACTTTCGAGAAGACCTTCGCGCTTGTCTACTGAGGTGGGGATTAGCGGACAGTACTCGAACTTTCTGCGGCCTGACCTGGTACCGAAGCTGAGGCTCTTGACCGGCTGGCTTCTCTTCAGGGGAGGTTTTCCAGGGCCGACGGGTTCCTGGTGACTCGGTCGAACTGATCCGTGAAGCCAGAAAAGAGAGAGCAAAGGTTCAGTGAACAGCTCGGTTACGCCAGCCCGGCGGCGAAGTGGTTATTGCCAGAGCCCTACTCGGACAAGGCCTACGTCCTAGTCCGTTCCTGGATGCAAACGGGCATGCAGTCTGTAGCCCCATATCTGATGCGAGTGAGCATAGCTGCCTTCTTCTTGCCTTGTGACCATCATCATGTGCTTGGGGAGTAGCCTGCGCTTCCCTTTTCTCCAGGGTCAATCTATACGGAGTATAGGACATCCCCCGACAGTGCAAAGCGACCCAGGCCTATGGCATCGGCCTTTGCCGAATGCGCTCCAGGAGATGTTCGGTTTCGGGGAGTGGGGCAACGTCTAGCTCACGAAGTAGCAGTTCTCGGCACGCCTGGTACTGGCGCACCGCTTCGTCACGGCGACCACTGGCCCACAGAGCGTAGATCAGGGCCCGATGGACTTCTTCCCGTAGGGGGTCGATCCTGAGCGCAGCCCGGAGACCCTTGACGGCGCGCTCCCACGCACCAGAGCGTCCGTAGAGGGCTGCCAGCCTTTGCCGCACCTCCAGATATGCCTCGCGGAGCCTCTCCCGTTCCCATTGGCACCACTCGGCGAAGGGATCGTCCTCCATGAAGTCGCCCCGGTACAGGTCCACTGCCCCTTCGTAAGCGGCGATGGCTGACTCCATATCTCCTTCGGCCTCTGCCTTCTGGCCCAGGTGGAGAGTAGCTTCGAATTCTCGGACATCGATGCGACAGGGGCCGTGCTGGTCGAAATAATAGCGGTCACCCTCGTTCAGCACGAACACCCAACTGCCCCTGGCATCAGCGGGCTCCAGCAGCCGACGCAACTCGTGAACCAGCACGTAGAACTGACTCGTCCGAACCTGCAATGGATCCTCGGGCCAGAGGTGGTCGATCAGGGTGTCCTTGGGCACCCGGCTACCGTGATTCTTGACTGTAAGGAGGATCTTCAGCAGGGTCAGAACCTTTCTTCGTTGCACAGTTTCAGGGCTCACTCGCACACCTTGGCGATAGAGTTCAAAGGGGCCAAGGCACCGGATATCCAAGTAGGGGATCTCTGGACTCAGGCTCTCCCGTTCTTTTGGCCAGGCACGCTGAGATGGCTGTCCGCTAACTTCAGGCGAGTGGAGAGCTCCTCTTGCAAGCACTTGGGCACGATTCAAGCGCTCGGTGATAGCCCGGCCACTGTGGATGGCGCGGCCCAAGCTCCGCCCAAGATATTCCAGGGGGACCAGGTTCCATGTGGGAGGTCCCCCGCCTTGGGAGCCATAATACACCTGGAGAAGGCCTACGACCTCTTCATCGCCCACTAGAGGGATGCAGTAGCAGTGCGGGCCGCCACCCAGGGGATTGCGCTGACACGGGGGTGCCCAGGAAGCTCGATATCCGTAGAGGGCGACCCCAAGCCTCTGGGCTAACGCAGGACATGCACGGGGGTCGCTCTTCAGGGTGGGGCACAAAAATCGGGGAGCCGCTCCCTCTATGAAACGTTGAGCCACGCCTGTTCCTTTGTCGTCCAGGAGGTTTAACACGCCGCCTTGCGCTCCGCTTGTCGTGACCACCTGGTGAAGAATATCCTTAAGAGCCCTGCTGGGCTCTGTCGCCTCGTCCCATACGCCCTCGGTGAAGGCGCGAAGCGTATCCGAGAGTCGTAGAAGGCCCACCTCTACCATCAACCCAAGAGGCGTATTCATCCATGAGAGGAGGTCAAACGCCCGTGAGATGTCCGCACGCCGAGAGCGGAAAACGACACCCACCGATCCCGCCACTCCCCAGGAGCAAAGGAGAGGAACGCCAACGTAGCAGTGAAAGCCCAGGTCCTTCACCCGTGAACGGAGAAAACGGGAGTCTCCCCCGAGTCCATCGGTGAGAATGGGCTGCTGTGTAGCTAGTATGATCCCCGGGTAGCCCTCATTGAACCTGAAGTGCACCTTCTGGAAGAAGGCGCTCCGGAAACGGCCGTGTCGCCACGTCAGGGCCATCCCTTGGCCATCGGGCTCTGCCAAAAATACCTCAGCCCAGTCGGCCCCTGTTATATCTCTCAGATAGCCAAGGCTGCTAGCTATGCTTCCAGGGAACGAGCTGGGCGAGAAGGAGGTGGTCAGCGTGGTCACCGCGGCCAAGTCATGGGCTAGAGAGCGGTCCCCGCCGTCAGCGCTTCGCAGGCGGCCGAGGGCTCCACCAAGAGCACCAGGACGCGCCACAAGCTCACAAAGCAATCGAGAAGGAGGGCCTGGCACCCCCTGCACCCGCACATGGCAGCGCCCGGCTACGTGA
This sequence comes from Chloroflexota bacterium, assembly GCA_016210485.1. Lineage (GTDB taxonomy): Bacteria > Chloroflexota > Dehalococcoidia > JACQUD01 > JACQUD01 > JACQUD01. The sequence goes on along the minus strand of JACQUD010000019.1, from coordinate 1,488 downwards.
CCTTGCCGGAGCGTTTTCAAGACGGGACACTTAGGGCCACATAGTGGGCGACCGAATGCGTCTTCACCTCTCACCACAGTGTAGCAGGGTCGGCCCAGCGCCTGGCCCACAGGCACACCCAATATGGCAGCTGCGCCATGATCCCACTCGACGAGGCGTTGGCTGCCGTCGATGGCGAAGTGCCCCTCCAGGGGTGCTCGAGTCACCCCTACTTCACTCATGTCCCACCCCTTGGTCCGGTCTTCTAGGAGTAATTATACCTTCCCACCGCCAACGACAGCAATCCTCCACCGCACCGGCTTTGGAAGCCGCACGGAAGGACGATTTCCTAAAGTATGGCGTGGCGGAGGGTGAGGGGTCAAGTCCCAAAGTTGACGCCGATGGCGCTAGGTTGAGCCTCCCTCAGTAGAGGTGGCGGTCAAAAGGGCCACGATTTCTCAGCTGCAATGGAAGTGAGGTGGAAGGAGGCCTCGTAAAAATGAAAACAAGGCACGAGAAGAATGCTGGCGCGCAGGGGAGAAGTGGCGCAGCGGGCCATCGGGGCGTGTCTTTCGTGGCAACACTATGGCTGGAGCCAACCGACCGTCCAGACCAGCCGGAGTGGCGGTGGCGGGTGGTGGAGGTATATACTGGAGACCGCCATTACTTTCGGCGGCTAGCCGATCTTCTGGCCTATGTCAGCGAGAGGGCGGGCGTGCCGCCACCCCAGTGAAGCCATAGAAGCGGGAAGTTGTGGGAAAGCCGAATTACGGAAGGCTGTCGGGCAGAGGGGGCGGGGCGAAGTCCGAAGATGTGCAAACGACGAGGGGGGTAAATATGCGTAGTCTGGGAAGACTTTGGCAGCGGGGACTCATAGGAGGCCTGGGGCTCTTGCTTGTTGTCGCCCTCTGGGCGATTGCGGCTACAAGCGCTGGTGCGCAAACAGAAGATGACGAGCGCGTTCGTCAGGGCGAAGGGATCTTCCAGCAAATTTGCGCAACCTGCCACACCATCGGCGGAGGCGTCCGCGTCGGGCCGGACCTCCGGGGTGTTACCGAGCGAAGGGAAGAGTCTTGGCTGAAAGTCCATATTCAGTCCCCCTCGATTCAACGCGCTCAGAACGATCCCATTGCCCTGGCCAACGTCGAAAAATTCGGTATGCCCATGCCGGACCTTGGATTGACGGAACAGCAGGTAGAGGCAGTTATCGCCTATTTAGGAACTGGGGAAACAGCGCCAGTAGCCAGACCTGCTCTGTATATACCAACTTTGGCGATAGGCGTATTGGCCATAGTTGGGCTTACTTTAATAGGGATCGTCGTGGGAACTAAAAGGGTGGAGGTAAGGCCATGAAGAGCAAATGGTTCAGCGTCAGCCGCGATTCCCGCTCATGGGAAGACTTTTACCGGAACAGGTGGTCGTATGACTACAGCGTGCGGACGAGCCATGGCGTGAACTGCTCTATGGCGTGTAGCTGGGAGGTTTTTGTCAAAGACGGGCTCATCTGCT
>JACQUD010000018.1 GCA_016210485.1 Chloroflexota bacterium | reverse complement strand
TCCCTGTCCCTGGCCAGAAACCCAGTCGCTTGCCGCAGCCAGGGAGACCCGCCGTGGCCCTGAGGGGGGAGAGGAAGGCAAGAAACTGTGAACGACAAAGGCAGCGAGAAGAGCCACACCCCCTAAAACCACCCAAAGGAGCCGCACCCCTATCTCCGGCTGGGCCAGATGTTGACTCACGGCCAGCCACAAGCTGGACACCACCATCCCGGCAGCCCCTCCCAGAGCGCCATACTGGCTCAACTGAGCTAGGACGCCCGACCAGCGGGCCCTGGGCACATTCTGTGTTGCCACCATAGGTGTGAGAATACTGGTCGGTGCCCACACGAAACCGAAGAAGGCGGCGAGCGCAATGGCAAAGGTCAGAGTGGAAATGAAGGAGAAGAGAAAGAGGGGGATGGAGACTGCGCCAACCAAAAGGATCAACAACGCGCGATACTGGGAGAACCGCCTCATCACCAGGCCGATGACCACAGCCCCCGCTGTATATCCGAGGCTCTCAATCGCATCGACCAGGCCCACCGAGGAGGCACTGGCGCCCAGGACACCTGCGGCGAAGAAGAGCATGAAGCTGTCGGCGGCGGCAACTGCCCCTTGAAACGCCCCGTACCCGTACAGCCACAACCCTTCGGCCCGGGCCCTTGTACGCACGGTGACCGAAGGAACAGACAGAGATAGCGCCTTAGAGCGGATCGTCATGGCCCACACCTCGGGCCTTCAAGCAGCCGGGAAAGAATCCTCTCCCGACCAGATACATCGAAATAATATTAGCCGAATTCTAAACTTTGTCAAGAAAACGCCTGTTCTGATCAGGGCCTTTTCATTGTCAAGGATTTACTTTCAGAACGCTTCGTTTCACCCCCATCCTGACCTTCCCCCTTGAGGGGCTGACAAGGGTAGGTAAAGTCTTAAATTAATCTTAAAAAGTAGGAAGGCGCGGAGACCTCTGGCATCATAGAGGTGTCAAAACAACGATGCAGGAGGAACTCATGCGCCTTCCCAGAGAATGGTATCAAATGGAGCAGGCTATTGCACAGCATCTCCCAGAGCTGCGACCGGCCCAGCAGCGCGGTCTTACTCTTTGGGTCTATGGCGCCATTCTGGCCCAAAGTGCTTGCCAGAACGCCGTTATTGCCGCTCTGTTGGCAGTCGGCCCTTGGCATTCCCTGCGCCAACACCTGAGGGAGTGGCTTTATGACGGTCAGGACAAGGCAGCGCCTTGCCAGACCCAATTGGATGTCCCGCCCTGCTTTGCCCCTTTGCTTAAATGGCTTCTGTCCTGGTGGCAAGGACCGCAACTGGCCTTGGCCATTGATGCTACACTGCATGGCGACCGGGTGGCGGCCCTGGTGGTGAGTGTGCTCTATCGGGGCAGTGCGATTCCCGTGGCCTGGCAGATTCTGCCAGCCAATAAAAAGGCTCCCTGGCTCCCATCGATCCTCACCTTGCTGCAACTGTTGGCCCCGGTAGTCCCCCAAAGCATGAAGGTGCTGGTGTTGGCCGACCGTGGTCTTTGGAGTCCCCGATTGTGGCAACAGATTCAGGCTTTGGGCTGGCATCCGCTGCTCCGCGTCAAAAACAACACCAGCTTTCAACCCCTGGGTGCTTGTCGGCTTCCAGCCCAGCGGTTGGTTCCTGGAGCTGGCCATGCTTGGGTAGGCCAGGGCACGGTCTTCCGCAGGCCTAAAGCCCACCGTTTTGGGACCCTGCTGGTGGTCTGGGGAGAAGCGCAGGTGGAACCCTGGATGGTGTTGACCGACTTGGCCCCGACAGCTATTGGGGTATGTTGGTATGGGTTGCGGGTCTGGGTCGAGTTGGGCTTCCGCGCCCTCAAAGGCATTGGCTGGCAATGGCAGCACACCCGAAGGTCGGACCCCACTAGGGTGACGCGACACTGGTTGGTGCTGGCCGTGGCCATGCTGTGGGTGATGGCTTATGGGACTCGTGGGGAAGATGCCGCCGCCCAGGGTCTGCCACCAGGGCGGTTGCGGATGCCACAACCAGTCTCGCATCAGGGACGAAAGGTGAGCGTCTTCCGTCAGGGACTCAGTTGGTTGCAGCACCAGTTGGGTCGAGGGAGGCTTTGGCGACGGCTGTGGTTGGTGCCGGAGCCCTGGCCGACTCCAGCAGCAGGGTTGCAAATCACTTATGGCCGCAGTTGAAAACATCAATTTATGCATACCTACCCTTGTCAGCCCTTGTGGGGGGAAGGGATTTTTCTCGCCCCCTTGAGGGGGAGAGTCAAGAGAGGGGGTGAAAATGAAAAGGCCCTGCTGTTCTGATTTGGCGTGTTCAGAGGGAAGACCATCCGGACTGCACCTCTACCGCACCAGAAAACGAACGGCGATCTGCGCGGCATTCAGCAGCGGCCCAGGAACGATTCCCAGCACCAGAACCCCCAGACCGCTCAGAGCCAGAGCCAAACGGAAGGGAGCGGAGGAGGGCACCCGGTCGCTAGAGGGAGCAGGCTGGAGGTACATGACCTTGATGACCCGCACGTAGTAGTAGGCGGACACCACGCTGTTGACTACTCCCACCACGGCCAGCCACACCAGGTCCGTCTTGATGGCGGCGTTGAACAGGAACAGCTTGCCCATAAATCCGGCCGTGGGAGGAAGGCCAATGAGGGATACCAGGGCAAGGGCTAACACCGCCGCCAGCCAGGGTGCTCGGCGGCTTGCCCCCGCAAAGTCGTCGATCATGTCACTGTTGATCTTGTTAGAGATGGCGATGACCGCGAAGAAGGCCGCCAGATTGGTCACCGCGTAGGCACCCAGGTAAAACAGCACGCTTCCCGGGCCCAGAAAACCTTCCCCCTCCGGCGCCCGAGCCGCGATGGCCGCGAGCCCCACCAGCATGTATCCAGCGTGGGCGATGGTGCTGTACGCCAGCATGCGCTTGATGTTGCCCTGGGCAATGGCCACCACATTGCCC
>JACQUD010000017.1 GCA_016210485.1 Chloroflexota bacterium | reverse complement strand
CGTCTCCATAGCGGAAGCGCTGGTTGAACTCGATGCAGTCGGTGATCTCTATGCCGTTCACGAACCAGATTTGCGCGGTGTGAAGGTCCCCGTGGGTGTCCCTTATCTTTTGCTCTTGCTCTCGACGTTTGAAGAGGATTCGGCAGACTTCTAAGAAGGCCTGGGAGTAGCCTTTAAGATCGAGATAGGCGCTGCGGGGAATAGCGGTATCAACGTATCTCTCTGTCTGAAGGAAGTTCTCAAGGACGTTGTGGCGCACCGTGGGCCATCCACCCACGCGGGTTATCCTGGGGCTGGTCTCTGCCTGAGAGTGGAAGTGAGCAATTCGACGGGCCAACTGCTCCATCATGGATGGGGTGACCTGATCTGTATCGAGCAGGCGGCTCAGCGCCTTTTCCTGGGGTAGCTGGAGCATTCTCACGGCGTACTCCACAGCCTTGCCTTTTTCGCCAAGGGTGCATCCTTCAGGGCCCAGGGTTATTTTCACCACTCCCAAGTATATGTCTGGTGAGAGGCGGCGATTCAGGAGCACCTCCTGTTGGCAGTAGTGGTGGCGCTTTCGCAGGGTGGTGAAGTCCAGGAAGCCCAAGTTCACGGGCTTCTTTACCTTGTATACGTGGGTTCCAGTGAGGAAGAGGTAGGAGATGTGGGTTTCCAGCAGTGCGACTTGGGGGGGGTGTTCGGGGTATGCCTGGGGCTTCAGAAGGTCTTGCACCAGGAGTTGGAGATGGGAAGGTTGGCTCATGGGGCTTGTGTTTTCGATTTAGCAGAGACCCTCTCTGCATGAGGGGTAGCTTTTGTGCGAAGTCGAGCCTTTTGGGCCTTTCGCCGGTGCTTTAGCATTGCCAAGCGCTTTCTCTTGTTCATCCTCTGCAAGCCAGTGAGAGCGGATTTCTTTACTCTATTTCCACTTTGGCCACGGTTTGCTCTAGGGCTCCATCCCCGTCTTGCTGGGGTATCTCTTCTCGATCCAGGTAGACGTGCCTTCCTCGATGTTGTACAGGTTGGAATAGCCCATGGCGGCGGCCATTTCACAGGCTAGGGCGCTCCTCACCCCCTGGGAGCATATAAAGAGGAGTACCTTGCCCTGGGGCAACTCGTCTACGCGGGCTAGGACAGAGTCCACCGGCATCAGGATGGCCCCCTTGACGTGGCCCTGCACGTATTCGTCGGGCTCCCGAACGTCTATTACCATTGCCCCTTCATCGTAGAGGCGCTTGGCCTCATCTACATGTATTCGAGCAAAGGGCTCCAGGGGTTGGGTGCTGCCTTGCCTAACCATGCCCTCACCTCTCGCTTCTCTCGTTACCCAATGATAACCCTATTTATCTGTTTACTCAACAACGGTGCGTTTTGGGGTTTAGGGAATGTACTTCCTGATAAGCAACACTAGACGCTCCCGGGTCTCTTGAGGGATCGCCTCGGGTGCGGTGACAATGGCCTTCTGCAGTGCAGATGGGCAGGGGCAGCACCTATCGAGGGGTATTTGAGGTATCACACGCTGCAATATCCTTTGGGAGGTGGCCACATTCTTCTGTAGGTTGGCCAACACCATCTCCACGCTGACCGAGGCTTCGGCCTCGTGCCAGCAATCGTAGTCGGTGGCGCAGGCCAGAGTGGCGTAGCAGATCTCCGCCTCTCTGGCTAGCTTGGCCTCCGGCAGGGCCGTCATGCCGATGACGCTGGCTCCCCAGGAGCGATAGAGGTGGGACTCGGCTTTGGTGGAGAACTGGGGGCCTTCCATGACCACGTAGGTCCCTCCCCGATGAACTGGGACGCCGAGCCCCTGAGCCTGTTGAAATAGGATGTCGCTGAGGGCAGGGCAGAAGGGCTGGGCAAAGGCTACGTGAGCCACCATGCCTTGGTCAAAAAAGGTGTTCGATCTGCTCCTGGTGCGGTCTATGAGCTGGTCTGGAATCACTATGTCCAGAGGCACTATCTCTTCTTTGAGGCTTCCCACAGCGCTGACGCTGATGATGTGTTCCACCCCCAGGCTCTTCAGGGCGTAGATGTTGGCCCTAGCAGGGATATGGGTAGGAGAGAAACGGTGTCCCCGTCCGTGGCGGGGGAGGAAGGCCACGGGGATGCCCTCCAGGTTGCCTAAGGTGATGGCGTCGCTGGGCTTGCCGAAAGGGGTCTCTACGTGGAGCTCACGTAGCTGGGTGAGGCCCTCCATCTGGTAGAGGCCGGTGCCTCCAATGACGCCTATTCTGACTTTAGGCATTTCTGTTCATGCAGCTTCTTGAGGCTCCGGGTGTAGGGGAGCCTTGCTATGCCGGCTTCGGTGACGATGGCGCTGATGTAGGTGCTGGGGGTCACATCGAAGGCGGGGTTACGGACCATTGTTCCCTGAGGAGCCATGGCCACGCCTGCGATGTGAGTTACCTCTTCCGGGCTTCGCTCCTCTATGGGGATGTCTTCTCCTGAAGGGAGCGAGAGGTCCAGGGTGCTCAAGGGGGCAGCTACGTAGAAAGGCACCTGGTTCTCGTGGGCTAACACGGCCAGGGTGTAGGTGCCTATCTTGTTGGCCGTGTCCCCGTTGGCGGCGATGCGGTCTGCTCCCACCAGAGCACAGGTTACCTCGCCACGTTTCAGAAACAGGCCGGCGGCGGAGTCGGTGATAAGGGTCACGGGGATACCCTGCTGCGACAGCTCCCAGGTGGTGAGGCGAGCTCCTTGCAGGAGGGGTCGCGTTTCGGTGGCTAGTACCTGAATCTCTTTGCCCTTTGCAGCGGCGGCTTTGATGATCCCCTGAGCGGTGCCGTAGCCTCCAGTGGCCAGGGGTCCTGTGTTGCAGTGGGTGAGGATGGTGGCTCTGCTGGGTATCAGCTCGGCTCCCAGAAGCGACAAGCGGCGGTCTGACTCCTCGGTCTCCTTTTGTATGCGCTGGGCCTCCCTCAGCAGGAGGTCTCTAAGGGTGGGTATATTGGTGCACTCCCTGGCAACTCCCAGGCACCGATTCAGAGCCCAGGCCAGGTTCACTGCGGTGGGACGGCTGGAGTGGATAAGGGTCGCAGCTTGCTCCAATCGTCGCCAGAACTCAGGTAAAGATGGGGTCTCAATCTCACGACTGGCCAGAGCCAAGCCGTAGGCCCCGGCTATGCCAATGGCGGGGGCGCCGCGTATACGCATCTCTCGAATGGCCGTGACCACATCCTCACAGCCTCTCAGCTCCAGGTAGAGGGTTTCCTGGGGCAGCCTTGTCTGGTCTATGATACGCACTGAGCCGCTGCGCCACTCGATCGCCTTCACGGCCACAGCTTATCACTCATGACTTGTGGCGACAATTCGTGGAAGTCAGAGGATTCCCAAGTCGCCAAGGATCTTATGCAGCTCCTGAAAACGGGCGTCCCAGGAGTTGGCCTGGGCCAGGGCTAGCCGGTGCTGGCGTTTCTCGTCGTTGTCTTCGGCCATCGCCAGCCGTATCGCTTCCTTGAACTCCAGAGCATTGCTACCGATGTGGAGGACTTCCCCAAAGTCCAAAGCACCCGGAATTGGGGTAGAGACCACGGGCAAGCCCTGGGCCAGGT
>JACQUD010000015.1 GCA_016210485.1 Chloroflexota bacterium | reverse complement strand
GGCCTACATTAAATCCTGCTCAGAACAGCTTCTGTGTCACCTTGGAGCCCTTCGTTCCTCAGGATAAACTCCGCGAAGGGTCCCGGCAAAGGTTAGATTCTTCGCCCTTCAGAAGGAAAGGCTCGGGAGTGACATTTTCGTAGTAATATCAGGAATTTTTTCCCGGCGGTTTGAGCGGGGTGGCACCACCCGTTCCCATCCCGAACACGGAAGTGAAACGCCTCAGCGCCAACGATACTGAGGGGGCAACCCCTTGAGGAAAATAGGCCACTGCCGGGATTTTACAACCAAAAGAGGGCTCCAGAACGAGCCCTCTTTTATTTTTTTCTCGCTTTGTGCTAGCATTAAAGTCTAAAGAGCTTTGACCTTCCTTGGGATCTGGCATATAATATAAATGAATAATTCCCTTAACTAACTTCTTAGGCGGGGGCAAATGGTAGCTATAGAACCCCGGCGAGGGCTGAGGCAAAATGAGGGTGCCATAGGCTGGCTCCCGGAGGAAAGAGCCTTGCCCAGCCTGCGCTGGGGGCAGATCCTGGAGGGAACCGTGGCCCGAGTGGATCGGGATGGTATCCTGGTGGATATCGGCGCCAAGACCGAGGGCTTCGTCCCCAGCCCCGAGATGCACACTCTGGCCGCCGAGGAGCTGACCCGGATAAAAGTGGGGGATGGCATTCTGGTCTACAGCCTGGGGCGGGAGAACGCTGAGGGCCAACCCATCCTCTCCGTGGACCGAGCCATAGGGGAAAGGACATGGCACCAACTTCAGCGCGCCTTCGAGGCCGGGGAGGCGGTGGAGAGTAGAGTGGTGGACTATAACCGGGGTGGCCTGCTGGTGGATATCCGAGGCGCTTCGGGCTTCGTCCCCCAGTCCCAGATGCTACCTCGGCCAGGAGAGTCCGGGATGGAGGCTAGAATGGGAGAGACCCTCCAGCTCAAGATCCTGGAGATGGACCGGAGGCGAAACCGCCTCATCCTCTCGGAGCGGGAGATGGCCCTAGAGATGCGCGCCCAGCGGCGGGAGCGGCTCATCGCTGAAGTCAAAGAGGGGGAGGTTCGACGAGGTCGGGTGTCCAGCCTCCATCCCTTTGGCGCCTTCGTGGACCTGGGCGGAGCCGATGGCCTGGTGCCCATCTCCGAACTCTCCTGGGACCGGGTGGCCTCCCCCGATCAGGTGGTGAAGGTGGGGGATGAGGTAGAAGTTTATGTGATGCGGGTGGACACCGAGGCTAAAAAGATAGCCCTAAGCCTGAGACGTGCCCAGACACAACCCTGGGATACCTTCCTAGAGCGCTATGAGGAAGGACAACTGGTGCGCGGAGTGATCACCCGAGTTACCGCCTTCGGCGCCTTCGCCCGACTGGATGACATAGTGGAGGGTCTCATCCATATTTCTGAGCTGGCGGACAAGCGAGTGCAGCACCCCAAGGAAGTGGTCAAAGAAGGGGATTTCCTCACCCTGAAAATAGTTAGTATAAATAGGGAGCGGAAGCGCCTGGGGCTGAGCCTGAGACAGGCCCCTTCGACAGGCTCAGGACAAGCCCTGGACGAGGAGATAATGACGCCCCCCTCTGAGGAGGTTGGCCTTGGCTAGCCGCTTTGAGAAGTTCACCGAACGAGCAAGGAAGGTCCTGAGCCTGGCCCAGGAGGAAGCCCAGCGCCTCAATAACAACTACATTGGCACTGAACACATCCTCCTAGGATTAGTACGGGAGGGTGAGGGAGTAGCGGCCCGGGTCCTGGGCAACATGGGGGTGGACCTGGACAAGGTGCGCTCTGCCGTGGAGTTCATCATCGGGCGTGGGGAGCGCGCCCCCACGGGGGAGATAGGCCTAACCCCTCGTGCCAAGAAGACCATTGAGTTGGCCGTGGACGAGGCTCGCCGCCTGGGCCACCACTATATCGGCACGGAGCACCTCCTGCTGGGTCTACTGCGGGAGGGTGAGGGGGTGGCCGCCGGGGTTCTGGAGAGCCTAGGAGTGAACCTGGAGAAGGTGCGTTCGGAGGTGCACCGTGTCCTCTCTCAGAGCCTGCCTCAATCCAACTCACCCCGCACCCCCAGCCGCACTCCCCTCCTAGATCAGCTAGGAGTGGACCTCACCGCCCTATCCCGAGCAGGGAAGCTAGACCCTGTCATAGGCCGACACCGAGAGATAGAGAGGGTCATCCAGATCCTGTCCCGACGCACCAAGAACAACCCAGTCCTCATTGGCGAGCCTGGAGTGGGCAAGACGGCCATCGCCGAGGCCATCGCCCACCGCATCGCCTCGGGGGACGTCCCCGAGACCATCCAGGGCAAACGCCTGGTCACTCTGGATATAGGCGCTCTGGTGGCGGGCACCAAGTATCGGGGCGAGTTCGAGGAGAGACTTAAGAAGGTCCTGGAAGAGCTGAAAACCTCAGGAAATTGCATGCTCTTCATCGATGAGCTCCACACCCTGGTGGGGGCCGGGGCTGCCGAGGGCGCAGTGGATGCTGCCAGCATCCTCAAGCCTCCCCTGGCCCGGGGAGAGCTTCAATGCATAGGCGCCACCACCCTGGACGAATTTCGCAAGCATGTGGAAAGGGATGCTGCCCTGGAGCGGCGCTTCCAGCCCGTCCTGGTAGAGGAGCCAACAGTAGAGCAGACCGTAGATATACTCCGAGGTATCAAGGAACGCTATGAGACTCACCATCGGCTGACCATAACAGACGAGGCCCTGGTGACGGCCGCCAACCTGTCTGCCCGCTACATCCCGGACCGCTTCCTGCCGGACAAAGCCATAGACCTGGTGGATGAATCCGCCTCCCGGGTGCGTATTCGGAAGTCGGCGCCACCGGTAAGCCTGAAGGAGGCTGCGACGGCCCTGGAGAAGCTGCGCCGGGAGAAAGAGAACACTCTGGCTGCCCAAGAGTATGACTACGCTGCCGAGCTCCGGGAGCGGGAGCTGAAGCTGGCTGAGAAGATCGAGAAGATGCAGCAGGAGTGGCATGAGAGCCAGGAGAGCGAACAGCCCCAGGTCCGTAGCGAGGACATCGCTGAGGTTGTCAGCATGTGGACCGGCATCCCCGTGGTCAGCCTCACGCTGGAGGAGTCCAGCCGCCTCCTCCAAATGGAGGAGGCGCTACACCGGCGCATCATCGGCCAAGATGAGGCCATCACCGCCATAGCCAAGGCGGTGCGCAGGGCTCGGGCTGGCCTCAAAGACCCCCGGCGACCCATTGGGAGTTTCATCTTCTTGGGGCCCACCGGCGTGGGTAAAACAGAGCTGGTGCGGGCCTTGTCCGAGTTCATGTTTGGCACTGAGGAGGCCCTCATCCGGCTGGACATGTCCGAGTTCATGGAGCGCCACACTGTGGCTCGGCTGGTAGGAGCACCCCCAGGCTATGTGGGATACGATGAAGGTGGCCAGCTCACCGAGTCCGTGCGTCGCAAGTCCTACACCTGCATCCTGCTGGATGAGATCGAGAAGGCTCATCCCGATGTCTTCAACATCCTGCTCCAGATCTTTGACGACGGCCATCTCACCGATGCCAAGGGGAGGAAGGTAGACTTCCGCAATACCATCCTGGTCATGACCTCTAACATCGGGGCCGAGCTCATCCGTCGCGATACGACCCTGGGTTTCTCTACTCAGCACAGCGACGCCAAGTCCCGCATAGACTACGAGAAAATGAAGGATAAGGTGCTGGGTGAGGTCAAAAAGACCTTCCGCCCCGAGTTCCTCAACCGCATCGATGGCATCGTGGTCTTCCATGCTCTGAGCCGGGAGCATATCCGCCAGATTGTGGACCTCATGCTCTCCCAGGTGGCCAAACCCCTCATCGAGAAGGGAGTGGGGTTGGAAGTCACCCCTGCCGCTAAGGAGCTCCTGTGCGATAAAGGATTCGACCCCATCTTCGGTGCCCGCCCCCAGCGGCGCACTCTCCAAGACCTGGGGGAGGACAATCTGTCCGAAGGGCTGCTCCAGGGCCAGTTCCACCCCGGGGACACAGCGGTGGTGGACTGCGAGAATGGAAACATAGTGGTGCGCACCGCCGCCCTGGCCAAGGCCTGACTCGGCCCTTTCTAATTTAAACTATCTGGGGAAGCGTTAGCTTCCCCAGACCTTTTTAATTTGACCACAACAGCAAATAACCTCTCCTCTTCTCTGGACAGTGCCCAGGTTTCCTGCTAACATCAGGGCCATTGGGAGGGAAGGCATGGCCATCGCTACCCGGCTGGCTAAAGGGCGCTTCTATTATGGCTGGTACATTGTAGGAGCCCTTTTCATATCTAGCTTCTCCATGGCTAGCCTCAACAACTCCGCTCCGGCCTTCTTCCTCAAGCCCATGACCGAGGAGTTGGGGTGGAGCCGGGGCTTTTTCTCTACGGCAGTGTGGATAAACACACCCATCTCCAGCCTCATCGCCATGGTTCTGTGGCCTATAATAGACAGGCACGGCGCTCGGGGTGTGATGATGGGAGGCGGCTTAGCTTTGGGGCTCGGAACTATGGCCCTGAGCCTGGTTCAAGCTGAGTGGCACTTCGCTGTCATAAAGAGCATCGTCATGCCTCTAGGCTCCGTGGGTTTGGGGGGCGTGATGGCCACGCTAGTGGTGCCCAACTGGTTCGTTAAAAAGCGGGGGCGGGTCTTGGCTTTTACCGTCATGGGCCAGTCTTTGGGAGCCATAGTGGCGCCGCCCCTGCTCACCTACCTCCTATCAATCCTGTACTGGCGGCATGCTTGGATAGTCACGGGTCTGGCGATCATAGTGCTCAATGTTATACCTGCGGCTTTGTTTATGCGACGCCGGCCGGAGGACTTGGGCCTCTTGCCCGATGGGGATAGCCCTCGCCCTCAAGATGACACAGTAAAGACCATATTAAACCCTGAGGTGACCTGGAGCCGCAGGGAGATCCTGCGCGCCCCCACCTTCTGGCTCGTCGCTTTCGCCTCTCCTCTAGGCTTGCTGGGCATGATGGTAATCGGACAGCACCTCATCCCCTATTTAACGGACCCCGAAATCAACTTCAGCCGCGAGAAGGCAGCTGTGATAATGATGACCATATCCATCGTTGCGCTGACCGTTAAAATGCCTTGGGGCTTCATCATGGAGCGCTCACCGATAAGGTATTCTTTGGCTATATGCTTTTTCTCCGTCGGTGCTGGCATGGCCCTGATAGCGCTGGCCGGAACCAACCTGGCTGTGATCATCTTGGCTGCTGTCTTCCTGGGGATCGGAAGGGGGGGCGATATTCCCCTCCAGGGGTTTCTATGGGCCGGCTATTTCGGACGGTCTAGTCAGGGGAAGGCACGCAGCATGGCCATGCCTGCTCAAGCCTTCATTTACGGCCCCCTGGGGCCCATTTTGACTGGCTTTGTCTGGGACTTCACCAAAACTTACCGCCCTATCTTCCCCTTCTATGCCATCCCCTCAGCCATAGGCGTCACTCTCATATTGTTAGCCCGGCACCCCCAAAAGCCAGCTCAGCCGGTGTTGATTCGATGAGGCCATGAGCAAGGCCCGAGGCAAGATGGTTTTCATCTGTCAGGAGTGCGGCTACCATAGCCCCAAGCCCATGGGAAGGTGCCCGGAATGCGAGCAGTGGAACACCTTCGTCCAGAGAGAGGAATCACCCCAGAGGCGGGCAGCCTCGGCAGGAGCTGCCCGCCCTCGAGAACTCTCCCGCATCCCCACTGCCGATGCCCCTCGCCTAAAGACCCCCTTCGCTGAGCTGGACAGGGTGCTGGGGGGCGGCATCGTGCCTGGCTCTATGGTTCTCCTGGGGGGAGAGCCGGGGATGGGCAAGTCCACCCTGCTCCTTCAGGCAACGGCCCTCATGGCCGAGGCTGCCGGGCCGGTGCTCTACGTCTCCGGCGAGGAGTCCGAGACCCAGATCAAGATGCGGGCGCGGCGGCTGGGGCTGGAGGGAAAAGGCCTGTATCTGTCCGCGGAGACCGACCTGGAGACCATCCTGGAACAGGTCCAGGAGACGGCTCCGCGGTTGCTCATCGTGGACTCCATCCAGGCGGTGCAACTGGAGGGCTTGGGGACGCCGCCGGGCAGCCTGGGGCAGGTTCGGGAGTGCGCACAGCACCTGCGCCCCTGGGTGAAGGGGCGGGGCCTGGCCACCTTCCTGGTGGGGCACGTCACCAAGGAGGGGGCCATCGCTGGGCCCCACGCGCTGGAGCACATCGTAGACGCCGTGCTCTACTTGGAGGGAGAGCCCCACAGCCCATACCGGCTGTTGCGCAGTGTCAAGAACCGTTTTGGCCCCACCCATGAAGTGGGCATCTTTCAGATGGGGGAGCGGGGGATGGAGGAGGTGGCCGACCCCTCTCGGGCCTTCCTGGAGGAGAGGATGGAGACAGCCATCGGCTCTGCGGTGGTGCCCACTCTGGAAGGGACCCGTCCTTTGCTGGTGGAGGTCCAGGCCCTGGCCAGCCCCACCCCCTTCGGCACGCCGCGCCGGGTAGCCAACGGTGTGGACTACAACCGCCTGCTCATGGTAGCCGCCGTCCTGTCCAAGAGGTTGGGCTTCCCTCTCGGTAGCCAGGACATCATAGTCAACGTGGTGGGAGGGCTGAGGGTGACCGAGCCAGCGGCGGACCTGGCCATAGCCATGGCCCTGGTGTCCAGCCTGAGGGATATTCGGATCAGCCCGGGGCTCGTGGCGGTGGGGGAGGTGGGGCTATCCGGGGAGCTGAGGTCTGTGGGGCAGATGGAGCGCCGGCTGGCCGAGGCGGCCCAGATGGGGTTCCGGGCCTGCTTGCTGCCCCGCACCGCCGCCAGACGCCTTACAGGCCCTCTCCCTCTGGAGCTGCGCCCAGCAGCGACTCTGTCCGAGGCCCTCTCCGTGGCGCTGGGGTAGAAATGTTCTCTGCGGACTACCCTCATTTATTATCGGTAGTGTATCATTTGAAATCAAAGGCTGTTGACCATGCTTGAGCGGGGTAGTATGCTCAGGGCATGGAGAAGAAGCCAGAGCCAAGATAAATCTCGGGTAAAATATGCACCAAAGGGGGTTTTCTATGAGATGGCGCGAATCCTTCAATCAATCGGGTTTCTCGAAATTCCTCAACAGTCCGGCGGGCCGCATCTTTCGTTTGGTTGCCGGTATAGGATTCTTCGCAGTCGGCTACGTGTATCGAGACCATGTGCTCGGTGTGCTATCTATGGTGTGGAGTGCTTTCCCATTAAGCGCCGGAGTGTTTGATAATTGCTACATCAGTGCTGTGCTGGGTGGGCCGCTATCTGGGGCAAAGATTCGTAGCAAGTACAAGTAAGTACGTGACTGGCTAACATCTGAATGGAGCAGACGCGCCAGACATACTTTTTGGGCGGCATAAGAGATTAATGCAATTACAACTTTGCCCGTATTCACAAGAGCCTGCGCAACCACTATGATAGGACTTTAGCTATGACGGTTGGCCTAAATGACCGAATCTGGACGGTCAGCGAGATTGTGGGACTCTTGAAACGGCCAAACTGATACACTACCTTGCCGAGCTCAGGTCCTCAAGTAGCTCAAGCCTTGCCGGAACCCGACGGGCTTGAAGCCGAAGGTTCGCTCCACAGCGTCGGGCGAGGTTATGTTATCCACAGAGAGCATCCTGAGCTGGCCCGAGGTCACGGGCGGGTTGGGCAGGACTCGCTCCATGAGCCAGACCAGCGGTCTCATGATGGGGATAGGCAGGTGGAGCTTGAGGCGGCGCCGCCCCAGGGCAGCGATGATGGCGTCCACCATCTCCTCGTAGGTGAGGTGCTCCGGGCCGCCGATGTCTATCGTCCGCCCCAGGTAAGCCTCGGACCCCAGGGCCAGGGCGACGCAGCGGGCGGTATCGGCCACGAAGATGGGCTGGAAGCGGGTCCGCCCCGAGCCGATAATAGGGACGATGGGGGTCAGCCTGACCAGCTGGGCTAGCTTGCGAGTGAACTCGTCCTCGGGGCCGAACATGAGGGAGGAACGGAAGACGATGTGCGGGATGCCACTGACCTTGACCTCTTCCTCTCCCTGCCACTTGGAGCGGAGGAAAGGGTAGGTGGGGTCGGGGCTGGCGCCGATGTTGCTCATATAGATGAACCGCCTCACCCCCGCCCGCTGGGCGGCCCGCACCAGATGGGCAGTGCCCAGACGGTTGATGAGTTCGTAGGTGGCTCGGCCCCGTTCCCGGATGACCGCCACCAGGTGGATGACCGTGTGAACATCCCGGCAAGCTGCCTCCAGGGACGCCTCGTCTGTGGCGTCGCCATAGGTCAGCTCCAGGGGCAGCCCGGCCAGGGGCTTGAGGTCTGAGGAGCGGCGCACCAGGCAACGTAAAGACACCTGGCGCGAGGCCAGCTCCCGGGCGATGTTCCGGCCCACGAACCCCGTGGCGCCGGTGAGCAGCACCGTTGACACCTCTAGCCTCCCCACCTATAATCCGTTATGCGGGCGGGTGTAACTCAGTGGTAGAGTGCTTGCTTCCCAAGCAAGACGTCGAGGGTTCGAATCCCTTCGCCCGCTCCAATGGTTCCATCATTGCCAGTTATAGGGCGTGCTGACCCTTCTGTCAAAGCTCTCTCCCCTTTGTGCCTTAACACGGGCGGACACGGAGAGACCAACACCCTGGGCGAGTTAGGCCAAGATAGGGAGAAAAGGGGGCAGCCTGGGGTATTTGGGCGTGCGCTGAGCTGCCGAACTGCGCTGCCCTGGGGCCGGCCCCAAAGCTAGCCGAATGTGTGCCACTTGGTGGAGACACACAAAGAGGCGCTAGACGAAACCCCCAGGCAAGCCTCATGGCGGGAAACATGATAGCCTTGACACGCCAGAAAAGCTATTATAGGTAACGGGCGCTCTTAGACACACTATCACTTTAGCCATTGTATCATCCAGGCTGCTTACCCTTGTCTCCAGGCTAGAGCTGAAAAGCCTCTTGGAACCGACTTGCGCTTGCAAGGCGGCTAGGTCTGTCTTCAGCGTCTTGACTGTAGCCTCCAAGCCATCCAGTAGAAATCGGCCATATACGGTGTTATTTAGCTTGTCCAGTTCCGCCTGTAGTTCTGCTCTCGGTGAAGGGCCAGGACTCCCCTGCGGGCCTACAGGCCCTTGAGCACCTACTGGCCCGGTCGGGCCTTGCTCCCCTGGTGGCCCAGCTAGCCCTCGCTCACCTGCTGGGCCTCGTGGCCCCTGGGGGCCTGGTGGCCCTTGTTTCACGCTTGCCAACTGCGTTTTCACCTCTGCGGCTACTAAGGCCCTTAGCTCCTCCTCACTCGGCTTGCTCTGGCAAGCGGTTGCCAGCATGCCGACCACGACTAAGGCTAGGATGATAAGAGTTGTAGCCTTCACGCCTGCACCTCCTTGACGCCCTTCTTGCTTAGCAGTCCTTTCATACACTGCAAGCCGCCCGCTGTCAAGAGGCCCTTGATATTTGGGAGGGTTCGAATCCCTTCGCCCGCTCCATATGGAAATATAGATAGAGCTATCTTCTTGTCATGATTAACGCTACGCTGCGCCCATTATAAAAGCCAGTGGCCCCTCGGTCAAGCTGCCTAGAAGCGCCCTTGTGCTATAATTTCCTTTGATGGCGGTTGATTTTCACACTCATCTGTTCCCTCCCTGGGTTCAGGAGCGGCACTCCGAGCTTCTGAAGCGCGATGCTACCTTCGTCGCCCTCTACTCTGACCCTAAGGCTAGCCTTGCCACCGCCGAGGAGCTTATCGAGAGCATGGACCGGGCCGGCGTGGAGAAGTCAGTGGCCCTCAACATCGGCTGGGTTGAGCACGCGCTCTGCGTGGAGACCAACGATTACCTTCTGGAGGCGGCGGCGCGCTATCCCCATAGGCTGGTCCCCTTCTGCGCCGTCCAGCCCCGGGCTGGGGAGGCCGCTATCAATGAGCTTGCCCGGTGCGCCAAAGGCGGGGCCAGGGGGCTGGGAGAGCTCCGCCCCGATGTCCAGGGCTACAGCTTAAAGGATGAAGCCCTCCTCACCCCCCTGGTCTCCGAGGCGATGAGGTGGGGCCTCATCTTTCTTATACACGCTTCAGAGCCTGTGGGGCACCATTATCCCGGCAAAGGGACTATCACCCCGGATCAGCTATATGCCTTCTGCCGCCTCTACCCGGACCTGCCTCTGGTGGCGGCCCACTGGGGGGGTGGGCTTCCTTTCTACAGCCTTATGCCCGAGGTAGCCCAGGCCCTGAAAAACGTCTACTTCGATACCGCCGCCTCTCACTTGCTCTACCGGCCTCAGATTTACTCCCTGGTGACATCGCTGGTAGGGCCCGATAAGGTGCTCTTCGGCAGCGATTATCCCCTTATCTCCCAGGCTGAAGCCCTGGGTCGGGTTCGGGAGCTGGGCCTGGAGAAAGAAATAGAAGATCTACTGCTGGGAGGGAACGCCCGCCGGCTGTTGGAAAAGCGCTAGTGGAGTCGGTGCGGGCCTTCATAGCTGTAGAGCTGCCTCCAGCCCTGCGGGAGGGGCTGGCTCGAGTTCAGGCCCAGCTCCGCCCCCGTTTCTCTTCAGTGAAATGGGTGGAGCCCGAGGGCATCCACCTCACCCTGAAGTTCCTGGGGCAGGTCCCCACCGACCAAGTGGAGGTCATAGGCCAGGCTCTGGGGCAGCTCGCCCAGGGCATATCGCCCTTCATAGTGGAGGTGGAGGGACTTGGGGGGTTCCCCAACCTGATGTCACCTCGCGTCCTCTGGATAGGGTTGAAGGCCCCCGATTCCCTGGTGGCCCTCCAGACCTCGGTGGAGGAGGCCATGGCTTCCCTGCATTACCTCAGGGAATCTCGCTCTTTCTCCCCTCACCTCACCCTGGGGAGGGTCCGAGAGGGGGCGGCGGCGGGGGAGAGGCGGCGCCTGGGCGAGGCGGCTCAAGCTTTGCCACCAGAGCCTCTCGGTCCCTTCCGGGTAGAGCAGGTGAGCCTGATGCAAAGCACCCTCACCCTGCAAGGAGCCCGCTATCGCTGTCTGGCAGCCTTTCTCCTTTCTTCTCAGGCCCCCCTGGAGTGAAGAACACCAGTCCCTTTCAACCACCTCTCCCTTAACCTGCCCCTCTGCTCACAATCTCCGACCCCAAAGCTTCTCATATTATTCACCATTAATTTTGAGAGGGATTTATTGCTATATTAGCTAATCTTTAATTTACTAGCTCGACTCTCTATAATTAGAGTAGTCTTCACCAACTTCGTTTCCTGCCCGTAGCAAGCTATCCCCTGCGGGTAACGGGAACGGGGCCAATAGCAGGCAGACAAAGGAGACGGCCATGGATAAGACAGTTGCGATGATCTTGGCAGGAGGGGCGGGGGAGAGGCTGAGTATCCTGACGGCGGAGCGGGCCAAGCCCGGCCTTCCCTTCGGGGGGAGATACCGCATTATTGACTTCACCCTGAGCAACTGCGTCAACTCTGGCATCAACACGGTGGCTGTGCTCACCCAGTATGACCCCCGCTCCCTGGCCCAGCACCTGGGCACGGGGCGTCCCTGGGACCTGGACCGGGTGGGTGGGGGGCTCTTTATCCTTCAGCCCTATATGACCCGAGAGGGCGGAAGCTGGTATCAGGGGACTGCAGACGCCCTGCGCCAGAACCTCTACTTTATCGAGGAGCAAGGGGCGGAGCGGGCGCTGGTCCTGGCGGGGGATCACATCTACACCATGCGCTACGAGGAGATGATCGCCTTCCACCGGGTGAAGAAGGCGGACGTCACTGTTGGCCTGGTCCAGGTGCTTCCCAGCGAGGCCCATCGCTTCGGCATGGCCTCTCTGGACGAGGAGGGGCGCATCACCGAGTTCCACGAGAAGCCGGCCCAGCCGCCCGTGGGGGATTGGGCCTCCATGGGCATCTACATCTTCGATAAGGACTTCCTCATCTCTTGTCTTCGAGCCAACAGGGCCACCAGGGAGGCGCGAGACCTGGGGCGGGATGTCTTGCCCGCTCTCCTGGGCCAGTCCCGCATCTACGGCTACCCCTTTCGGGGCTACTGGCGGGATGTGGGCACGGTGCAGAGCTACTTCGATGCCAACATGGAGCTCATCGTAGACCTCCCCGAGTTCAACCTCTATGACCCCGCGACAAGGGTGCGCACCCCCTTCCACGCCCATCCGCCGGTCAAAGTGGGTCCCCGGGCCCATATCTCTCGAAGCCTGGTCTCCTCAGGCAGCATTATCAATGGCTATGTGTCCAACTCCATCCTTTTCTGCACCGTGTATGTAGAGCACGGGGCGGCGGTGGAAGACGCCATCATCTTCGAGGATACGCGTATCGAGAGGGGATCATCCATCAACCGGAGCATTCTGGACAAGCAGGTTTACGTGGGGGAGGGGAGCTGCGTCGGCTTCGGAGATGGTGGCACTCCCAACAAAGAGGAGCCCAGCTATCTAAACACCGGGATAACTTTGGTGGGCAAGGGCGCTCGGATACCTGCGGGCGCCCGAATAGGGCGCAATTGCAAGGTCAACCCCTGGGTGACAGAGAGCGATTTCCCGAGCCTCTTCATCCCCAACGGGGAGACAGTGGCCAAGAAATAGGCCTGCTCGGGGACGCCTATCAAATAGCTCTCGGTTCTTCCAGGCATCAGAAGGGGCGGCCCATTACCTTTTCCCCCTCCGATTTCGCTCCCGCCTAACCTAGTGTCCTGTCTTGGAAATTAGTTATGAAATCTGCCGACCTTGGTAGCTCGCTCATCCTCCAACAGGCTTCGTCGTGAGCTCAGCCGAACGGCTCAGGATGAGCGGATTCCTCAGAACATTTCAGGGACAAGGAACTAGCGGGCGGCGGAGGCTGGCTCCTTCTCCGCCGACTCCAGGGCCGCCTCCAGCACCTCGTCGGCGTGCTCCACCAGGAGGAACTGGAGCTCCTGGCGCACGTGCTCCGGCACCTCGGCCAGGTCCTTCTCATTCTCCTTGGGCAGGGCCACCTTCCTGATGCCGGCCCGGTGGGCGGCCAGCACCTTGTCCTTGATGCCCCCCACGGGCAGGACCTTGCCCCGCAGGGTGATCTCGCCAGTCATGGCCATCTTCTTGCTCACGGGTCGCCGGGTCAGGGCCGAGACCAGGGCTACGGTCATGGTGATGCCCGCCGAGGGGCCGTCCTTGGGGATGGCGCCGGCGGGGACGTGGATATGGATGTCGTTCTTTTCGTAGAAATGCTCCGGCAGGTTGAGCTCCCGAGCTCGGGAGCGGGCGTAGGTCAGGGCAGCCCGAGCCGACTCCTGCATCACATCGCCTAGCTTTCCGGTGAGAGTGAGGCTCCCCTTGCCCGGCACGACGGCCGCCTCCACGAAGAGGACATCCCCCCCCACCGGGGTCCAGGCCAGGCCCGTGGCCACCCCCACCTCGTCGGCCTCCCCGGCCATCTCGTAGCGGAAGTGGGGTGGGCCCAGGTGTTCGGCCACATCCTGGGCGGCGATGGCTATCTTGCCCTTCTCGCCCTGGGCAGCCCGGCTGGCCACCTTGCGACACACCGAGCCTATCTCTCGCTCCAGGTTGCGCACGCCCGCCTCCCGGGTATAGCTCCGGACAATGGCCAGCACCGCCTCATCCTGGAACTCTAGATTCTCTGCCGTCAGGCCGTTCTCCTTGAGCTGGCGAGGGATGAGGTATTTGCGGGCTATGTGGAGCTTCTCTATCTCGGTATATCCGGGTAGTTCCAGGGTCTCCATGCGGTCGAGGAGGGCGGGCGGGATGGGGTCCGCCAGGTTGGCTGTGGTGATGAACATTACCTTGGAGAGGTCGAAGGGTACGTCTAGGTAGTGGTCAGAGAAAGCGAAGTTCTGCTCCGGGTCCAGAACCTCCAGGAGGGCCGCCGCGGGGTCACCCCGGAAGTCGGCTCCTATCTTGTCCACTTCGTCCAGCATGAAGACGGGGTTATTGGACTCAGCCCGACGCATGCTCTGGATGATGCGGCCGGGCAGAGCGCCCACGTAGGTGCGGCGATGTCCCCTTATCTCGGCCTCATCCCGGATGCCCCCCAGAGAGAGGCGGACGAACTTGCGGCCCATAGCCCGGGCTATGGACTGGCCCAGGGAGGTCTTGCCCGTCCCCGGAGGCCCCACAAAGCACAGGATGGGGCCTCGCATCTCCCCATTCTTGAGTTGGCGCACCGCCAGGTACTCCAGGATGCGCTGCTTGGGTTTCTCCAGGTCATAGTGGTCCTCGTCAAGGATGCGTGCCGCCTGGGCCACGTCCATGCTGTCCTGGGTGCTCTTGTTCCAGGGCAGGGTGACGAGCCAGTCCAGGTAAGTGCGGGATACTGAGTACTCCGCA
Source organism: Chloroflexota bacterium (assembly GCA_016210485.1). Classification (GTDB taxonomy): domain Bacteria; phylum Chloroflexota; class Dehalococcoidia; order JACQUD01; family JACQUD01; genus JACQUD01. Next base: position 21,441 of record JACQUD010000015.1, on the reverse strand, counting down.
GCCTGGGGGGGCATCTTGGCCAGCCTGTCCAGTTCCCGCTCCGCCTCCTTCCGGGCCACCTCGGGCAAGCCCGCTTGCTCGATCTGAGCCTTCAGCTCATTGATCTCAACGCTGCGCTCATCCAGCTCTCCCAGCTCTTTCTGGATAGCCTTGAGTTGCTCCCGGAGGTAATATTCCCGCTGGCCCTTCTCCATCTCTCCCTTGATCTGGGACTGGATTTTGGAGCCCAGCTCCAGGAGCTCCAGCTCCCGATTGATGAGGGCAGTGATGCGCTTGAGGCGCTCCCCCACGTCCAGGGTCTCCAGGAGCTGCTGCCTCTCCTCCAGACTGAGGTTGATGTGAGCGGCGATGAAGTCAGCCAGGGCACCGGACTCAGCCATGCTCTGAGCGGCTATGGCTATCTCGTCGGGGAGGTTGGGGGAGAGGGATACCACCTTCTGAAAGAGGCTCTTCAGGTTATGCGCCAGGGCCTCCAGCTCGGTGCTTTTTTCCTCCGTCTCCAGGAGAACCTCCACTTTACCTTTACCGAAAGGCTCCTTCTGGGTTACCTCCTTGAGCCGAATGCGCTCCAGGCCCTGGAGGAGGGCGCGAATGGAGCCATCGGGGAGCCTGAACATGCGGGCAATGACGGCGGCAGTGCCTATGGGGTAGAGGTTGGTCGGCGTGGCCCCCTCGGCATTGGGGCGCTGAGCGAAGATGCCCACCATTTTATCGCTGGCGGCGGCATAGTCTATGATTTGAACCGTCATGGGATTATCGCTGGCCATGGGGGCCACCATGGAAGGGAAGACAATAGCGTCGCCGCTGGGCAGAATGGGGAGCTCCTCAGGTATTTGCTGGTGAGCCTCCTTGGGCTCATGGCCATGATGGGTCATCGTGGTGGTCTCCTTTCGCTACTTCCGGCGGTCTCAGCGTTCTTTTACGGTGACCTTGCGAACTTGGTTCTCCTTGGCCTTGGGCAGGAAGACCTCTAACAGGCCCTCGTGGGCTTCGGCTCTAGCGGCATCCCCATCTACCGGGCACGGTAGGGGCAATGCCCTTTGGAAAGGCCCCCAAGAAACCTCCATCTGACAGTAAGACTTTCGGCACTCGGGATGTTTGTCCTCCCGCTGACCGCTGATGATGAGGACGTTATTTTGCACAACCAGTTGGAGGTCCTGGCTAGCCACACCGGCCAGCTCTATGATGGCCACCACCTCCTCCTCCGTCTCGTAGATGTCCGCTGCCGGCTGCCAGGCTCTGGAGGAGAAGCGCACCGAGGGTGGCTTGGAGCTGGAGAAATGCTCCAGGAAGCGCTCCATCTCCTGTTGCATGGCTCCCAGGTGGTCCAGCCAGTCCTGTCGTAAACTCAGCATGACTCTCTCCTATCTTCGATACTAGTTCAAGTTCAAGATGAAACCTTGGGCTCGCCCCCGCTCTTTTTCCGGGAGACACTCTTCTTTTGAGGCTGGCCCCCCTTTTCCGACGAGGCGCGGCTGTCGGTGCAAGTGATGGAGATCACCGCATCTCCTTCCTCGGGCTTCATGAGGCTAACTCCTTGAGTGATCCGGCCCTGGGCCGGGACATCCTCGGCTCTAGTGGTGAGGATATTGCCCTGAGCTGACATGAGCATGATCTCTTGCCCTGCGGAGACCACCTTGGCGGCGGCCAGAGGGCCCGTCTTGTCGGTGAGTCTGAAAGTGAGTACACCTTTGCTTCCCCTTCGGTGGCTCGGATAGGAGTCTATGGGGACTCGCTTGGCATAGCCCAGGGCGGTGACGGCGAGCAGATGGCCTGGCCTTTTCCCCACTTCCATGCCTATCACCTGATCTCCGGAAGCCAGGCGTATCCCCCTCACGCCCCCAGCGCCACGATGCAAGGAGGAGACTCCTGAAACAGAAAAACGAATTGCCTGGCCCCCTTGCGTGACCAGAAGCAAGTCGTCATCGTTGCTGGCCATCAGGACGCCGGCCAGGCTATCCTTACCCTTTAGCTTGATGGCGATGAGGCCGCGGCCTTTTATGGAGGTGAACTGAGCCAGTGGCGTCTTCAGGAGCCGACCCATGCGGGTAGTCAGGAGCATGTAGATACGCTGGTCGGCTTTGGGCATATTGACTATGGCTGAGACTTGGTCGCCAGGGTCGATAGAGATGATGTTGGTCAATGGCCAGCCTCGGCCAGTGCGGGAGGCATCTTCGGGGAGTTGGTAAACCTTTACATGGAAAACCTTTCCCCGCTCAGTGAAGACGAGCAGGCTATCCTGGGTATCAGCCACCAGCAGGCTCTGGGCGGCATCGCTCTCCCTAAGCCCGAGACCGCTGCTGCCCCGGCCGCCCCGGTTCTGGAGGCGGAAGGCCTCTGCGGGCACCCTTTTTATATAGCCTCGCTGGCTCAAGATCACCGCCACCCGGTGGTGGTGGATGAGATCCTCTTCCAAGGGCTCCCGATCATCCAGGTGCACCATCTGGGTACGCCGGGGGTTGTCATGCTTCTTTTTGAGGTAGTCCATGTCCTCTCGGATGAGGTCATCCACCTTCTTGGGGTCAGCCAAAATGCTTTGCAGCTCGGCAATGGTTTTCTGGAGCTCAGCGTAGTCCTGAGCCAGCTTTTGGCGCTCCAGGGCCGCTAGGCGGCGCAGGGGCATGTCCAGGATGGCTCGGGCCTGGACGTCGCTGAGGGTCAGCTCCGTGATGAGGGCCTGCCGGGCAGCCTCGGTGTCCTGGGAGCCGCGGATGAGGGCGATGACCCTCTCCAGGTGCTCCTGGGCCAGCAACAGGCCCTGGAGGATATGAGCCTGATCTTGGGCCCGCTTCAACTGAAAGGCGGTCCGCCTTCCGATAACCTGGCGACGGAACTCGACGTAGCTCTGGAGAACCCCTTTGAGGCTCAGAGTGCGGGGCTGGCCGTCCACCAGGGCCACCATGTTGATGAAGAAGGCGGACTTCAAGGCGGTATGCTTATATAGGTTCTCCAGCACCACCTTGGGCTGGGCCTCTCTCCTCAGCTCCACCACCAGGCGCAGCCCCTCCCGGTCCGACTCATCCCGCACATCGGAGATGCCCTGGATCTTCCGGTCCCGGGCCAGAAGGGCGATCCTTTCCACCAGGGCCGCCTTGTTCACCAGATAAGGGATCTCCGTAACGACTATATGGGAGCGGCCTCCCCGGGCCTCCTCTATAGTGGCCCGAGCTTTGACCACGACACGCCCGTGTCCAGTGGAGTAGCTGGAGATGAGGTCTTTTCCATCCTCGCCTCCATAGGCTATAGCGCCGGTGGGAAAATCCGGCCCCCGGACGATCTTGAGAAGCTCCTCCACTGTGGCCTCGGGATGGCCGAGGAGATAGCTTGCCGCATCGCATACCTCACCCAGGTTGTGGGGAGGGATAGAGGTGGCCATGCCTACGGCTATGCCCATGGCGCCATTGAGCAGGAGGTTGGGGGGGCGGGCGGGGAGGACGGTGGGCTCAACCAGGGAGCTATCGAAGTTGGCCACGAAGTCCACGGTGTCCTGGTCGATGTCGGCCAGCATCTCCTGAGCCAGGGGAGAGAGGCGGGCTTCGGTATAGCGCATGGCGGCGGGAGGGTCGTTGTCTATGCTCCCAAAGTTACCCTGTCCCTGGACAAGGGGATAGCGAAGGCTGAAGTCCTGGGCCAGGCGCACCATGGCTTCATAGACGACGGTGTCCCCATGAGGGTGATACTTCCCCAGGACCTCGCCCACGATGCGGGCGCTCTTCTTGGTGGGGCTAGTGGGCCTCAGCCCCAGCTCCTCCATGGCGTAGAGGATGCGTCGCTGCACCGGCTTCAGGCCATCCCGGGCATCGGGCAAAGCCCGGGACACGATGACGCTCATGGCATAGTCAAGATAGGAGGTTCTCATCTCCTCCTCGATCCTGATTGGCCGGACTCTATCTTGGACTTGCATGTTGACTTATATGGTTAAGGAGCTGGGCCTCGGCATAGCATTAAGGGTTTATGCCGTCTAACGAGCCGCTGCCCCTATTCCAGCTCTCCCTCCTCTTCTTCGCTCCGTTGTGTCTCCTCCTCCATCTGCTCTTCCTCACTCAAGGACGCTATCCCAGCATAGGTGGCCTCTGCTTCTCCCCACTGGTGGGAAGGGCTAGCCGGATCATGGATTTCTGACTCCTCCAACTCATAGCGTCGGACTATGTCCCGCAGATAAGGGCGGGTAGTCTCCTCAATGCGAGGTGGAAAGGAGGGACGCCCTGACTGGGAGGGGTGCTGATACATCTCTTTGATGATGACCTTCAGTCCATTCTCACCGCAGCCAGCAGAGGCAGCAGCGTACCGATTGCCGCCTTTCATCAAGTTCAGTAGCCTTACCGACAGCTTGGGTTCCACCTCTCCCAGGTATTGTCCTGGAGCAGTGAGGACCTCTAGCCTTCCCTTCTTTGGCCTTAACCGAAGGGGGTCTCCGGGAGAAACCTGCGCCAAGACCTCAGCCGGCGCTGGATTACAAATAGGAGCCACCGAGGCCTTCCCGGATTCTTCCAGGAAGAAGCGAAGGTCCACCTTGGCTTCCTTAGTCGGTTCCGCCTCCCGGAGCTGCGATAGACGCTGAATGTTTTTCCTGGCGATGTCATTGCTGGGGGAGATTTCCAGCGCCTTAGCATAGGCTTCCCTGGCCTCTCGATATCGCCCCAGCTCCATGAGGGCCTTGCCCAGACGATTATAGGTGTCCACATCTTCGGGGAATAGCCCCAGGATCTTCCGGTTCAGGGCAGCAGCCTCGTCCCAACGATTCTGCAGGGCCAAGGATATGGCCCTCCGGCTTTGCTCCCGCCGCAGCTTTCCTTTATCTTCCATCACCGGGTACATACCATCTCACCTTTATTATATTACGGCCTTCGACCAAGGGATAGTAATACCTTTGTCATATTTTTACAAGTCCCCCAATGGGTAATTTCAGATATCCGGACACCAAGCCTGGCCAATGCTGATACTTCTATCTAGGCATCTGATCTTGGGGGGGGCCTCTTCTGATTAGGGCGCAAGTTTAACATTGGTCCAGCGTCCATCATTCAAAATGTATCTTTCTCTGTCGTGAAGCCAGTCACGCCTTCCCTCCCAGAATTCTATCTTTTCAGGCACGAGGCTGTATCCCCCCCAGGAATCGGGGCAAGGTATGGGTTTGCCTCTGTAAAGCTGTTCAATGTATCGCGTTTTCTTGATGAGCTCTTCCCTGCCACTGATAGTGCTGCTTTGTCTGACAGCCGCAGCCGCAACCTGGTTTGCCCTTGTGCGTGATTCCCAATAGAATTTCGCAGCTTCACGAGAGAGTCTCTGAACCTTTCCGTCAATTCTGACCTGACGAGGGGGCAAGCGCCAATAGAAAACTATTACTGCTGATGGATTCAATTCAAGTTCTATCCCTTTTTCGCTTTCATAATCTGTGTAGAAAGAAAATCCACCTTCTGCAAGTCCGTGGAACAGGATCGACCTTGCTGAAGGCTTATTATCATGACTGATAGTAGCGAGCGTGGAAACATCGGGCCTGAACAAGTTCGACTCGGGGAAAATGGATGAAAGCACTCTTCTGAGCAGTCCAAAGCCTGATGATACCAGGTAGTTTTTGAGTCCCTTTCCCCTTCTGCCGGTTTGCGCCTCCGAGTACCACATGAGGAATTTCTTAATAGGGTCCGCGGCAGTGAAGCTATCGTCTGGCATATTTTTACCTCTACTGTATGTTAATTGCTTCTTGTCTGGTTAACCAGTTCTCCCTGCCCCGGGCAGGCCGAGGTCCTATGTGCGACGCTTCGCGCGATGCCCTTGGACGCTATGTCTCCCCTGATGGCTTTCTGTCGAGCTGCGCCCAGACCTCTCTGAGAGGGGATAGAACTCAGAAGATAATGCCGGAAAAAAGCGGGAAGGGAACGCTGAATGCCCCCTTCCCACAGCCAGCCTCTTGGCCCTAGTTCTTCCACCCTATCCCGAGACCAAAGGAGAGGGACGCGCTCAAAACCCGCTCAGTCTCTCTGATGAAATTCTACCAAGACGCCGCAGGTAGACTTGGGAGACAGGAATCCCCGGCGCCTAGAGGGGTCTGCCCCCTCCGTGACCGCTATACCCTTGCTCACCAAGGCGTGAAGATGGGCGTCGAAGTTCTCAACCGCCACGAAGAGTGAGTAAAGACCCTCGCCTTGCCTCTCCAGGAAACGGACGAGGGCCCCGGCGGTACTGGTGGGCTGCATCAGCTCGATGTGAGTGTCGCCCACGGGGAAGAGGGCGTTACGCACACTTATATGTGGGTTCTGGGATACCCGCGAAGGGCCGATGCCCAGGACTTGGCTGAAGTCTTTTATCCCCTGTTCCAGGTCCTTGACTGCCACTATCACAGTGCTCACCGATGGGGCAGCCTGGGGGCCGGGGACGAGCTCCTCCACCCTCTCCATAAGCTCGATGACTACTCCTCGGGCCGCCTGGGGTGGAAGAAAGGCTATTTTGGCGAAGCCCACCGATCTACTCACCTTCTCGGTGAGCTCTACGCCCCTCGTGGCTAGGGCGCTGAGGGTCTCATCTACCGAGTCCACCTCCAGGCAGATGTGATACATGCCTTCGCCCGTCTTATCCAGAAAGCTGGCCACGGCCCCTTGAGGGTCTACAGGCTCGAAGAGCTCGAGTTGGGTATTTCTCATAGGCAACATAACTATTTTCATTCCACGGCCCTCCCGCGGCTCTGGCCGTGGGCCGGATAAGCCCAGGGTTTGCTCCAAAGTATCCATGGCTGTCGTGATGCTTTTTACGGCTATCGCTACGTGGTCCAGCTTCTTTATCATGATACCCTCGATTCTTATTACAATAAACTCATGATCTCAGGCAGTATCTTCTCTTGTGTTGAAGACAACCTCAGAATAAAGGCCCAAGCCCTTTATAGGCCTCAGAATCAGTGATTTTAACGCGCGTTTACTTGCCTAGACCATATCTATGGCCAGGCAGGTGACGGTGCGAGTGATGCCAGGCACCACATGGATATTCTTGGTCACCATGTCCCCCACTGCCGTCAGGGTGTTGGATTCCACAAGGGCGATGATATCGTAGGGGCCGGTGACGGCGTCCACCATTTTCATGTCAGGGAGCTTCTTCAGGGCATCCCGGACATCCCTGGTCTTGCCTATGGCGGTCTCGATGAGTACGTAAGCTCGGGTAGCCATGACCTTTCACCTCCGATTTGTTTTCTACTCTTATTATAGGATGCGTTTCAAGCGTGGGTTAGGGGTGATGCCAGGGAGACGGCCCCGCTTGGCCACCGGCTTCCCCTCCACCTCGTGGAGGTCGGCGGTGAAATCGATGGGCGCGGCGTCGGAGATGTAGCTTCCTACGGCGAACACATCCACCAGCGCCCCGGCTTCCATGAAAGCTCGAATGCGCTCTGGATTCAGCCCGCCGCTGACTACTATTCTGACCTTGGGAAAGCCCGCTAAGTCCAGCTTGGCCCGCACCTCTTTAACCAGATCCATGGTTACTCTACCCCGCTCCGGCGGGGTGTCCAGCCTCACTCCCTCTAGCCTGTCACCCAGGGCTTGAGCCACTCTGATGCTCTCCTCTACTTCGTCTTTGAAGGTGTCCACCAGGGCGATGCGCGGGACATCCGGGGGCATATGCCTATCGAAGGCCAGGACAGCATCTACGGTATCCCCCATGGTCAGAATGAGAGCATGAGGCATAGTGCCTATGGGTTGCCCTCCCATCAATCTGGCCCCTCCTGTGGTGGAGCAGCCCTGGCATCCTCCCACTGCGGCGGCGTAGTCCATAATGGGGGCAACGGCTGGATGGACATGGCGTGCGCCGAAGCTTATGATCGGCTTCCCCTGGGCTGCCTCTACACATTCCCGGGCCGCCGTAGCCCAACCTGAGCAGTGGGCCATGATGCCAAGGTAGGCCGTCTCATAGAGACAGAAGGACTGATAGGGAGCCGTGATGCGCAGCGCCACCTCCTTTCGCTCCATGAACTCCCCTTCAGCCAGGGCCCAGGCCTGGCTATTGGGAGGCAAAACCCTTTCCAGAAGGGCCTTTACTTCTTCCATCCCGCACAGGACCCCCGGCCCGCTGGAGAATACCTCCATCGTCACCCTGGGGTTGATGCCCTCCCTCTGGAGCACCTCCAGGGTGCGGACAAAATACACGTCCGCTGTATCCCCGGAGAGGACTTGGGGAGGAATGGAGAGGGATGGCTTGGTCATCTCCCTACTTCACTTCTGCCGAAGCTATCACCTTGGCCCCCAGTATGCGCCGCATATGGTCCAAAGCGAACTTGTTAACCTCGGGGTTGAGGGTGGCTACGCAGTCTTCTGGGACCTCCACTGGGTAGTCTCTGTTTCTGGCATCGGCCACAGTGTGCATGACGCAGATGTCGGTGCACACCCCTACAACAATGACCCTCTCTGGCCTCAGGGCCTTGAGCCTGGCCTCCAGGTCAGTATCGAAGAAGGCACTATACCGGGTCTTGGGGATGACTTCCCCCGGGTAGGAGGCCAGCTCTGGTATGACCTCAGCCTCCACCGTCCCCCGGACGCAGTGGCGAGGAAACATCCGGAACTCCAGGTCATCGGGAGCGTGGTGGTCGCAGAGGAAGAAGATGCGGGAGTCTTTCTTCAGTTCCCTTTCCAGGAGGCGTTGAATACGGGGAACGATGGCGCGCGCTGTAGGACCGCAGTAGAGAGGATAACCCTCCTCCAGAAAGCCTCTCAACATGTCTATTACTAGCACCGCGTTGGCCATGCCACCCTCTTTGTGACCGGGACTTTTGAGATTCTTTATTATACCATCAAACCTGAGGTGGCGAAAGGGGGCAGGAGAGGCTCTGAATCAACAATTAGCTCATTCTCTCCATAAGGCTAGTCACGGACGGCACTGCTCACCTTGCTATGTCCCCAAAACATTTGTATAATAAATAAAAGGGGAAGTCTGTGCCTGAAAAGCAAAACTACGAGTTTCCCTGTAGCCTGTTGCCTGTAAAAACACTATGAGCGACATCTCCGAAGTTAAGCAGAGGCTGGATATTGTAGCTGTGGCCTCGGGCTATCTGCCTCTACAGCGATCTGGGCGCAACTTCAAGGCCCTGTGCCCCTTCCATACTGAGAAGACCCCCTCCTTCTACATCTTCCCAGAGCAACAAAGCTGGCATTGCTTCGGCTGTGGCTCTGGAGGCGATGTTTTATCCCTGGTGATGAAGAAAGAGAACCTGGATTTCGGTGCAGCGCTGCGCCTCCTGGCAGACAAAGCGGGTGTAACCTTAACTAGAGAAAAGGAGAAGGCCAGCCAGCGCCAGCCCATCTTCGAGCTGAATCAGTCCGCCGTCGAGTTCTACCACCGAGCGCTTCTGGAAAGCCCCGAGGCTGGTATAGCTCGGAGCTATTTGGAGAAAAGGGGCATCGGAAAGCAGAGCATCGCCGATTTCCAGCTCGGTTACAGCCCTCGCAGCGGGCGCGCCCTTACAGAGCATTTGAGAGGCAAAGGAGGGACAGCTCAGGACATTCTGGCCGCCGGGCTGGCCAGGGATGAAGGCAAGCTGGACCTCTTCCGGGGCCGTCTGATGTTTCCCATCCGTGATAGCCAGGGGCGGGCCACAGGCTTCGGGGCACGGGAGCTGGATGGCTCCCAGCCCAAATATCTAAACTCCCCTCAGACCGCTATATTCGATAAGGGCGGTTCCCTCTACGGCCTGGATAAAGCCCTCCCGGCTATCCGAGGTAAAAGAGAGGCTGTGGTGGTAGAGGGGTACTTCGATGTCATCGCTGCCCACCAAGGCGAGTTCAAGAACGTGGTGGCCTCCATGGGCACCGCCATCACCCCTCGACAGGTGGCCCTCCTCAAAGGGGCGACCCGGAGTCTGGTGCTGGCCCTGGACGCTGACGCCGCCGGGAATGAGGCCGTCCTTCGCGGCATTCAGACCGCCCGCCAGGCTCTGGAGAGGACACAGCTCCCCGTGCCCGACTTCCTGGGGGCATCGGAGCGACTCCAGGCCGAGATAAAGGTGGCCCTCCTGCCTCAAGGCCAGGACCCGGATGAAGTCATAAATCGCAGTCCCCAGGAGTGGGAGAGGTTGGTGGCCTCGGCCCTCCCCCTCATGGACTACCTGTTCCAAACCGCCATGGCTGGGGTGGACCTTAGCCGACCCCAAGTGGCCTCAATGGTGGTGAATAAACTGTTGCCTTATATTCGAGAGGTGGAAGGCCCGGTAGAACGGGAGTTATATTTGGGCAAGCTGAGTCGGCTCACAGGCGTTTCTGAGAGGACCTTGATGCAACAAGCTGCCCTCCTGGGACGGGCTTCCCGCGCTGGGGCTTCCCCTGCGGATACGGCCTTCACCTGGCGGGACCCTCTGGAGGAATATTGCCTCTACCTCCTGTTCCACTATGCCCCCCAGGCCGGAGAGACGTCCCCTGCTCTTTTCCTTGGCACAGAGAACCGGGAGCTGCTCGGCCAATGGCTGGCTTCGGGTAGTCTGGATGCGATGCGCGCCGGCCTGGAGCCGGCCCTGGCGGAGCACCTGGATGAAATCCTGGGGCTGGAAGAAAGGCCTCTCCCCCCCAACCCCTATGAGCGGGCCCAACGCTATCGCCAGGGGGTGGCCAGTGCTATGCCCCTGAGCCCTCGTGAAGCCGAGCAGGCCCTGGCACAATGCCTCAGCCGCCTTCAAGAGCGAAGCCTGAGACATCTGATACAGGCCGGGGCTGACCTGGAAGCCGAGGGCAGCAGCCTGGCCGCAGCTCAAAACTTGAAGCAACTCTTTCATCAGCGAACCCCAGCTCACAAGGAGGCAGACCTCCATGAATAGAATCCCAGGACAGAAAGGACAAACCCAGATGGATATTCCAACCAGCTTTCCGGAGATAGGCGAGTCTCTCTCCCCTGAAGCTGTCCAAGTGGAAGCTAAGGCCCCACGTCAACAAGAGATAGAAGTTTTAGAGGATGCCATCGTCGAGCCGGAGGAATCTGTCTCTGAGGGGTGGTCAGAAGAGGAGACTCCAGAGCCCACGGCCGCTGAAATAGAACAAGAGGCGGAGCCGGAACCGGAGGCAGGCACAGCCCTGGAGGAGGAGATAGCTGACGACCCCGTCCGGCTATACTTGAGAGAGATCGGAAGGGTGTATCTGCTAAATGCCAAAGAAGAGAAGGAGCTGGCAGCCAAGCTGGAGCGGAGCCGAACCGTTCGAGAAGCCGAGAAGGTCTGGCAGGAGAAATACGGCAGCATACCATCCCCACTGGATGCCGCTCTGTATCTTTTCCAGGCCTTGTGTCGCACGGAGCCCTTCCTGCAAGCTCTGGAGGCGGAGCTTTCCCTTCCCCCAGAGCCAAAGCTGAGCCTCCGGTTGGGCCGCGAGGCCATCACTGCCGTTATAGACCGGGCGGTAGACCCGGAGCTGATGCAGAATATTTCCCAGCGTCTGAACCTGAGTCAGGAGCAGGTGGGAGGAGGCCTTCTCCGCCTCTCTAGGCTTCTCCAGGTCCTCCCGCCGGACATCCTGGGGCACTTGCGAGGGGCCGTTTCTCTGGCCAAGGCCTCTGAGAGAGCGGAGCAGCCCGACTTTCTTGTCTCTCTCGAGAAAGCGGAGGCCAAAGTTCGAGCCCACTTCCAAAAGCTTAAGGGGGATGGGGACATAGCGGAGCGCCACCTCATTGAGGCCAACCTGCGCCTGGTGGTGAGCATCGCCAAGAAATATGTGGGCCGGGGCATGTCTCTGCTGGATCTAATCCAGGAGGGGAACATAGGCCTCATAAGGGCGGTGGAGAAGTTTGACTACCGCAAGGGATACAAGTTCAGCACCTACGCTACATGGTGGATCCGCCAGGCTATCACCCGGGCCATCGCCGACCAGGCCCGCACCATTCGCCTCCCGGTGCACATGGTGGAGACTTTGAACAAGCTGCTGCGCACCAGCCGCCGCCTGGTCCAGGAGTATGCCCGGGAGCCCACCCGGGAGGAAATCGGCCATGGGATGGAGCTGACGCCGGAGAAGGTGAGGGACATCCTCCTGGTATCCCAGGAGCCCATCTCTCTGGAGACTCCGGTGGGGGAGGAGGAGGACAGCCATCTGGACGATTTCATCGAGGACCGCAGCACACCCGCCCCTGCCGAGGAGGCCTCCCGCCAGCTTCTCAAGGAGGCTATAGATAAGGTTCTGAACACCCTCTCGCCTCGGGAGAGGAAGGTGCTGCAGCTTCGCTTCGGGTTGGAGGATGGCCGCAGCCGGACCCTGGAGGAGGTGGGGCGGGAGTTCCGGGTGACCCGGGAGCGCATCCGCCAGATCGAGGCCAAGGCGCTGCGCAAGCTGCGCCACCCCACCCGCTCCAAGCAGCTCAAGGACTTTTTGGAGTGAGGCAGTGCGGCTCATAACTGCGATATACTATATCGGCACATCGAAATCAGGAACCAATCTCCTAAATAAATGACACTAAAACCGAGGCGACGCTTCCTCATGGTTGCGCTCCTCACTGCAATAGCGCTTGCCCTGGGAGCAGGATGCGGTGGCAATAGTAGTGCCCTGTCGGTGCTGCGAACGACCGACTTCCATGCCCTGGCCTTCAGTCCCAACGACTCCAATATCGTCTTCTTCGGCCACCACAATGGCATAATGCGGAGCGACGACGGAGGCCAGACATGGAGTTCCTTAGTGAACCGCTCCAACTTCGATGCCATGGCCCTCGGCGTAAGCCGGTCTGACCCCAGCCAAGTTTATTTGGCTGGCCACGACATCTTCCAGAGGAGCACAAATGGCGGAGCCTCCTGGCAGCCGATCAGACACAACCTTCCGGGTACTGATATCCATGGCTTCGCCATGAGCCTAGACGTCTCTGATCGCCTCTACGCTTTTGTAGTAAGGTTTGGCCTCTTCCAATCCGATGATGGCGGTCAGGTATGGCACAAGCTCAGCAGCCAGCTTCCGCAGGATATCATGGCACTAGCAGCGGCCGAGGGCATGCCGGAGATACTCTACGCTGGCAGCATGAACTCGGGTGTGCTTAAGAGCATCGACGGAGGCCAGAACTGGGCCCGCGCCGTGAACGGCCTTGGCTCACTTACTGTGACGGCTTTGTCGGTAGATCCCAATGTCCCCCTGACGGTTTATGCCTGCACAGATGGTGGCCTCTACAAGAGCACCAACGGAGGCACCTCATGGGATAAGCTCCCGTTCCCAGGTGACAACGCCATATCAGTGGCAGTGAGTCCGGCAAAACCCCAGGTCGTGCTAGCCATCGCTATAAAGGAGAAACAAGGCCTAGTCTACAAGAGCGAGGACGGTGGGCTGAGCTGGGGAAAGCGCGCTCGGTGAAAAGCGGCGCTGCCTCAAGCAAGCTCGTCTAAAACTCCGTAGCCCCCGCGAAGTTCCAGCCAGCTATCTTCAGGTTGCCTTGACGCTGGCAACAGCAAGCTATAGCATGATTGGAGTGGACTGATAAGGCCCGGCTATGAAAGATCCTGCCACCTCGGGCGCAGGCCTGGGGGAAATAAAAAGAGCCCTGCCGACATTGACCAAGGGCCTGTCGCGCAGGTTGCTTTTTCTTGCTCTTCTTCTCGCCCTGGTCCTGGCAGCCTCCGGGGTCTTATATCTGCTTCTGGGGAAGTGGCTATCCCAGTTCCAGGGGCAGGAGCAGCTAGCCAGGTATGGCTATGCCGGCATTTTCCTCAGCAACTTGATCAGCACAGCCAGCATCGGCTTCCCTCTCCCTGGCCCCATAGTTACCTTCGTCGGCGGCGGACTGCTCAATCCCCTATTCGTGGGTCTGGTGGCGGGGGTGGCCGAGCCCCTGGGGGAATTAACGGGGTATGGCGCAGGTATGGCCGGCCGGCGCATCGTAGAGCGAAGCCATATACTGGCCCTGCTGGAGGGCTGGATGCATCGGCATGGCATGCTCACCCTTTTCGTGTTCTCCGCCATCCCCAACCCTTTCGTGGACATCGTGGGTATCAGTGCTGGGGCGTCTCGCTACCCGGTATGGAAGTTTCTCATGGCGGTCTGGGCGGGCAAGACCATAAAGTCCCTGGCGGTGGCCTATGCTGGCTACTGGGGCATGGGGCGTCTCTTTGATCTACTGAGTCCCTTCTGAATTTAGGCTCACAGGTCAGCGCAGCCTCAGATGGAGCACCCGGTCATCCTCTGGGATGGAGCTACCTCGGGAATGTGCTCGTTCAGAAGGGTATGAAATAGTGATGAGGGGTTTGGAGCGCCCCCGAGTTTGCTCTTCTTGACACTCCGAAGCTGGAGCTGGTATCATGCTCTAAGGCAAAGGGCGGTTTTCTGGGGATATAGCTCAGCCGGGAGAGCGCTGCGTTCGCATCGCAGAGGTCGGGGGTTCGAGTCCCCCTATCTCCACCACTCCAGAGAGGCGCAGGAGTGGCGACAGCAGCTAAGAAATCGATGTGAGGTTTTTCACTTCATCCCTTTTTATACGGGGATATTTCGCAGGCTCGTCATCGATATCTTCGAGCGCAAGTTGACCAATCAGACACAGCAGGCTGCCATCCATTATCATGGCTCGTGTCCTGGCCTTTAGGTTATCGCAGCAGCCTTCTCTGGAAAGAGCCAAGAAAAAAGCAGTGAGACCCCGCGGGGCCTCACTGCTTCAGGCCTAAGCCTATGGACCTATCCGATGTTACTTCTTCTTGGTCGCGGGCTTGGCTTTGGCGGCAGCCTTGCCAGCAGCCTTTTTCACTGGCATTGTATTCACCTCCTTTTTGATTTTCGACTCCGGCACAGATTCAGCCCAAAAGCCTTTGGGCTTCCCAGGCATTGTTTGCCCGTGGAAGCCCAAGCTCGGCCACCTTTTTGTGCCTCGATTTTCTATTGAGAGGCGCTTTCGATATAGGCAAAGCTTTTCACGAATACCCTTGCATGCTTCCTTAAAATTATATTAGAATAACCTTGCTCCGATTGTCTATAATAGTAACGCTTATAGCATATTTGTCAAGTATTTTGGAGGAGGATTTACCCTTTGTCCCCCATGGGTTTTTTGACCAATTACGGACTGCTCTTAGCTTATATCGCCAGGAACTCCAGGGCCACTGCCCGAGAGCTGGCCTCAGCCGTCGGCATCACTGAGCGGGCGGTGCGCAAGCTCATCACCGACCTGGTGGAGGAGGGCTACCTGGAACGCCAGCGCGAGGGGCGGCGCAACCGGTATGAGATTAACCCTGACCTCAGCCTGCGCCATCCCACCTATCTGGATGTGGCCGTGGGCGACCTCCTTCGGATCCTGGGCTGGAAGCCCAAAGGCAAGAAGGCCAGCCGCAAAAACAGGGAATAACAAGCTCCCTCATGGTTTCTCTCTTCCTCGGGTCTCGGTCGATGCTCTTCGCCTTGATACTTACGCTGTAGGCGCTACCGCTGAGCTTCGGCCTCGGCAGGCTCACATTTGCTGGTCCGTCCCAGAGGGCACAGTGCGGGGCAGTCCTTCGGGTCGATGGGGCAAGGCTCGATGTGGATGGTCACGTTGCTGTGGGGAAGCCTCGACTGGATGTCGGCCTCCATGTGGTCACAAAGGCGGTGGGCGTCCTCCACGTGGGCGTCCTTGGCGAACACCAGGTGTAGCTCGATGTATCTCTCCCTACCGGCCTTGCGGCTCCTCAGCTCGTGGAAGCCGATGATCTCCCCGGAGTGCTCGCTGACGGCGGCACGGACGATGTCCAGCTCTGCCTGGGGCAGGCTGGTGTCCACCAGTCCCGTGGCGGCCTTCCGGCTGAGGTCGAAGGCCGTCCTGGTGATGAGCAAAGCCACGGCGATGGCCACAGCGGGGTCGAGCCAGTGGACATGGGTTAGCCGGACTATCCCCAGCCCGACCAATACGCCCAGGGAGGTGAAGATATCGGTAGTCAGATGGCGGGCATCGGCCTCCAGGGCCAGGGAGTCGTGCGCCTTGGCCATGCTGAGAAGGTAGCGGGACACGACAAAGTTCACCAGGGCCGAGATAAACATGACTGCGATGCCCAGCTCGGCGAACTCTATACCGGTGCCGACCCTTATCTTATCTATAGCCTCATACACTATGAACAGGGCGGCTAAAAAGATAAGTCCCGCCTCCAGGGCACCGCTGATATTCTCGAACTTGCCGTGGCCGAAGGGGTGTTCTCTGTCGGCGGGGGAGCGAGCGATGCGCAGGCTGAAGAAGGCGATGAGAGAGGCCAGGAGGTCAGTGGCACTGTGAATAGCCTCGGATAGGATGCTTACGCTGCCGGACAGGAGCCCGACCGTTACTTTGAAGGTTATCAGCAGCGAGTTGGAGGCTATGGACAGGCCGGCGGCACCGGTAGGCGTCCGGAGCATGGCAATTCTTTTCTCCGTTGGAGCAGTCAGGATGAGCTCCTTGGTGTGTCTGGGGATATCTCCTTACAGCCAGACTGTTGCACTACTAAATGATAACATTATGGAATGGCAGTTGCAAATGATGGTATCTTTGTTGCAAATAATGTGCTACAGGGGAGTTCGGGGGAAGGTCCCGGATATCAGGATGGCTGCTGGGGCCCTCTTTGCCTCAAGGGCAGCCATCTTGTCAGCTTCTTTAGCTCACCTCGCTCCCAGACCACCAGGAGCTGGCTGGCGATGCAAATGGAGCTGTAAGTCCCTACTATTATCCCGATGATGAGCACTAGCATGAAGTTTCTCAGGGTGACCCCTCCTATGAGGGCTAGGGCGAAAAGGGTGAAGAAGATGGTCAGGCTGGTGTTCAGGGAGCGGCTCATGGTCTCGTTGAGGCTGATGTTTATAGTGGTCTCCAGGTCTCGCGCCATGCCTCGGGCCGTGTTCTCCCGAATGCGGTCGAAGACTACGATGGTGTCGTGGACGCTGTATCCAATGACTGTGAGGATGCCGGTGATGAACATGGAGTCTATCTCCGTGCCCAGCACCTTGCCCAGGATGGAAAAGATGCCCAGCACCACCAGGGTGTCATGGATGAGGGCAACGACGGCGAAGGTCCCGTAGAGAAACGGCCTGGTCATCCGCCGAAAGGCCCAGGTGATGTAGAGCAGGATGGCTGCTGAGGCAGCCACTACGGCGAAGGAGGCATTGCGGGCCCGCTCCGCAGCCACCAGGGGGCTCACCTCGAAGAAGTTATAGGAGGCTAGGGGGCCAAACCTGGTTTCCAGGGCGGCCCTAAGGCTTTCAGCCTCCGTCTTCTCCAGCACCCTGGTTCGGATTAGGTAAGTGTCCAGCCCGGCTCGCTCCGGGGCCGCCTCTGATGAGTAGCCCAGGTCGGTCAGCTTTTGGATCAGCTTCTCTGGAGTCACTTCCTCGATGTTGGAGAAGATAAAGCCCTGGATTTGCTGCTCCGGGTTTTCAGGCCGCTCAAAGGTAACGACTCGTTGCAGACCCAGGGCATCGCCCAGCTTCTCCTCCAGGAGCTGCCGATCGGCCTCCGCCAGGGGTGCTGTGGTAATCAGATAGGCATCCTTGGGAGAGCCCTGGATTATGGCATCGCTTTGGCCCTGGGTCGCCATCTCTGCTCGAAGGTCTTCCTGGGTCACGGATTGGAGGAAGGAGATGGTCTGAGAAGTGCCCGATGTGAACTCCAGGCCCACCTTCAGGCGGGGAGGGATGGCCAGAGAGATGATCCCGGGAATGATGATGAGTGCGGAGATCAGAAAATACCAGCGACGACGGCCTACCAGGTCTAGCATCTAGCCCTCCCCCCGGGGTGGTGTGGCCTGGGTGAAAAGCCCCAAGTGGTGGCCCAGGACCTTCACTGCGGGGCCCATGAATGCCCGGGTGACCACGATGGCGGTGAACATGCTGGCCGCTACTCCAATGGCCAGGGTAAGGGCAAAGCCCACAATGCTGGGCTCCCCGGACCAGTTGCCGAACATATAAAGTATGCCGCAGGTGATGAAGGTTGAAACGTTGGAGTCCCGGATGGAGGGCCACGCCCGGGCGAACCCGGCCGATATGGCTGCCCTCAGGGTTCGGCCTGCCATCACCTCCTCTTTCATCCGCTCGAAGATGAGGATGTTGGCGTCCACAGCCATTCCAATGGACAGGATGAAGGCGGCGATGCCGGCCAGGGTCAGAGTCACCGGCAGGAGCTTGAAGGTGGCCAGGATGAGGGAGGCGTAGACCAATAGGGCCGCCGATGCCAGGGCGCCGGACAGCCGATAGTAGATGACCATGAACAGCAAGATAACCCCCAGCCCTATCTCCCCGGCCAGGACGCTCTTTCTCAGGGAGTCTTTGCCCAGGAAGGCGTCCACATCCTCTCGCTCGATGAGCTTCAAATTGACGGGCAAGGCGCCGATGTTCAGTTGTGTGGCCAAGGCCCGGGCTGACTCGAAGGTGAAGTTGCCCTCGATAAAGCCCTTCCCACCTTCTATAACTGATTTTGCCGTGGGATCGGTCAGGAGTTCGTTGTCCAAGAAAACAGCGATTCGGTTATTGGTGTTTACGATCTGGCGGGTCGCCTCGGCGAAGATTTTGGCTCCCTCATCATCGAACTCGAAGTTGACAACGGGTTGGGGTGTGCCTGTGCTAGTTGTCTGGGTGCTGGCATAAGCCCTCTTCAAATTCTTGCCGGTGAGGTTCAGTGGTGTATCTATAGGGTTGCCCTGGGCGTCGAAGGTTCTGATCTTGAACTCCAATTGGGCCGTCTTTCCAATGAGGTCAATGGCCTGGGCCACCCCCCTGACGCCTGGTAGCTCAACGGAGATGCGGTTGGGCTCCTGCTTCTGGATGACAGGCTCCGTTATGCCGAAGGCGTTGATCCGGCGCTGGATCTTGGATACCGCCTCGTCCATGCGGGCCCCCTTATCTCCCTCGGGTACGCCCGTGAGATCGGCCTGATAGACCAGGTGGGCACCACCGCGGAGATCCAGCCCCAGCTTGATACCCTCTCGGCGGAAGCTACCCAGATGAATATTCGGCTGGGCCACGGACCAGATGGCGAGGCCGAAGAGCAGGGCGATGAACAAAAGGACTAGAGAGTTTCTACGGAACAAGCCTCAATCTCCTTTCGCGTGGCTCAAGGCAAGTCCCTTAAGGTGTGCTCCACTAGGGCCAGAGCTTCCTCTCTGCTGGAAACCTCCCTAGTCGCCTGGGCCTCCCGCACTGCCTCTAGCAGCTTACCGACATGAGGGCCGGGGGGGAGGTGGAAGTGTTTCATTATATCGTGCCCGTCCAGCAGCTTGGGAGGCGAGATGGTCTCCCTCTCCTGGAAATACTGAGCCAGCAGGGCCGTCACTTGGGCCAGGTCCTGTCGCCATTGTTCCAGGTTCAGGGCGGGGCCGGATGTGGCCAGGTAATCGGCCAGGAAGAGGAAGATGGCATCCAGGCCCACGTCGCCGGCATCCCGGAAGTAACGGTAGACAGCGCGGCGGCTGAGCTGTCCCAGGAGCAAGAGCTGGCCAGGGCGTAGGTGGTGCTCCACCAGGGCGGCCACGTGGTCAGCCTCCCGAGAGCTGAAGCGAAGGCGTTCCAGGATGGCCCGAGCCTGTCCCGCCCCCACCTGGGAGTGGCCCAGGAAGCGGATGCGTCCCCCGGCCTCGACGGTCTTTGCCGAAGGCTTGCCCAGGTCATGGAAGAGGGCGGTCCACTTGAGTAGCAGACCACGGCTTACCCCTGAGGCCACCTCTTGCTGAAAGTGATCCTCTAATCCTTCATCCCAGGGAGCCTCTAGGGCGGCCTGGGGTTGTGTGGACTGTCTTAAGAGACCCTCTGTCGCCGATAGGGCCTCTATGGAGTGGCGGAAGACATCCCAATGATGCTCCTTGGGCTGGGCCACGCCTTGGCAGGTCACTAGCTCCGGAAGTAGAGGCTCCAGGAGCCCCAGAGAGTCCAGGCAGAGAGTGGCCTGGCCGGCGCCGCGGGGGGCTATAATGCCGTTCAACTCCTCCCGGAGCCGCTCCCCGGCCACGGTGGTGATGAGGGGTGCGTTGCGCTGCACCATCCGGGCCGTCCCTGGTTCCAGCGAGAACTCAAGTTGGCTGGCCAGACGCACCGCTCGGAGCAGGCGGACAGGGTCTTCAGGGAAGGCGGACTCGGAGACGGCCCGCACCAGCCCTGTCTCCGTATCCCTCCGCCCCCCGAAGGGGTCATAGAAAGAAGGGAGATCTGCCAGGGCTTGCCTTGAGTGTAGCGAAAGGGCCTCCCCTAACCCCAAAGCCATGGCGTCCACGGTGAAGTCCCGGCGTGCCAGGTCTTCCTGGATGGAGCCTGCGAATCCGGAGATGTCCAGATGCCACTGTTGGGGCTTGCGGCCCAGGACTATCCTGGCCACGCCGCCCACCTCGTCCAGGACCACCAGCTTCCCTTTGAGAATCTGGGACAGCCCCCGGGCCACACCTAAGCCGTCGCCGGCCACCGTCAGGTCTATGTCTCGGCTGGGTCGCCCCAGGAGGTGGTCCCTGAGATAGCCACCCACTAGGTAGGCGGCGATGCCCTGAGACTCCAGATAGCCCTGGGCCTTGGCCAGGCCTTGGGCCACCTTTCTTTCGGGGAACAGCTTACCTTGCGAGGGAGCAACTCTGGCCATCATGGCGTGCCTTTCGCCGACGGCATCCCCGAGTACTCCAGGGTGCTGAGGGAGGTGTGGCTCTTGCGCTGCGTCAAGCTGCGCCGAATTTCACTCACTGGGCAGCTCTGTCTTCCACAAGTGTTCCGGGGTCTCCAGGTGGTCTATGTAGAGGATGCCATTGAGGTGGTCCAGCTCGTGCTCCAGGGCCTGGGCCAGGAGGTCCTCTCCTTTGATACGCACCGCCTTGCCGTGCCGGTCCTGGGCCTTGATGGTGATGGTGAGGGAACGCTTGAGGCGGCCCCGGTAGCCAGGGACAGAGAGGCATCCCTCCTCTACCTCCCTCTCGCCGGACCTCTTCACCACCTCGGGGTTGATGAGGGTGAAGACATCCTCCTCGTCGGGGAGTTGGATGACGGCGATGCGCAGGGGGACACCTATCTGGGTTGCCGCCAACCCCACCCCCGGAGCCGCCTTCATAGTATCGATCATATCATTTATGAGGCGCTGTATGGAACTATCTACAGTTGAGACTCGCTTGGCCTTGCGGCGCAGGCGAGGGTCATCGGCTATCAGGATAGGTCGTACTGCCATGCTCGGCTTCCTCTGGTTACATAACGTAGCCCCCTGGGGCACCTGGGCAGCCAGCCTGGGGGCTAAGGGATTATAACTCGGTATCATTCACTTTGTAAAGTTTGGGGAGGAGGGGGATTATTTACTAATGTAGTCAACAAGAATGCCATCTTGATTTCGGGCTATCCTTTGCGATAATATGGGGATGCTTGGGCGGCTAGCTCAGCGGTAAGAGCGTTTGCTTCACACGCAAGTAGTCAGGGGTTAATGTGCAGTGCCGCCCACTATCCGCGGGCCGAAGTGGCGGAATGGCAGACGCGCTACGTTCAGGGCGTAGTGTCCAAACGGGCATGGGAGTTCAAATCTCCCCTTCGGCACCATAGGCGCTTGTAGCTCAATTGGATAGAGCGCAGCCCTGCGGAGGCTGAGGCCGTG
>JACQUD010000016.1 GCA_016210485.1 Chloroflexota bacterium | reverse complement strand
CTGCCCAGGTGGCTAGGCTGGTCAATAGGACCAACGTCACACCTTTAGGCTTCTACGGCCTCAAACGGGGCGTTCTCGGTTTGGGCTTCTGGCAGGGGGAGCCTCGCCCTGGCCTTCGGGACAAGCTGCCGTCATACATGGCACATCAGGGTGTGGTGCTACCTCTGCTGGGTGTGGCGGAGGGCGAGGCAGAGGCTTCAGGAAGGCTGGCCTTTATCCATGACGCTGAGGAGGCGATAAGGAGGGTTGATGCCCAGGAGTATGGGATAGCCATTTTCTTGCCACCCACGCCGCTTCCCCTTTTGATGCAGATGGCCGATGCGGGGGAGCACCTGCCCCCCAAGTCCACCTACTTTTACCCCAAGGCGGCCGCGGGTTTGGTCTGCTACTCTCTAACGGGGACGCTGTGAACCTGGTGGCGTGGCCCAGGGCTGGCTTAACATGCCCTTTGGGGGGTGCAAATAGCATGGCGTATCTACAGGTAGCCGCCATTGGGCTCTAGGCTTAGCATTCGTGTCAGTTCATAGAGATCTACAGGGGCTGTGTGGCAAAACCACTCGTTAACCAGCCTAGAGTCCCTACACCAAACCCGCCGGCGGTATCGCGGCGCATCTTCTACGGATGGTGGGTGGTGGTGGGCGGGATGGCCTCAAGCACCGTTACGGGCATATTTCGCCAATACGGCACCGGGGCATTCTTTCGCCGACTGGTAGAGGATTTGGGGACCACCAGAACGGCGCTATCTGGTGCGCTCTCCTTGAGCCAATTGGAAACCGGCTTGCTGGGCCCCCTGGAAGGTGTACTTATCGATAATCTGGGACCCAGGCTGGTGATGGCCATCGGCTCTGTGATCTTTGGTGTTGGGTTCATGGCCCTAGCCTTTGTGCACTCGGTACCGGCCTTTTACGTGGTGTTCCTTGTAATGGCCTTGGGCTCCAGCTTGGCCAGCTACCTGCCTATGGTGGCGTGCCTAAACAACTGGTTTGTTAGAAAAAGGGCGCTGGCCTTGGGCATAGCAATGACGGGTAGCAGCATCGGGGGGATTTTGGTGCCTGGGCTGGCGTGGTCCATCATCAGCTTTGGGTGGAGGCATACCGCCTTCGGAGCTGGGCTTATTGTAATCGCCGCGGGCTTGCCCATAGCCCTGTTGATGCGGAGGAGGCCTGAGGACTACGGACTACTGCCCGACGGAGCGACCACGCCTGGGGTTGAGAGTAGCCCGAAGGAGGCCCGTGGATCGGGGGCAAGAGAGGTGACAGGCCTCACGGCTGCCCAGGCGGTGCGTACCCCTGCCTTCTGGTTGATCAACGCTTCTCAGAGTCTCGCTCTGATGATCACAGGGGCGGTGTCTGTGCACCAGATCGCCGCCTTTGAGGACATGGGGCTTTCACTGCAGATGGCCGCTACAGTGGTGAGCGTGTCAACTACCGTGGGCATAGTGGGACGTTTGGGTGGTGGCGTACTGGGAGATCGTTGGGATAAGCGGCTAGCTTTGGCCTGCGTATATGCCATGGAATCGGTGGGTATATTCATTCTGGCCAACGTTAGGACCTTGGGTATGGCTTTGCTGTACGCCGTGACTTTCGGCTTGGCGGACGGGGCCCGCGGCCCCCTGGTGGTGGCCCTGAGGGGGGATTACTTTGGCAGGAGGTCTTTTGCCACCATCATGGGCCTGGGAGGGCTGATAATAACGGCTGGAACCGCCTGGGGCCCCGTCCTTGCTGGCTACATGTACGACCTCAGGCGTAGTTATACCCTCGCCTTTGTAGCTATGGCATCGGTTAACCTTCTTGGCCCCGTTATGATAATGCTGGCCAAGAAGCCCTCGGTACGCTCCCATTCACTTAGCGGCGAGGCTCGGTAGCCTCGGGGCCGACGATGCGTGTGGGCTCACCCTACGACAGGCCCGTGGTGAGCCAGTGGATCCACAGGGCAGCCAATACCTGGGATGGTCTTTTGAGCAAAGCGAAGAATCTGGATCTGGAGACTCTTCGCTGCGCTCAGTGTGACATAGCTAGGTTAG
>JACQUD010000013.1 GCA_016210485.1 Chloroflexota bacterium | reverse complement strand
CTCCTACGCCGATCCTGTAAGTCCAAAAGCCTCCGCTATTAGCTGGTAGGAGCGCACCCGGTGCTCAAAGTAGTAGCAGTTGGTCACAATACCTATGTCCGTGGTGCTATAGCGCTCCGCCACCTTCAGGATCCTTTCTCGAACCTGCTGCGGGTCGCCGTCTATGAACCCCCGGGTAATCCGCTGTAGGTACTTGCGGGCCTCCTCGGTCAGCGGATACGCCGATGCCTCCTCTGGCGATAACATGCCCTGACGCTCACTCAGACCCAAGACAGAGGCCCCCTTGCCCAGGTTCCGGCCACTGGCTATGAACTGTGCCTCCTCCTCCGTTGGGGCACACATCACCTGTACGGCCACGTTGACCTTCGGTTCGGCTAGGAACCTGGAGGGCTTGAACTCCTTACGATAAAGTTCGGCTGCCGCAACACCTCTGTCCTCAGGGTTCCCGAAGAACTCGGCAAAGGCGAAGGGCAGGCCTAGAGAGGCGGCCAGCCGCGCGCTGTAGTCCGTGGAGCCCAAGAGCCATACCTCTGGGATCGAATCGGGGGGAGGCCCCGGCTGGGCCCGCAGCTTGGCAAAGGGGTGGTCGCTATTCAGCGTTCCGGCCAAGAACCCCAGCAGGTCGGTGATCTGCTGGGGGAACTGGTTGATATCGCTTTGCGGCCGTGGATGGGCCAGGGCCGCCGCCGCCAACTGATCGCTGCCGGGTGCCCTGCCGATTCCCAGGTCTATGCGGCCGGGGAAGAACGTCTCCAGAATACGGAACTGCTCCGCCACCTTAAACGCAGAGTAGTGGGTCAGCATCACACCGCCACTGCCCACCCGAATAGCTCGGGTGTTGGCGGCGATCTGCCCGATGAGCACCTCGGGGCTGGTGCCGGTGTAAGAGCCGGAGTTGTGGTGCTCGGCAACCCAGTATCGGGTATAGCCGAAACTCTCGGCCGCCTGCGCCAGCTTAACCGTTTCCCACAGTGCCTCCGATGGCGTCCCCCCTTTCCGCATGGGGGACTGGTCAACCACGCTAAGCGTTATATCCTTGGACAATAGACACCCCTAAACTTAAGCATTGGGCCATCTCATCTCTCAGCGTTGAGGGCCGTCCGGTTGACTCAATAATGCCTTTCTAGTAGATGTTTTATGGCTCACTTTCTCCATAGAACTATACCTCAAATAGGCCCCACATACAAAAGAGGGGCGGGCACAACACCCCCCCCCACGGAGGAGTTATATGGAGGCCAAATGCCACCAATCTCCTGTAGGAGTACTCGGCCTTGCTTTAAGGCTAGGCCTGCCGTATAATTGGCCAACTTCCTCTAGATACGCTTGCGTATCTGTTACTTGGCCATCATTAACTTACGTCGCTGAGGTCTGAATATGGTGAGAGTTGCAGTAGATGCTATGGGCGGGGACTTCGCCCCAGGCGAGATCGTAAAGGGGGCGGTGGAGGCCGCCAGAGACGGCGTGGAGGTCTTGCTGGTGGGCGAAGAAGCTCCCGTCAGTGAGTACCTGAGCCAATATCTTCCTCCTGGCCTTAACATGAGCCTGGTCCCTGCCCAGGGAACCGTTAAGGAAGGGAAAAGCCCCGTCCAGTCCCTCAAACAACTCTCCCAGGCCTCGGTAGCCGTGGCCACCAGCCTGATAAAAGAGGGACGGGCCGATGCCATGGTTACCATGGGCTCCACAGGAGCGGCCCTGGTATGCGCCCATCAGATCCTGGGCACTCTGGAAGGGATAGAGCGGCCCTGTCTGGCAGGTCCCTTTCTAGGCTTGGCTCCCAAGACCGTCATCGTAGATCTAGGAGCCAACGTGGACTGTCGCCCTGGCCAACTGCTGGACTTCGCCGTATTAGGCTCCGTTTTTGCTCGGCAGTTCCTAGGGATATCTCAACCCAGGGTAGCCCTGCTGAGCGTGGGATCTGAAGAGGGTAAGGGGAATCGCCAGGTCAAAGAGGCCTATGGTCTCTTCAAGTCCAGCGGCCTCAACTTCGTAGGAAACGTCGAAGGCTTCGATCCCTTTACCAACAAGGCCGACGTCCTAGTATGCGACGGCTATGTGGGCAACGTCTTGATGAAGTTTTCTGAGGGCTTGGGCCTCTCCCTGGCCTTCGCTTTAAGGAAGAGGCTGGGTGGGAAACTGGCTCCTGAAGCCTTAGAGGAGGTCTGCTACAGCGTGCTGAAGTCCGTTAGCATCTCTGAGGAGATGGGGGCTCCAATCCTGGGCGTACAAGGGGTTGTGATCGTGGGGCATGGGCGGGCCAAGGCATCGGGTGTTAAGGGAGCCATAGGAGTGGCCAAGCTAGCTGTAGAGATGGGTCTAGTAGAAGCTCTCCAGAGCAATCTTGCGGAGATAAGGCGAAAGATGCAGGTCTAGGGGTTTACGGTGAACGAACACGTGGGAAGCGGACGAAAGCTAGAGGGCAAGGTTGCTTTGGTGACCGGTTCATCTCGCGGCATTGGTAAGGCCATAGCTCTACATCTGGGGGAGTTGGGAGCCAAGGTAGTGGTGAACTACCTGTCCCGCCACGAAGAGGCCGCTCAAGTGGTGAAGGCCCTCTCCCTACTGGGGACCGAGGCCATATCGTTCCAAGCGGATGTCACCAAGGCCTCTCAGGTGGAAGCCATGGTGAGCGGAGTACAGGAAAACTGGGGCACCATCGATATACTGGTCAATAACGCAGGCACCATTCGGGACTCCCTTCTCCTTAGCCTCTCCGAGGAGGATTGGGACTTCATATTGGACTTGAACCTCAAGAGCACCTTCCTCTGCACCAAGGCCGCCCTTCGTTCCATGATCCGGCAGCGGTGGGGCAGGGTCATCAACATCTCCTCCGTGG
>JACQUD010000014.1 GCA_016210485.1 Chloroflexota bacterium | reverse complement strand
GCTTTGACGAGGGCATTCACCCGCACAGCTATAAGCGTAACTGCAATTACCAGGACGAAGAGCAACGATATTATAGCAATGCCTCTCATCGGCTCCTCCCCTAGGCTGGCTGGCGACAGCCCGATTGTGCTTCAGGACTTTCCACGTTTGCCTTTCTTGATTAACCAAACAGCGCCCAAAACGCCAGCGATGACGCCGACAATGACCGCGCCGATGGCTATCTTCTTTTTGTTATCCATGTGATTCCATTCCACATCCTTGACCAATTTGTTGTTCACCTGCTTATCCCTGGCTTTGACGAGGGCATTCACCCGCACAGCTATAAGCGTAACTGCAATTACCAGGACGAAGAGCAACGATATTATAGCAATGCCTCTCATCGGCTCCTCCACTAGGCTGGCTGGCGACAGCCCGATTGTGCTTCAGGACTTTCCACGTTTGCCTTTCTTGATTAGCCAAACAGCGCCCAAAACGCCAGCGATGACGCCGACAATGACCGCGCCGATGGCTATCTTCTTTTTGTTATCCGTATGATTCCACTCTACTTAGGTAGGCAACTCGATTTGAGATGAACCCCATTACTTGGACACGGACGGGGCCGGATCAAGAGAGTCTACTTCTGTGTCACTGGCGGCCATCATCCCGACAAGTTGGGGCTCAATCCATGGGCATCATATCATATTTGTGCCGTGAAAGCACTCCTCTTCGGCTTTTGCCCCAATCTGTGATTAGTCAAAGCTGCGTGAATGTGATAGCGTGTCACCCAAGAGGTAGGAGCATGGGGCGAAGACGCAGCCGTCTGGGCATTGATGACTATGCAGGTGGACTGAGGGAAGAAGTTACGACCTTTGCTGGGGCTGGGCTGTTGATAGAGCTATATCGACAAGCAGGCATAAGAGGCACGGCGGAAAGGGTGCTGCCACAGAAGCGGTCAAAGAGGGGACTCACTGCGGGCCAGATGGAGGAGTGTTTCGTTTTACTCAGTGCTCTGGGCGGGGAATGTGTGGAAGACATGGAGCATCTCAGGGATGATGCTGGTCTGGAAGTGATATTAGGTTATCGTCTACCAGGGCCGGGTAGGAGACCGACCCCGAGATGTCCTCCAAAGCTTGCCGTGCCCGCTCCAACTCCAGTTCGTACATGGTTTTCTCTAAATAATAAACTCTATCCTCTGGAGGGACAAGCTGAAGGCAGCGGGCTAGGTGGCGCGGTCGTAGATGAGGCGTCGCCAGAGCCGAGAAGCAAGGTTGCCCTTTGAGTCCTGACGCCAGCCAGCGGTGAGCCGGCGCATCAGTATGAGGGCGAGCAGGCCCAGGCAGCTCAGGGTTACCCCGAATCCCCTGTCCAGGCTCCAGGTGAAGAGGGGGACGACAGCGAAACCCAGCAGCATGAACATGGGCACAGCTCGGCTCTGGGAACGGTGGAAGGCCAGGCGCTGCTTCCAGGGCAGGTTGGACCCTAGGATGTGCGGTGCTCCCCAGAGCACGCCTCCTAGGAGCATGATAGGGATGACCATGAGCGCCTGCCACAGGCCCAGGGTGGCGGCGAAACCTATGCCCGGAGCGTTGCCGCGTCCCCCACTGAATTTCAGGAAGAAGGGCCACATTTGCCCCACCACTCCGGCCAGTCCCGCTGCCACTATCCAGGGCAGGTCGAAACCCAGGGCCTTGCCTATGCCCACAGGAAGCGCCCCCTTGGCGACATCGGCCAGGCCCCCTAGGATCCCCCAGGATGCCCCCGCCACCTGCCACAGGTTGCCGCCTCCCACATTGCCACTGCCCGCCCGGCGCAGGTCCAGGCCTCGTCGCCTCCCCATAAGATAGACTATGGGCAAAGAGCCGAGAAGGTAAGAGCCGGCGGTTAGAGCTATCTCTGAGATCATCTCAATCTCACCGCCCGGTCAATCGGGATAAAAGGCCACCCCCACCAGGCCGGGACCCAGGTGAGCGCCCATGACGGGGGTGAAAGGCGTTATGTAAAGCTCTCGACATTGCCATCGTGCCCGGATCTTCTCTTTAAGAATCTGGGCCTCCTCTATAGCGTTGGCATGGACCACGGCCACATGGACAGGCCTGTTCCCCAGTCTCTCCTCCACGATGTCCAGAAGACGGCCCAGGGCGCGTCGCCGTGTTCGAGCGCGCTCCACCAGTCTAACCTCTCCCTGGCGAAACTCCAGGATGGGCTTGATGCTCAGCACCGAGCCTATCCAGGCTGCCGCCCTGGGGATGCGCCCACCTTTGGCCAGATAGTATAGGGTGTCTAGCATGGCCACGATGTTGGCCTTGGCTGACACCTGCCGGGCCGCCGTCTCCACCTCCGCCAGGCTCACTCCCTGAGCCGCCTTCCGAGCCGCCTCCAGAGCCACGAACCCCTGGGCCATAGCTGCCGTGCCCGAGTCCAGGACGGTCACCTGAAGGCCGGGCATGGATCCCTGGGCCATCTCCATGGCCAGCCGGGCCGACTCATACATGGCACTCACCTTGGAAGAGACGGTGATACACAGTACCCCCTCCCGGCCCTTTCCCGCCTCCCGCATAGCCTCCAGATAGGAGCTGGGAGAAGGGGCTGAGGTGGTGGGGAGGCGGCGAGCCGACTTCAGAAGGGCGTAGAACTCCTCGTAATTGCTATCCAGGCCATCTCGATAGACCTTGCCTTCAAAAACCAGGTCCACAGGCACTACCTGAATGCCCAACTCTTTGGCCAGCTCCGAGGGCAGGCAAGCAGTGCTGTCAGCGACGATGCCTACCTTCTTGTCTGCCATCGCCGTCTCCGGTAGCCCCCCATCGGGCTAAACCGCCCGGCGCCAGCCTTGAGCCAGGGGTTCCTCAGAATGAATGGAGGCCCAGGGCTCTTCCTTTGGGTCTCCGTGGTGGTCCAGGAGGGCTGGGCTGAGCAGAAACACTGCCAGAGCCGAGGCTACCAGGACGAAGCCCAGAAAGTTGAGGGGCACTCCCTGGCTCAGGGAGAGCACGATCAGCACTCCCACGGTGGTGCTCAGGAGGAGGGATATTTTGAGAAGCCTCCTCCTCAAACGAAGGAAGGCAATCACTGATAGGGCTAGCACAGCGAGGATGACCGCCATGCCGGGGTCCATGTCCTGCAAGCGATATCGTCCCTGTTCCAGAAGCTTGTCTTGCTGCTGGAGGCGCAAGGCCCACCCGGCCAGCACGGGGAGGGGTAAGAACATTAGAGAGACATGGAGCCAATCCTGCTGGGCCACACGTCCGGCCACCGCCACCAGGATCCCCAGGGCCAGGGGTACATATGCCCCCACCACTACCCAGAGTCCCCACCCCATTCCTGGGGTATCCAGGAGACGGGATACGCTCCATCCCGCCAAGAGCATGGCCGAGAAGAGCATCGACAGAGTAGCGGCCAGAGAGTAGCCCAGCCAGGGGTAGAACCAGGCCGGCTTGCCCCGGCCCCATCCGTAGAGGGCCAGCCCTCCAGTGAGTGTAGCCAGGAATACTACCCAGCTTGGCCTCTGCCAGAGGTGGAATAGGAATGTTAAGGCTATGAGGAAGTGGGGGGCAGCACCAGCTAGGGCCTCCCTCAAGGAGCTCCGGGCATAGATATCTGCCATGCTCTGAGCTATATCACGAGGAGGGCCGAATTGAGCTACCGCCTGGTGCACCGCCTCTTCCTGGGGCATCCCGGTAGCCTCTAGCTCCCGAACCTCCTCCTCCAGGTGACTGTAAACCTCCCTCAGGACGCGACGCTCCGTGCCCGGGGAGATCCCCATGCGCCGAAGGCTATTTATATAGTGCAGTATCTCATCCAAGCCTTCGCCCATGTTTAGACTCCGAAAATGAGTTCTACAGCCCGGGCGAAGCCTTTCCACTCCTTCCTCCGGGCTGTCAGTACATCGTGTCCCTTATCCGTGATATGATAGTAGCGCCTCTCCTGACCTGTGATAGAGGGCTGCCACCGCCCCTCGATGAGCCCCGCCTTCTCCAGCCGATGCAGCGCCGGATATAACGTCCCTTCGTTAAGCTTGAAGTATCCCTCGCTGCGTCTGGCTACCTCCTTGATAATCTCGTAGCCATACATGGCCCTCAGATTTATAAGGCTGAGCAGCAACGGGTCTGTATTTCCCTTCAGTAGCTCCTTGACATAGGCCATCCTGCACCTCTATTACCTCTACCTCGGTATCCGAGGTAATAATAGTTCAGCGCAGAAACCTTGTCAAGGCAACCTGTCTATGGGGCTAAGAAGTTTCCAGCAGCTCTTTGACCTTGTTCAGGAAGGCAGGAAGGACTTTTCGATAGTCCCCTACCACCCCATACTGGGCCGCTTTGAAGATGTTAGCGTCGGGGTCTTTGTTTATGGCTACTATGTTCTTGGATCCGGAGCACCCTGCCAGATGCTGGCTGGCCCCGGAGATGGCGATGGCTACGTAAAGGGTGGGGGCTACTATCTTTCCGGTGAGACCTATCTGGTCGCTGGAAGGCCGCCAGTTGGCGTCCACTGCAGCCCGGGTAGTGCCCACAGCGCCGCTTAGCAGCCGAGCCAGTTCCTCCAGGGTCTGGAAGCCCTCGGCGCTACCGATGCCCCGCCCGCCGGCGATGATTATCTCGGCGTCCTCTAGCTTGACCCCAGCCGCCTCCTGTCGCACCCGCTCCACCAGCCGGGACCGAGATGAGGGTAGAGATACGCTTAGGGGGATGACCTCCCCTGTTCGGGAGTCATCCCTGGGAAGGGCCTCCTGGGACTTGGCGCGGACCGTTGCCATCTGGGGTCGGGCTGAGGGGCATGTCATCTCAGCCAAGGCGTTGCCCCCGTAGACGGGGCGGGTCGCTACCAGCAGTCGTGAATCGGCCTGCACCTCTAGGTGTACACAGTCCATGGCCAGGCCTGTTCCCAAACGGAAGGCCAGGCGAGGGGCCATGTCTCGGCCCACCGCTGTTTGTCCCAGGAGTAAGACCTCCGGGGAGAGCTGGCGGCAAGCCGCCTCCAGGGCTGCCACACTGGGCTCGGTGAGGTACTCCTGGAGCGCAGGGTTATCTATTGTGTAGACCTTGTCGGCGCCGAAGGCTATGGCCTCCCGAACCACTGGGTCCACCGGGTGGCCCAGGAAGATGGCTGCCAACTCCTGGCCCAGGGCATCGGCCAGCTTCCTTCCCGCCCCCAGGAGCTCCAGGGTTATGCTGGACAGCCGCCCGGCGCCTAGTTCCCCAAAGATGATGATGCCACTATTGGCCATAGGTCTGCCTCCTACAATAGCTTGGCCTGCCGCAGGCGTAGGGCCATCTTGGCTCCGGCCTCCTCGGGGGTCTCACCCTCTACTATCTCACAGTGGGTCTCCCGCACCGGTGCGTAAAGCTTTAGCAGGTTGGTCTTGGCGCCAGCGCGCCCCAACTGGGCGGGGTCAGCTCCCAGATCCGAGGCCTTCCACACCGTCACTGGCTTCTTGCCCGCGGCCATGATCCCCTTCAAGGTAGGGTAGCGGGGTTCCCCTAGCTCGTTGCTAACGGTGACCAGTGCTGGGAGGTCCACCTCCACCACTTCGCGGCCATCGGGAAGGACCCTCTCCACCCGAGCTTTACCATCCGCCGCCTCCACCTTAGAGGCCACGGTGATGGAAGGGATGCCCAGGAGCTCGGCGATCCCCGAACCCACTTGGCCGGCATCCCAGTCGGCGGCCTGGCGGCCGCAGAAAATGAGGTCGAACTTCCCCAGCTTCTTGATGGCCAGGGACAGGGCGTAGGCAGTGGAATAGCTATCCCCTCCCTCGAAAGCATCATCTTGGAGTAGGTAAAGCTCGTCGGCACCCATGGACAGGGACTTTTTGACCACATCTAAGGCCAGATTTTTCCCCAGGGAGAGGATGCTGATCTTACCTCCTTGGGCATCTTTAAGGCGCAGGGCCGCCTCTATCGCATACTCATCGAAGGGGCTAAGGACGGGCTTGACCCCGGCGGCCGGCACCATTCTGTTGGTGGCAGAGTCTATCCTGAAGCTTGCGGGGGGAGCTTCAGGGTCGGGAACTTGCTTGACACAGACGATTGAGTTCATAAAGCTGCCTCCACAGTTTCAAACCTTGTTAAATCTAACACATTGTTTTTTGAGTGTCAAGGTAAGGCAGCCTGTTTTGTAGCGAATCTGTTGAAGGGGAAGGATTCCATTGGTATAATATAAAGATAAGCATTTGCGGTAAGGTAACGGTGTGCTAGAAAGGCATCCAGGGTCGGGCCCTGGGGTTCCCCGGCGATGGGGAAGCGCATAGAGATGACGAGGGTGTCTATTTTCGAGGTAGATGAGCGAGGTCTCATTGTGAAGGAGCGACTTTACCAGGGACATAGTGGGATTGCTGACCCAACTTGGCGTGCTGAAGGCACTGTTCCTGTTTAGAGGAGCGCCCCCGATAGGCCTGGCCGAAAACAGGGGCTATCGGCCTAGCTTGAGCACGGCGGTGAAGGCCTCCTGGGGTATCTCCACCTTGCCCAGCCGCTTCATGCGCCTCTTGCCCGCCGCTTGTTTCTCCAGGAGCTTCATCTTGCGGGTGATATCGCCGCCATAGCACTTGGCCAGCACATCCTTTCTCAAGGCTCGCACCGTCTCCCGAGCGATGACCTTGCCCCCGATGGCCGCCTGGATGGCTACCTCGTAGAGTTGGCGCGGGATCACCTCCATCAGTTTCTGCGCCAAGGCTCGCCCCACACGCTGGGCCTCATCCCGGTGGGCGATGAGGGAGAGGGCATCCACCACCTGGCCATTGACCAATATGTCCAGCTTCACCAGGGGCATCGCCCGATACTCCAGAAAGGAGTAGTCCATGGAGGCGTAGCCCTGCGTGCTGGCCTTGAGCTGGTCGTAGAAGTCGGAGAGCATCTGGGCCAGGGGCATCCGGTATTCTAGCAGGACTGTGGTAGTCTGGGCGCCCACCTCGGCACCCTCGCCTTCCCTGACCACCAGGTATTCCATTCTGAGGAACTCTCCCCGGCTCCCCGTCACCAGTTCCATCACTGGCCCGATATACTGCTGGGGCACGGGGATAGTGACCCGCATCCAGGGCTCCCGGACCTCCCCAATTTTCTCAGGGGGAGGTAGGGCAGAGGGATTGGATATCTCTAGCTCCTTTCCATCTGTTGTGGACACACGGTAGGCCACACTGGGTGCCGTCATCAGCAGAGCCAGGCCATACTCCCGTTCCAGCCTCTCCTGGACGATGTCCAGGTGCAGGGTGCCCAGGAAACCGCAGCGGAAGCCGAAGCCCAGGGCCTTGGAGGTCTCGGGCTCGTAGGAAAGCGAGGCGTCGTTGAGCTTAAGCTTGCCCAGGGCGTCGCGCAGGGCGGAGTAATCCCCCGCCTGGGTGGGATAGAGGCCAGCGAAGACCATAGGCTTGACCGGCTTGTATCCTGGGAGGGGATGCGAGGTGGGATTCTCTTCCAAGGTTACAGTGTCTCCCACTTGGCACTCCTGGACATCCTTGAGACCGGTGGCGATGTAGCCTACCTCACCTGACTCCAGGCCCTCCACCGGGGTCAGGGAGGGATGGAACACCCCCACCTCAAGGGCCTCCAGCCCCCTCCCGGTGGACATCAGGAGCAGCCGCTCACCTTGCCTCACTCGGCCATCCACCAGGCGCACGTAGGCGATTACCCCCTTATAGGGGTCGTAGCTGGAATCGAAGATGAGGGCTCGCAGGGGGCCTTCGGGCTGTCCCGAGGGTGATGGAACTCGGCGCACCACCGCCTCCAGCACCTCCTTTACCCCCTTCCCATCCTTGGCGGAGATGAATAACATGTCATCCAGGGAGAAGCCCAGAGCCTGATGGAGCTCCTGGGACACCAGCTCGGGCTGGGCATTGGGCAGGTCTATCTTGTTGATCACTGGGATGAGAGCCAGTCCCTGCTCCAGCGCCAGGCGCACATTGGCTACCGTCTGCGCCTGGACGCCCTGAGAGGCATCCACCACCAGGATAACGCCCTCGCAGGCGGCCAGGCTCCGGGACACCTCGTAGGTGAAGTCCACATGCCCCGGGGTGTCGATGAGATTTAGCTCGTATTCCTGGCCGTCCTTAGCCCTATAGGAGAGACGCACTGCCTGGGCTTTGATGGTGATGCCTCGCTCCCGCTCCAGCTCCATCTGGTCCAGGAAGGGAGAATCCCCCTTCCAGTGGGAGATGGCCCCGGTAAGCTCCAGGATGCGGTCGGCCAGGGTGGACTTGCCGTGATCGATGTGGGCGACGATACAGAAGTTACGGATATGTTCCATCAAGGGTCATAGTAACATAACCTTGAAGCTAGCTCAAGGCGAAAGGAGACAAATAGCGGGCAACTCAATTCGGTAAAAAAGGAGAAAAGAAACCAGAGCCTGCCCTGGCCAAGATGGTTCCCAGGTTAGCTTTGAGGCTGCTCTAAAGCTGCGTTTAGCTGCTTTACGAGGCGAGATTTGCGGCGCGCCGCATTATTCGGATGGATGACTCCTTTGCGGGCAGCCCTGTCCAGAGCGATGATTGCTCCCCGCATAGCCCCCTGAGCCTCTGGGGCGTCTCCCTCGCCTATAATGTCCCGCGCCTTAGATATATGGGTCCTCACGGAGCTTTTCACCGCCCGGTTCCGCAGGCCGTGTCGCTCCGACACCCGCGCCGCTCTCTTCGCCGATTTAGTATTGGCCATCTTCACTCCTCACTTACTAGCCTAGTATACAGAAAAGCCTGTTCACTGTCTACTGTAGGAGCGAATAAGCGAACATTTTCTCTGCTTTTCAGGGCACTCCCTTGACCTTATAAATCTTGACCTCCGGATTGGACTCCTGGGAGTTGGGATAGACCATCTCTAGCTGCTCCCCAGCCATGGCCTCGAACTTGGCCAGGCCATCTCCCGGGTAGTAAAGCCTCTCCAGGGTTCCCACATATATGTAGCTAACATTATATTTTCGGAGCAAAGCCAGGGCCTCCTTGGGGCTAGGGTCTGCGAAGAGAGCTCTTACATCCTGCTGCCGAACCTTCACTTGCTCCTGATAGCCCCACCGCTGCTGCTCCTGGTGCCATCCCCAGCCCACGATGGTGGGCAGGCCAGTGTAAACGGAGATGCGAGAGCCCCAGCTATAGTCGGGGGTAACCCCTTCGGCAATCATAGGCGAGCCCGACACGTTCTCCCGGAGCCATCGGATGGCCTGAAGGTCCCACTTCAGCCCTATGGGCCCTTTCTCATCGTAATAGGTAGCCCCTTCCATGAACGCCATCCCGTTCAGAGTGGGTGGCATTGCCTGAAAGCGGTCGCCCAGGCGCACGGGCGTGGCGTCTATTGGATATATAAGGCTGGAGGCCAGGAGGACCCCCAAGCCCCCCAGCCAGAGCACCCACAGACGTCGGTGCTGCCGGGCCTTAAAGTGCTCCAGGGCGTCTCCCAGCAGCCGCCATCCAGCGAAGGATGAGGCTAGTGCCAGCAGCACCCAGGCCTGGAGATAAAACTTGAAGACGGTGTTCTGCCGGTTTATATCGCCCTTCAGGACCAGGAAGTCCACCGTCAGCGTCAGGGTCAGGCCCAGGGCGGCCAACCCGGTGGCAACGAGAGGGATAAGCTCTCCCTTTCGCCAATAGTTCCAGGCCAGGAGGGAAATCAAGGCCAGGAGGGGCACCAGGAGAGCCGTGGCGTCCCGCCTCGAGGCCATGAGGAGTGCCGCCAGGCCGAGGCTCAGAGCTATAAAGAGGACGCCAACAGGGAGCATCCGCCACCATCGGCCACCCCCAAGGGAGAGCCGGTGAGTAAAAGCCCGGCCTGTTTCCCGGAACCACCAGGAGATGAGCAGGAAAAGGAACAGGCCGTAGATGGCCAGATAGTTGGGGAGGGGGGTTTTCCACAAACTGCCTCGAACACCGAGGTAGAAGAGCTGGTAATTCTGATGGAAGGGAAGATAGAGCACATAGCTCAGGCCATAGACTAGAGCTGCCTCAATACCAACCCACAAAAATACACCCAGGCTCAGCGTTCGGCCCCTGGAGCGCTCCAATAGGAAGAGGCTCGCCACAACTGCCAGGAAATAGGTAGGGAAATCCCAGGTATTGATAGCGCGCAACCCGCCCAGAACGAGGGCAGCCACAAAAAGAAGGAGCAGATGATTCCGCTCCAGGCGTTCCCTCCAACCACCTAGCCCAGGCACGGAGGGCTTTCTTAGGATGAGGGCCAGTGCCAGGCCCAGGGCCAGAAGGGTGAAGGGAAGGGCGATGAAATGGGCATGGAGGTCGGCGAAGAGGGCGGTGAAGAAGGGGAACTCGGTGATCTCAAACCCCGAGTTAGGGCCGATGCCCGAGACTATCATGCGGCTGCTGCGCCAGTAATCGAAGGGAGGGAAAGGCAACCCCTGGAGCACTTTCCCCAGGCCCTGAAGGAGCTGGACAGCGCCGTCCAGGTTCCCCAGCAAGGCCACGAAAAGGACACCGGCACCCCCCGTTAGGAATGCGGAGGACATCTTGCCTCCTTTGGCCCGGACCAGGTTGAAGGCCAGGGAGAAGGCCCCGGTCACGGTCAGGGCGAAGAGGAGGGGCACCGCTAGGTTGAAGGCCACCTCGGGCAGTATGCCGGTAGCCTTTATGAGGACGGCCAGAAGAAAATGCCCGAAATAGTAATAATTAATGAAGCCTTCGGCGAACCAGGGGTCGTAGGGGGGCATGTAGCTGGACTTGATGATGGCATTGAGGTAGGCGAAGTCCATAGGCTTCTCTCCGCCTCGGAAGGGGTGCCACAGGTCGGGGTTCCACATCCTCAGCCCCAAGAAGAGGGCGAAGGCTCCCAGGAACAGGACCTCCTCCAGGAGAAGGAGCCTCCATCGACTTTTAACGAAGGAGATCAGCTCAGTGCGGTCCTGCATCAGCACATAACCTGAGATCAGGGCCACCGCCAAAAGAGCCAGAAATATGGAACCCCGGGAGAAGGGGAGGACATGGAGGCTTGCGGCCAGCCAGGCGAGATAGCCCACCAGCAGGATGCCCAGAGCCTTGGCCAGGAGGTAGCCCCGGTCGGCCAGGGGGCGGAACAGGGCCAGGGCTAGAGGCAGGGCAGTCAAGAATATAGCCTCCACCAGGAGAAGCCAGGCCAGAACAAGAAATCGGTTGCTCCAGCTTCGTGGCGAGAAAATTTCGGCCCAGGTGCCCCCCTTCCGATTGGTCGCAGCATCCTCCGGGCTGAGAAGCCCCCTCATGGTCGAGGGCGCTGCCCCAGCCAAAAGCCCCTCCAGCTCCTGAGAGGAGTAGTGTCCTTCGTTGTGGAAAATCATGACCTTGGGATGGGTATAGACAGAGTAGCTCTCATCGGCGTAGCCGCCGTTGATGACCAGGCCTCCGGGGGGCCTCAGCCCCTCGGGGTGGGGCAGGCCGGGACGACGAAAGGTATCGTCCATCAGGGTGATGCCCAAAAGGCTAGGATAAGAGGACGCCGAGTAGGCCAGGCGGTAGCCCAGGTCTTCAGAGAAGAGGAGGCTATAGTAGCGGGCGGTCGTGGGGTATCGTTCCGGGAGGCGGGGTATGGTCCCGTAGAGGCGGTTGCTCCAGATGACCAGGTAATTGGCCTGGGAAAGGAGATTGGCTATGCGCTCTGTCTTGGCCGGGGTATCCTCGTCGTAGAGCTCCAGGTTGCCCCAGCGGTATCCATCGAGGAAAGGGAGGGCTTCATCCCAGACGCTCTCTTTGAGCAGGAGGCTACCCCGGGATGCGTTTTGCTCCAGCCACTGGGAGGCCCGCAGGGAGGGATGGGGCTGGGAGTAGATGTGGAGGAAGGCCAGGGAGTAGAGAACGGCGCTGGTCAATACTGCGCCGATGACTACCTTTATGGCCCAGCGATGTCTCTGGCCAGCCCACCCAAACCAGGAGGAGAACATGCCCCCCGCCATGACGGCCAGGACTGGAGTCAGGGGTATGTAGTTGCGGAGCCACTTGGCGTGAAAGGAGCCGACGATGAGAAAGAAGGGCAGCGTCCAGGAGAGAAGCAGAAGGTCGCCCTTCTTCCATTGCCGTATCCGAGTCACCGTGTAGGCCAGGCCTGCCCAGAGGGCAATCCCCAGGGGCAGGCCCAGCCCCCAGACTGTCAACTGTTGCAGGGGATAGAGATAAGCGGGGGTGTCTATGAACTGCCTCGTGTAGGGCACATCCAGGGTGCCCCGCATGACAGCCGACTCATTGCCCAGGTTCTGCCGCAGGGTCCTCCAGTCCAAATAGGCGAAGGGCTGGGCCAGGAAGTTGACGGCCCCGGCCACCGCCAGGGCCAGCCCGAGGCTCAGGAGCGCCTTCTTCAGCTCAGCCGCCTTG
Organism: Chloroflexota bacterium; assembly: GCA_016210485.1. Classification (GTDB taxonomy): domain Bacteria; phylum Chloroflexota; class Dehalococcoidia; order JACQUD01; family JACQUD01; genus JACQUD01. The sequence continues at coordinate 40,567 of JACQUD010000014.1, read as the reverse complement.
GGCAAGCGAAGAGGCTGCTTATCGCCAGGGAAAGCCCCCATGTAGCATGCCAGGGCCACGGGCAGGAGGAGGGGCAGGGCGCTCACCTTGGTAGCCAGGGCTAGGCCCAGGGCTGCCCCCACCCCCACCCGGCTCCACCCCCTCTGCCCCCCTGCTACTCGGATACAGAAATACAGCGTCAGGACGATGAAGAATGCCAGGGTGGTATCCACCGTGGCATAGTGGCTGTTCTGGATGTGGATGACGGCGAAGGCAACGAAGGCCGCGGCCAGGAGGCCGGCGCGGCGACCGTAGAGGCGGGTGGCGAGTAGATATAGCAGAAGGACCGTCCCCACATCGAACAGGGCGGCCAGGCCCCGGCCTACCAGGGGCAGGTCACGCCATACCTGGCTTTCCTTTACTTGGGACAGAGCTGAGTAGAAAAGCTTGGTGAGATAGATAGGCAGGGAGCCGTAGTTGAAGTTATGGGGATTCAAGGGGCTGGCCTGGACGTCCAGCAGCTTGCCCCATGACCAGGGGCCACCCATGCCCTGGGGAGGTGGATTCGTCAGGACATAGCTGATGTGGCGTTCGTCGGGGTGGGGGCTGAAGGGGAGTCCCCGGTCCCAGTCGATCCCGTAAAGTCGCAGCCCCAGGGCCACCAGCAAGAGCGCCGCCAAGGCCCACGGCACCGGTTTTTTCCGAAACCTCTCCCAGAGCCGGACTATAGGCCGAGATAGAGATATCCCTGGAGCTGGCACGAAGCTATTGTAGCAAATAGAGTGAGAACCTGCGAACTAGGAGGACTAAGATTGTTTGGAAACCTTTTTCTCTTCCTGCCCTCCCACTCATGGTAACTGCGTTCCCATGACCCTTGGCGGTTCGGGGGCTTTGCCCGCGAAGACTTCGGTCGTGAGATCATCCGAACGGCATCTTGGGAGGGTGGGTGGGAAAAGAGGGACGTCGCTAAACAACCGCGTGGACTGAGGTCTATGTTTGAGACACTGCCTTATCTGGAGACCACCTCGCCCTGAACTATGACTCGGTTCCCCATGGAGTTGGCCACCAGGCAGTGCTCATGGGCCTGGGCCAGCGCTTGGCGGGCCTTCTCTACATCGCCTTCGTCGGCTACCGTCACCCTGGGGGTGAGGGTTATCTCCGTGAACTTGAACTTTCCCTCGGAGGTGGTGAGCACCCCCTCGGAGCCGCTCTCGTAGGCCAGGAAGCGCACCCCCAAGCGCTGGGCGAAGGTGATGAAGGTGGAGAGAAAGCAGGTATTGGCCGCCGCCACGTAGAGGTCCTCGGGGGACCAGAGGCCGGGGTGGCCCTGAAACTCGGGGGGAGTGGCGAATTTTATGTCAACTTTATCGGTGCAGGAGAGGGTGCCTTTCCTCTCCCCCTCCCACCTCACCGAGGTGCGATACCGATAGACCTTGGGCCTGACGGTGGACACGGGAACATCGCCCCTACAGGCCTTTGTCCGCTATGTAGCTCGCCAGGTCGGCCACCCGGACGCTGTAGGCCCACTCGTTGTCATACCAGGCCAGCACCTTGACCATGTTGTCGCCGATGACCATGGTGGAGAGGCCGTCCACGATGGCGCTGGCTGGGTTCCCCTTGAAATCTATGCTCACCAGGGGCTCGGGGCAATACTCCAGGATGCCTTTCAAGGGCCCCTGGGCCGCCTTCTGAAAGGTCTGGTTAACCTCATCGGCAGTCATTTTGCGCCGCACATCGGCCACGAAGTCTACCAGGGACACGGTGGAGGTAGGCACGCGGAGGGCCATGCCGTGGATGCGTCCTTTCAGCTCGGGGATAACCTCGCCGACCACCCGGGCCGCGCCGGTGGTGGTGGGGATGATGCTCATAGCCGCAGCTCTGGCCCGGCGCAGGTCGGAGTGGACCTGATCCAGGATGCGCTGGTCGTTGGTGTAGGCGTGGATGGTGGACATGAGGCCCTTCTCCACCCCGAAAGCCTCGTGGAGCACCTTGACCACCGGGGCCACGCAGTTGGTGGTGCAGGAGGCGTTGGAGATGATGCGGTGCACCTTGGGGTCATATTTCGACTCGTTCACGCCCAGGACGATGGTGATGTCCTCCCCGCGAGCCGGGGCGGAGATGATTACCTTCTTGGCGCCCCCCTGGAGGTGGGCTGCGGCCTTCGGGGCGTCGGTGAACAGGCCGGTGGACTCCACGACAATCTCCACTCCCAGGTCGCCCCACTTTATCTGGGCCGGGTCCCGCTGGGCCAGCACCTTTACCCGGTGTCCATCCACGATGATGGCATCCTCGGCGGCCTCCACCTTGCCCGGATAGGCCCCGTAGTTGCTATCGTAGCGGAGGAGATGGGCGTTGGTCTTGGTATCCGCCAGGTCGTTGACTGCCGCCACCTCCAGCTTGCCCGGATATTTCTCCAGGGCGGCCTTGAGCACCTGGCGACCGATGCGCCCGAAGCCGTTGATACCGAGTCGAGTGGTCATAGTTGAACCTCCTCTAATCGACGTCCCGCAATTTCATAATAATCCTTATCCACCTCTATGCCAAGACAGCGCATCTCCAGCCTTTTCGCCGCTACCAGGGTGGAACCGCTGCCAGCGAAGGGGTCAAGGATTAGGCCGCCCGGCCTGTGAACTAGAGTCAGGAGGTGCTCCATGAGAGAGACAGGTTTCACCGAAGGATGCGTGTTATACTTGCCGCGTTCTTTAGTCGCAGAGCGGGCCACTATGAAAAAGCGCTCCTGCTCGCCGAGGAGTCCGGCATCCTCGGCCGCCACCACCACGCTCGATGGAGACCTAGTTTCCCTTCGATTCTTGGGATGGCCTCGTTGAAAAGCCAAGGCACGGTTGTTATCGGGGAGCTCCTGGCTGGGCCACCTGGGAAGGCCATCTCCGCACACTCTCGCCGAATCGATATTCAGCTTTCTTGGTTCACCTTTGGAAGCCAGGATAATTGCCTCCCAGCCTCGCTTTAAGCCCCCGGACATCCCGATAGCATAGGGGCGTATCCAGGCCATTATCTCCTGGACCTTCCACCCCGCCTCCTCTAAAGCGATGGCGGAGCGATGGGAAGTCCTGGAGCCGGCGAAGCAGGCCAGCCATCCGCTATCCTCGGTGTGGATGAGGAGTTCTCTCCAGAAATCCGGGTGGGGAAACCCGTTGTCCCACTGTTTCCCATCTATGCCCTTGATTCTGATGCCGTAGGGCGGGTCTGTTACCACAGCGCAAAATGGCTCACCTGAATACTCACGAAGGAGCCGATATGAATCGCCCGATACAAGTCCCACACCGTGGCAGTCAGTCATCGCCGAGACACCTTACCAGGCTGGCGTGAACGTTTTATCTGCTCCAGGCATATCATACCCTCGTTTCCTGCGCTGGGATATCTTTCAGAAACGCTATCCACTCCTCCGGCAGCCCGTAGTGTCGAGCCCCTTCCAGGTAAAGGCCGAGATATTTCCGAGTTGGCTCGAAGGGGCCCTCCTTCTTTGTAGCTTCGTAGGCCACGGCCTTTTTCCTGGAGCCATCCTTCAAGGTAACAGTAACGCCGATCCGGCTGTAAACCTCGGGAGCAACCGCCATTTCATCCAGCCGCCTCATCACCTCCTCGCCCACTCCTGGATAGAGGACGCCCCATACGGAGGAGGCTGGGTCAGGGACGATGTCCCCGGCGCCACTCTGCCAGGGGCAGGAATAGTGGGTGAAGTCCAGCCGGTATCCCTCCAGCCGGGCCGGCACCCCTTGCCCTAGGGCCAGGCCCCATCTTTTGACCTCCCTGGGTGCCATGTTAGTGCCATAGGCGAAATAGCACATAATCTCACTCCTTCAAGTTTAGGAAGGCCTCCCTCCCTGCATATTTCCCCCCCGACCCCAGCTCCTCCTCTATCCAAAGCAGCCGGTTATACTTGGCCACACGCTCCGAGCGGCAGGGAGCGCCAGTCTTTATCTGGCCGGCGTTCACCGCCACCGCTAGGTCGGCGATGGTGGTATCCTCGGTCTCGCCGGAGCGGTGGCTGATGACGGCCCGCCACCCAGCGGCCCGCGCCATCTCCACCACGCTCAAAGTCTCAGAGAGGGTGCCTATTTGATTAGGCTTGATGAGGATAGCGTTGCTGGCTTTAAGCTGGATGCCTCGGGCCAGGCGCTGAGGGTTAGTAACATAGAGGTCGTCCCCCACTAGCTGAACTTTATCGCCTAGCCTCTCGGTGAGCAGGCTCCACCCCTTCCAATCGTCCTCTGCCAGACCGTCCTCGATGCTCATGAGGGGATAGGCCGAGGCCCAGTCGGCATACAGCTCCACCATCTGGGCGCTGGTAAGGGTGCGGCCCTCCCTGGCCAGGACGTAGCGCTTATCCCGATATAGCTCAGTGGCAGCAGAGTCTATGGCCAGGATTGCTTCCTGGCCTGGCCGGTATCCCGCAGCCTGGATAGCCTCCACCAGGAGGTCCAGAGCCTGGCGGTTGCTGGAGAGGCTGGGAGCGAAGCCACCCTCATCCCCCACTAGGACGCCTAGCCCTCGCTCCTGGAGGACGTCCTTGAGAGCCTGATAGACCTCGGCCCCCATACGCAGAGCATCGGCGAAGGAGGAGACCCCGGCGGGGACCACCATGAACTCCTGGAGGTCTGTGGAGCCGGGGGCATGCTTACCCCCATTGAGGATATTCATAAGGGGCACAGGCAGGGTGATGGCCCCAGCCCCTCCGAGATATCGGTAGAGGGGCAGGCCCAGGGAACCAGCCGCGGCGTGGGCTGCGGCCAGGGATACCCCCAAGAGGGCGTTGGCCCCCAGGCGGGATTTGTCGGGCGTGCCGTCCAGCTCCACCAGGCGTCGATCCAGGGCCGCCTGGTCCAGGGCCGATAGGCCTATAAGAGCAGGGGCGATCTCATCCTCGACCAGGCCCACGGCCTTGAGCACCCCCAGGCCCCGGTAGCGGCTCCGGTCGCCGTCCCGCAGCTCCAGGGCCTCGTGGCTGCCCTTGCTAGCCCCCGAGGGCACCGCCGCCACCCCCACTGTCCCATCCTCTAGCTCCACCGATGCCTCCAGGGTGGGGTTGCCCCGGGAGTCCAGTATCTCCCTAGCGCTGACGGCGTAGATTTCCACTAGACTTCTCCGGGATGCCGGAGGCAGCTAGGGCCAGAGCCACGGCCTCTTTGGCATCCTGGGCAGGAATTATGGAGCGATCTACCCTGCCCCGTTTGGACAGGGACCAGGTCTGCAAGCCCACCACGGGGACCCCCAAGTCCAGGGCATGGGCAATCTCGGATAAGGTGCCGAACTCGCCATCTACGGCGATGATAGCCCGGCTGGACTTGACGATGATGACATTGCGGGCCACGCCCATGCCCGTGACGATGGGCACATCCACATAGGGGTTGGCTTCGTCAGCCTGTCCTCCCGGCAAGACGCCGATGGTGCGGCCCCCAGCTTTTCGAGCACCTCGGCAAGCGGCCTCCATGACCCCGGGGCCACCTCCACAGATGAGTATAGCCCCCCGCTGGGCCAGCTCATTCCCCACCTCTTCAGCCAGTCGGGCCTCCTCCGGGGTACACTCGCTACCACCCACCACGCCGATGACCATAGCCGCCGAGCCCTTCACAGGTCCCCCTACAAAGAATCCGACAGGATTATAGCATCGGGCTCGCCCTAGGGGCAAGAAAAAGCGGAGAGCCTTGGCTCTCCGCTGATGGCGACTGGTAGCTAAGCCCTGGGGTGGGACTGGTCGTAGACGCGGCGCAAGTGCTCGCTGGTGAGGTGGGTATAGACCTGGGTGGTGGCGATATTGGCGTGGCCCAGGAACTCCTGAAGCTGCCTGAGGTTCATCTTTCCGGAGTGGAGCAGATGGGTAGCGATGCTGTGGCGCAGGGTATGGGGGGTTATGTCAGACCGTATCCCGGCCTCCTTGGCGCAGGTCTTGAGGATGAGCCAGAAGCCCTGGCGGGTTAGCCGAGCCCCCCTCCGATTCAGGAAGAGGCCCTTCTCTGAAGAATCCCGGGCCAATCGAGGGCGCGCCTCATTCAGGTATTCGGCTACGGCTTGGGCCGCCGTGGGATGGACAGGGATTATTCTCTCCTTGGCCCCTTTACCGAAACAACGCACCTGCCCCTCGTTGAGATTGACATCCCCCATATCCAGGGATACCAGTTCGGAGACCCTCATGCCCGAGGCATACATCAGCTCCAGCATGGCACGGTCTCGCCGGGCCTCGGGCGATGTGCCCACAGGCTGATGGAGCAGGGCCTCCACTTCCGACACAGAGATGGGACGGGGAAGGGATTTGCCCACCTTGGGCGAAGCAATATCCTGGGTGGGGTCCTTGGCCAACATCCCCTCACTCATTAGAAAACGGAAGAAGGACCGGGCCGCCGCCACCTTGCGCGCCACTGTGGCTGGGGCGTATTCTTTCTCCTTGAGGCTGACCAGGTATGTGGTGAGCATGGACTTATCCAGCGCGCTCCAGGAGGTAGAAAGGCCCAATCGGGTCGAGGACTGGGCTACGAACTCCTCAAGCTGTGACAGGTCATTCTTGTAGGCTGAGATGGTGTTGGGGGAAAGGCTCCTCTCTGCCGAGAGGTGGCTCAGAAAGTTTTCGACCTCTGCCTTCAAGTCAGACGACCCTCCTTGGAAACGGAGCAAAATGAAGGAATAAGACCAACTTTATGTAATGATTTTGACAAGGGAAAGCCCCGTTGTCAATAGGCCCAGAGGGCTCTATTAGGGGCTTATCCATCGCTCAACAGGGGCATCATGGCGCTCAAATTTTCTAGGGATAGATGCCGCGGGTGGCGATGGCATCGGCCACCCGCCTCACCCCCAACATATAAGCGGCGCTACGGAGGTCCATCTTCTCCCTTTCCCCCATCTCAAAGACCTCGTCGAAGGCCCGCGTCATAGCCATTTCCATCCGTCGGTTGACCTCCGCCTCTTCCCAGAAAAGGGACTGGGTATCTTGCACCCACTCGAAGTAAGAGACCATGACGCCCCCAGCGTTGGCCAGGATATCGGGAACTACCAACACACCCTTATCCTTCAGAATAGGGTCGGCCTCGGCCTGGGTAGGGCCGTTGGCGCCCTCTACTATAATGCGGGCGCGAACGTGGCGCGCATTGCGGACAGTTATCTGCTCTTCTATAGCCGCCGGGATCAGGATATCGCAGGGCAGCTCTAGGAGCTGACTGTTAGTTATGGCGTCGCCACCGGAAAAGCCGATCATCGTGCCCGCCTCGCGCTTATGCTTGCTCAAGGCCACCAAGTCCAAGCCATGGGGAGAGAATACGCCTCCCTGGGAGTCGCTCACCGCTATGACCCGGCAACCGGCCTCGGCCATGAGCCGAGCAGCTACCGCCCCTACATTGCCAAAGCCCTGGACGACGACGCTAGCCCCCTGAAGCGATAGCCCTTTGTGGTGGGCTGCCTCCTGGGCCACGACCAGGCAGCCCCGTCCCGTGGCTTCCCGACGGCCCGCCGTGCCTCCGATGTTCACAGGTTTGCCGGTGACTACCCCAGGCACGGAGTATCCCTGATGCATGCTATAGGTATCCATGATCCAGGCCATCACCTGCTCGTCGGTGCCCATATCGGGGGCAGGTATATCCCTGTCGGGCCCTATGAGGATAGAGATCTCTGTGGCGAAGCGACGGGTGAGGCGCTCCAGCTCAGCGTGGGACAGGGTTTTGGGGTCACAGGCTACGCCACCCTTGGCGCCGCCGTAGGGAATGTTTACCACGGCGCACTTCCAGGTCATGAGCATGGCCAGGGCCTTCACCTCATCTAAGTCCACCTGGGGATGGTAGCGGATGCCGCCCTTGGCTGGCCCTCGGGCCAAGCTATGCTGCACCCGGTAGCCGGTGAAGACCTGAATGCGGCCATCGTCCCGGCGCACTGGGAAACTGGTGGTGAACTCCCTCTTGCAGGAGCGGAGCACAGCCCGCAGCCCGTCGTCCAGCCCCAGGCGGTCGGACACTTTATCGAGCTGATGGAGAGTAGATTCTAGGGCATTGCTAGCCATAGGCACCTCTGATAATGAAAGTCTGCGCTATGTTAGCACAGTGGCCTTTGGGGAAGCAAGGCTAAAACTGAGCCTGTTCCTCCCGCTATCTCTGAACGGCCAAGGGCACCCCACCGGGACCTAGCCGCCACCTGAGGCGGGGATATCTCGCCGCTGGAAAACCCAGAGGGCCAGGCCCCCCAGCGCCAGGATATACACCATCAACACCAGGATGGCATGAAGCTCGCCGGGAAAGGTGCCCACCAGCCCACCCAGTCCGCCCGCCCTATGGAGGTCGGTCTGGCCACTTATCATCCAGGCGGTTATGTTCCGCCCCAGAAGGTAGTCGGCCACCGTCTGAAACCAGCGGAAGAGGTTGATCATGATGGCGGTGGTGATGCCCTCCAGGAAGTTATAACCCAGGGAAAGGGCTATGCCTGCCGCTGAGGACCTGGTTATCACCGTGATGAAGGCAGCCAGGGCAATAAAGGGCATCAAGGCGAGCCAGCTCTTGCCCAGGCTAATCGCCGCATCCGTCCAGCTTGAGGAGGCTGCTCCTAACGGGGGCTCTCCCAACAAGGAGCCTATGACCAGGCTGCTCAGGACGATGCCCACGATTACAAGGGTCATAGCCACGATGCCGGCCATAACCATCAATGCCAGTTTAGCTGCCAAATACTGACGACGCCCCGTGCCCCGGGCCAGGATGGAGCGAACCGTGCCCCAGGCATGCTCCGAGCCCAGGGTGGATGCGGTGAGGATAGCGATGAGGATTAGGCCGATATTCTGGGCTACGGGGATGATTCCTGTGAGGCTGCCGGGAAGGGTCACCGCGTTGTACCGCTCCCTGAAGATCTGTTGCAGTTGCGCCTCGACTTGCGTGCATGCGATCCGTAAGGTTTCGACATTGACGATCGGCGGCAGTGTGGGGGGCCGTCCTGCCTGGATGTCGGCGCATGCTGATTCAATCTGCCGTGGGGTCAATGGTATCCCGGCTATCCCGGCCAGGGAAGCACCTCCAGTGTTCTTATCGTTCAAGTAAGAGCCGAAGCTCGACCACAGGAAGAGCTGAGTGAACAGCAGGAGAATGGCTAGAAGGATCCACGGCATCCACCGCCGCCGGAGCTTGAACCACTCCCAGCGCACCAGATGGGTTACTTGGACAACGATGGCGACGCCTCCTTGGGAAGGAGCAGCGCATCCGCCCCGGTCACCTCCAGGAAGTAGCTCTCCAGAGACATCTGGACCGGCGACATCTCCGTGACATAGACACCTTGATCGGCCAGGACTTTTGTTATGTCGCCGGAGCGCTCGGGGGTCACCGTCGCCCGCAGGTATCCGTTCTCCGGAATCACCGCTGTTATCCATTTTGCAGAGGCTAAGATAGGCTCCGCGCGAGGGTTATCAGTGGTCTTTAGCCGGACTGCGCCTTGCTGGTGGAGGATTCCCTGGACGCTGCCTTGCGCCAGAAGCCGCCCGCGAGATAGGATTGCCACGCTATCGCACACCAGCTCCACCTCGTGGAGAAGGTGGCTGGCTAGGAGCACCGTATGCCTGTCCCGGCCCAGCCCTCGGATGAGATCCCTCACCTCTGCCATGCCTGCCGGATCCAGCCCGTTGGTGGGCTCGTCCAGGATAATCAGCTCGGGGTCGCCCATGAGGGCGTAGGCGATGCCCAGGCGCTGCTTCATGCCCATGGAGTAGGTGCTGAACTTGCTGTGGGCACGCTGGGCCAGTCCAACCTTTTCCAGCAGTTGGTCCACATCCTCTGGACTGCCCCGGCGGCTGAGGCCCTGAAAGTAAGCTAGATTGGCCCGCCCAGACAGATAGGGATAGAAGGCCGGAGATTCTACAATCGCTCCTATGCGGTGAAGAGCTTTTTGATGAGGCCCTGGCATCTCTGTGCCCATCAGGCGAAAGGTGCCGGAGCTGGGCGCGACTAATCCCAGGAGCATACCTATTGTGGTGGACTTTCCGGAGCCATTGGGGCCCAGCAGCCCAAACACCTGGCCCCGAGGCACTCTCAGGGAGAGGCAGTCCACCGCCAGCACTTCCCCGAAGCGTTTGGTCAGCCCGTCAGTCTCGATTACATAGTCGCTCATACTGAACAGTCCCTACGGCTGCGGCGAGGCACCTGATAGGCCTCAGACTCCACCGCCCCCGAACTTTCCAGGGCAATCTAAGATATTATAGTGTCCCAAAGGGTGTCAGCACAAACCCAACGCCACAGTGGCGCGTGCCAGGCAGAAGTTGAACCATAGAGGAAGTCGGGCTTCATCTCCTTCCAAACTCCCGCTCCAGTTGCGCTGCGCTCAGGTGAAGCATTATGGGCCGCCCGTGCGGGCACGTCTTGGGCAGCTCCAGGGCCTCCAGGGAGCGCACCAGTTCCCGCATCTCCTCATAGGTCAAAGATTGCCCCGCCCTCACCGCCCCGTGGCAGGCGATGGAGATGGCCACCGCCTCTCCTCTATCGTCTGTCTTCCCCAGCTCGGCTAGGTCATCCAGGACGGCTTTGAGGGCCTCGGCAGGGGCCTGGCTCTTGAGGAGCGCCGGCACCCCTCGCAGAAGATAGGCTCCCTCCCCGAAAGGCTCCACCTGAAAGCCCTGCTCGGTCAGGGCATCCCCTCGCTCCTTCAGTGCCTCCTCTTGGCGCGGGCTCAGCTCCAGGGTCACCGGCTCCAGAAGCCCCTGTACCTCGGCCTCGCCGGCTCTCCCCTGGAGGCGGCGAAGGAGGACGGTCTCGTGGGCGGTATGCTGGTCTATGAGGAAAACGCCGTCCTCCCCCTCGGCGATAATGTAAGTCCCGGCCACTTGGCCTAAGACCCGAAGGATATTGGAGGGGGAAGTAGGGGTAGGGCGGGCTACCTGGGGCGGTGAAAAAGGTATGTCCAGCTTCAACGGGGTGGTCTGTGGAGCAGCGGAAGCTACGGCAGGCTGGAGGCGCACCGACGGCACTGGGGCCATCTCCACCAGGGCCGACCTCACCGACCTCTGGACGGCGGCGAAGACGGTCCGCTCGTCCCGGAAGCGCACTTCAGCTTTAGTGGGGTGGACGTTGACGTCCACTTCGCCGAAGGGCAGGGAGATGTGAAAGACCGCCAGGGGGTGCCGCCCGGCCATGATGAGGCCGGAGTAGGCCTCCTCCACGGCGAAGGAGAGTGCCCGGCTTTGCACCCAGCGTCGGTTGACGAAGAAGTAGGTCTCCCGCCGTGCCCGGCTCACTGAGGGTGCCGTGGCGAAGCCCCAGACCTGGATTGAGGTATTCTGGCCCGAGTTAACCCGAAGCATAGCCCCGCCCATCTCCAGGCCGAAGACCTTGACCAGAACATCCTCCAGCCTCCCCGAGCCCGCCGACTGGAATACTGAGCGCCCATCCAGGGTCAATGTGAAACGGACTTCGGGATAGGCCAGGGCGAACACTGCCATCAGATGGGAGATGTGACTGGCCTCGGTGGCCTCGGACTTGAGGAATTTAAGGCGGGCCGGGACATCAGAGAAGAGGCCTCGAACCGTCACCGTGGTGCCCGCCGGGCAGCCTCGCTGCCCCTCCTCCACTATCTGGCCCCCTTTGAGCCTGAGGAACGTCCCCGCTAGACGCTCGGCGGGCCGGGTCAGCATAGTAACCTCGGCCACGGCGGCGATGGAGGGCAGGGCCTCGCCGCGGAAGCCCAGGGTGGCGATGGCTTCCAGGTCCTGGGCCGAGGCGACCTTAGAGGTGGCGAAACGCTGGAAGGCTAATGAAGCCTCCTCAGGTGACATTCCACTGCCGTTGTCCAAGACCCGGATGAGGCGGACGCCGCCACCCTCCGCCTCCACGGCGATGCGGGTGGCCCCGGCGTCCAGGGCATTCTCAATTAGCTCCTTGACCGCCGAGGCCGGGCGCTCTACCACCTCGCCGGCGGCAATCTTGGAGGCTACCTCAGGGGACAGGATGCGGATGGACATACTTTCGATAGCTTCTCCTATAAAAGTTACAACAACTCTTCAGGGCTCCGTCCTTCAACGTAGGAGTGTAATTTCTTATAGAGACCAGATTTACGCATTGCCTCGTAATCTCAGGCATGAACAAATTAGGGTATTTCTCCGGATATATAACCACGTCTTTGAAGGCGGCAACCCAACCCAGACGCTCTTCACGAGGCACAAAATCCCACGAGTAATCTAACATATCATGCGCCAAGTAGGCTTGCTCCGCCTCAATCTTGTCAGGTGGTAACCCCTGCTTCCACCTGGTTTCTGTCATCTTCTTAGCTTGTTCAGTCATCCATGCTAAGACATCACTCACCGAAGCACCACTTACAGAGCACTGCCGAGCTTCTTGATAAAGTTCGTGTTTCTCTTGACGATGAGCTCTGCCTAAAGTTATCCAAGGTTTGTCCTTTGCTTCATGCACCGACCAGTAGATGCGTCCCCAAGCTATTAGGTCAATGGTTTCGTGCATCCAACCAGGCGCCATCGCCAGTCTCCTTGTCTAACACTGTCCCAAGGCCGTTGCATTTCTCAACAGTTTATCGTTGCTCCCTCGCCTTCCGCTTCAACTCATACAGCTTCGTTAGCGCCTCCAGGGGGGTGAGACCGTCCACCTCCAGGCCCTTCAGCTCCTCCAGGAGAGGGTGGGTGGCAGGGAGGAGGGGCTTCTGCTCCGGAGGCGCAGCTTCCTGGCGCCGGTCCCGGCGGGGCCGTCCGGCGGCCTCCCGACTCCCCTTCTCCAGTCCCTCCAGCACCTCCTCTGCCCGATGCAGCACCGGGCGAGGCAGCCCCGCCATCTGAGCCACGTGGATGCCATAGGAACGGTCGGCCCCGCCGGGCACAATCTTATGCAGAAATACCACCTTTCCCCTCTCCTCGGCCACGGCCACATTGAAGTTCCGGGCCCGGGGCAGCACCTGGGCCAGCTCCACCAGCTCGTGGTAGTGGGTGGCGAAGAGGGTCTTGGCTCCCAGCCGAGGGCTATTGTGGATATACTCGGCCACAGCCCGGGCGATGGACAGGCCATCGTAGGTGGAGGTCCCCCGCCCTATCTCGTCCAGGATGATGAGGGAGCGGGGGGTGGCGTTATTCAGGATGTTGGCTGTCTCCACCATCTCCACCATGAAGGTGGACTGCCCCGTCACCAGGTCGTCCTGGAGGCCGACCCGGGTGAAGATGCGGTCAACAACGCCGATGTGGGCGGAATCGGCGGGGATGAAGCCCCCTATCTGGGCTATAAGCACGATGAGGGCCACCTGGCGGATGTAGGTGGACTTGCCCGACATATTGGGGCCGGTGAGTATGACGAGTTGGGCATCTTTATTGGAGAGATAGGTATCGTTGGCTACGAAATTGCCCTCCACCACGGCGCGCTCCACCGTGGGGTGTCGCCCACCTTTTATGTCAATGACAGGGCCATCGTCCACCTGGGGGCGGACGAAGCCGTAGCGGACAGCAGCCTCGGCCAAGGATACGGCCACGTCTATGATGGCTATGGCCGAGGCCGTCCCCAGCACCTGAGTGGCGGCGTCGCCCACCTGACGACACACCTGTCGGAACAGACTCGACTCCAGCTCCGCCATCTGCTCCTGGGCGCTCAAGAGGGAGGCCTCGAACTCCTTGAGCTCCGGGGTGAAGTAGCGCTCCCCGCCAGCGATGGTCTGCTTGCGAATGTAGTCCTGGGGCACCAGGTGGAGGTTGGGGGCCGTCACCTCAATGTAGTAGCCGAAGACCTTGTTGTAGGCGATCTTCAGCGACTTGATGCCCGTCCTCTCCCGCTCCTTTCGCTCTAGGCCCGCCAGGTAGCCCCGGACGTCTGATGTAAGGGCGCGCAGCCGGTCCATCTCTGGGGAGAAGCCGGGGCGGATGACATTCCCCTCCCCCAGAGGCGAGGGATCATCCGCCAGGGCCCCGGCGATGAGACTCGCCACTTCGGGGCATGGTTTGAGCTGAGGGAGAACCGAGTCATCAGCTACGAGCTCTTGCAGAGTGGGCACGGCCTCCAGGCTGTGCCTCAGGGCCACCAGTTCCCTGGGGTAGGCCAGGCCCGAGCGCGCCCGGTTGACCAGCCTCTCCAGGTCGGCCATCTTTCCCAGAATGACCTGTGCCCTGGCTCTTCTCATGGAATCGGAGTGGAACCAGGCCACCATCTCCTGTCGGCTCTCGATCTGGGCCACATCGAGAAGGGGCTGGCCCAGCCACCGCTTGAGGAGCCGACCCCCCATAGAGGTCTTGGTCAAATCCAGCAGGGAGAGGAGTGAGCCGGCGCTCTCCCCCAGTCGCCCCACCTGGAACAGCTCCAGGTTGTGGCAGGCGGCAGCATCCAGGGCCATGTAGGCCGAAGTAGAGTAAGTTGTCAGCCCCTGAACCAGGGCTAAAGTGGACTTTTGCGTATCCTCCAGATAGCGGAGGATGGCTCCGCAGGCCCCTATGGCCAGGGGCAATCCAGCGAGGCCGTAGCCCTCCAGGGTGGCTGCTCCCAGGTGGCGAAGGAGGAGCTCCTGGGCCAAACCAGGGTCGAAGGCCTCAGGCTCCAGATGGGTGATGGGGCAAGCGATAGAGTCCAGGGTAACGCTCTGGGACAGGAGGACCTCGGCGGGGACAAGGCGGGCCAGTTCCGCAGCGATTTGAGACCGGGGGAGCTGGGTGGCGGCGAACTCGCCGGTGGAGACATCCACGTAGGCCAGGCCCGCCTCGTCGTCCCTCAAGGCCAGGGCCGCCAGGTAGTTGTTGCTCTTCCTTTCCAACAGGTTCGGTTCCAGCACCGTGCCCGGCGTCACCACCCTTACTACACCCCTGGGGACGATACCTTTGACCGTCCTGGGGTCTGCTAGCTGCTCGCAGATGGCCACCTTGTAGCCCTTATGGATGAGACGGGCCAGGTAGGAGTCCAGGGCATGGTGGGGTATGCCGGCCATGGGGTAGCGCCGCCCTTTGCCCATCTCTCGGGAGGTGAGGGTTATCTCCACCTCTCTGGAGACCGTCTCGGCATCGTCGTCGAAGGCCTCATAGAAGTCACCCAGGCGGAAGAGGAGGATAACCTGGGGGTAGCGCTGCTTTATCTTGAGGTATTGCTGTCGGATGGCGGTCATCTTGGCCCCATTCTACAAGAATGAGGGGAGCTAAGGAAGCCGCCTAAAGGGAGCAGTGCCAGAGGAAAGACCTGTCCCCTCAGAGAGGTAAAGGGGAACTTCTAGGGAGTAGCTGCAGGAGTTGGAGTGGAGAAGGGGGTGGGCAGGAGGGCGCCAACCTGCTCCAGGTGGCTCTGAGCTATCTGTCCCCACTCAGAGTCAGGGTCTAGGCGCACCACCTCTTGCCAGTGCTGCACCGCCTGGCGCATATCCGGAGTGGCAGAAGAAGCGTACAGGAACCCCAGGCTGAAGTGCACCTGGATGTTACCTGGGTCTTTCTCCAGCACTTTGAGAAATAGAGGCTCGGCCTCGGTGTAGCGGCCCAGGCTCATGGTGGCTAGAGCGATATCTATCTGAACATGCTCGGCGTATTGACTATCCGGGGCCGCCGTCAAGAGCTTATTGAACCAGAGGATGGCCTTCTCCCACTGCTCCCCCATCATATTTATCTCCCCCAGCTCGAAGAGGGCATCGGCGTTGCTTGGCTGCTGGGCCACCAGGGCCTCCAGCTCCGTCAGGCGCCCCTGTTGCGAAGCGAGGAACTCCGCAGCGTTGAACTCCGTCTGGGTGTCTTGGCCTGGCGTTTCCGAACCGCCCCGCTGCCACACCAGGAGGACGCCCACCAGCACCACCACCCCCACCAATACCCCCAGGCCGGCGAAAAAGATGGGACTATGGTAGAACCGCCGCAGCCAGCCCCCCTCCCCTGACACAGCTCTCTTTGCCTGAGGCGAGGCAACCGTCACCTCAACAGATGATGGCCCTCCCACTTCTTCGGTCAGAGCATCAGCGAAGCTCTCGGCCAGGGATGCCTGCTCCCGTGCCCAGGGGCGCAACTCCTGGGGGATGTCATCGGAGCGGAGCCAAAGCAGGAGCTGCTGGCAGCGGGCCTCCAGCTCCTCAGCGCTGGCGCTCCGGGGCATCCCCAGGAAACGGTAAGCGTCTATCTTCTGAGGCATGGGCTAGTACTCTTCCAAATCACAGCTGGGGCATCCACAGTCCCTAACTCGTTTCGCTGGCATTCTAGGGCTAAGGCCCCGTCCTGAGGTGTTATTTTTGCTAGGGCCGTCAGGAACTTTATGTCAACACCTTTATCTCGAGCCATCTCCAGCACTTGGGGTCCTCGCCTTACCGAGGCCTCCCTACTATCGATGAGCACCGAGATCTCTATCCATTCATTACCCTCTGGAAATCTCAACCGCCACCTCTCCGGGGCGGAGGCGCGGTGACCGGGATCGTCTCCGAGGGTACCTCTATGGCCTTCCCAGATACCCTGGCCACAGCATCGAAGGGACAGACCTGGAGGCAGGTGGAGCACTTGGTGCAACGCTCCTGGTCTATGATGTGGACCAGCCGTTTATCGCCCCGAATGCACTGGACCGGGCAGGCCCGAAGGCAGATAAGGCAGCCCTGGCACTTATCGGCCAGGATATAGTATTGGGTGAGTTCTTTGCAAGCCGCCGCCGGGCAGCGTCGCTCTAGGATATGGGCCTCATATTCATCTCGGAAATAGCGCAGGGTAGTCAGCACGGGGTTAGGGGCGGTGCCACCCAGAGCACAGAGGGAGCCCTGTATCATGGTCTGGCCTATCTCCTGCAGATGGTCCAGGTCCTGGGCCTCTCCCTGGCCCCTGGTGATGCGCTCCAGAATATGGAGCATCTGCCGAGTGCCCACCCGGCAGGGAGGGCACTTACCACAGGACTCTCTGTAGGTGAAGGAGAGGAAGAAGCGGGCCAGGTCTACCATACAGGTATCTTCGTCGGCGGTGACCATGCCTCCCGAGCCCATAATGGAGCCAGCAGCGGCCAGGGTCTCATAATTCACCGGCCTATCCAGTAGGCTGGCGGGCAGGCAGCCCCCGGAGGGCCCTCCGGTTTGGACCGCCTTAAAGGCCTTCCCGCCCACAATGCCCCCGCCTACATCGTAGATGATCTGGCGTAATGTGAGACCCAGGGGCACCTCGATGAGGCCGGTGCGCACTACCTTGCCAACGAGGGAGAAGGTCTTGGTGCCAGTGTTTCCTGGGACGCCGAAGCTGGCATACCAGTCAGCTCCCTTTTGCAGGATGATGGAGGTGTTGCCCCAGGTTTCCACGTTGTTAATATTGGTGGGTTTGGCCCACAATCCCGAGTTGGCGGGGAAGGGGGGCTTGGGCCGGGGCATCCCCCTCCGCCCCTCCACAGAGGCCATGAGGGCCGTCTCTTCGCCGCAGACGAAAGCCCCCGCCCCCTGGCGCAGCTTCAAGCGAAAGGATAAACCCGACCCCAAGATGTCATCACCTAGCAAGCCGCATTCCTCCATCTGGTGGATAGCTAGAGTGATGCGGTCCACTGCCAGAGGATATTCCGCCCGGCAGTAAATGTAGCCCTCACTGGCCCCGATGGCATAGGCGCCTATGAGCATGCCCTCCAGAACAGAGTGCGGGTCTCCCTCCAGGAGGGAGCGGTTCATGAAGGCGCCGGGGTCCCCTTCATCGGCGTTGCAGATAATGTATTTCTCGTCGCCGAGGGCGTTGCGGCAGAACTCCCACTTCTGTCCTGTGGGGAAGCCAGCGCCACCCCGGCCCCTCAGGCCCGACTTCTTCATCTCATCGATGACCTCTTTAGGGGGCATGCTTAGTGCTCGGAGGAAGCCACTGTAGCCACCGCGGGCTATGTAGTGATAGATGTTCTTCGGATCGATATAGCCACAGTTGCGTAAGACGATGCGCACCTGGGGTTTGAGCATGGGCAGGTCAAAGAGCCGGGGGATGCCATCCATCGCCTCGCCATCCACTATCGCCAGAGCCAGGTCGGGGCGGGGATTATCCCTGACTAGATAGTCCTCGATGACCTGGGCAGCAAGTTTGGGGGTCATGTTACTGTAGCTGATGCGGGGCCGCCCCGGCTTAACTATGTCCAGAAGGGGCTCTATATAGCACAGGCCGATGCAGCCCACCTCCATTATATCCGCCTCCAAACCTAGTCGGCCCGTGGCCTCCCGCACTGCCTCCAGTACGGCCTGGGCTCCCGCCGCCTGGCCACAAGTAGCGGTGCCCACCAGAATAAGGGGCCGGCTAGATTCCTGCAAGCCCTGCCACTCGGCCAGGGCCCGCTGCTTCAACGGGGCAAAAGCCTCTTCTGCCTTCATTAGGTAAACCAGATCCTCCTCTAAACTATCTCAGGGCACGGATGATCTTCTTGGCCCTATTCGGGTCCATCCGGCCGTGAACTTCCTTGCCCACCACCATCACCGGGGCCAGGGCGCAGGACCCGAAGCAAGCCACCTTCTCCAGGCTAAATTTATAGTCTGGGGTAACGCCTCCAGCCTGAATGTCCAGCTCCCGCTCCATCTCCTCTAGTATGCGCTCCCCTCCCCGCACATGGCAGGCGGTGCCCAGGCAGACCTTGATCTCGTGTTCTCCGGGGCGAGTGAAGCGGAACTGAGCATAAAAAGTGGCCACACCATAGATTTCGCTCTCCGAGATCTTGAGGAAGCGGGCGATCTCAGCTATAGCCTCCGGGGACAGATAGCCCAGCTTATACTGCACCTCCTGTAGGACGGAGATGAGGGAGCTTCTCTCTCGCTTATGTTTTTGGAAAATGGCCTCTAGCTCCTGAGCCATAACTTGTCCTCCCTCAGCGGTTGATCTCAAGTTGCCTTCCCCACCTTCACCGCACAGACCTTGAACTCAGGCATCTTGGACAATGGGTCCAGCGCCGGGTTGGTCAGCATGTTGGTGGCCGTCTCGGCGAAGTGAAAGCTCATAGCCACCTCGCCGAAAGGGATGTCCTCCGTCACCCGGGCCCGGGCCGTGACCCGGCCCCGCCGCGAGGCGACGTAGATGGCATCGCCGGATTGGATGCCCAGCCTCTCGGCATCTTGGGGGTTGACCTCCGCCAGCTCCTCGTTTCGCAGCTGGGCCAGGCCCTTCGCCTTGCGGGTCATGGTGCCGGTGTGGAAGTGGTGGGCCAACCGGGCCGTGGTCAGCACCAGAGGGTATTCCTTATCGGGAAGCTCCTCGGAGGGGCGGTATCGCAGGGGGGCCAGCCAGCCCTTGCCCCGGGTGAAGCGCCCCACGTGGAGGATGGGGGTCCCCGGGTGGTCCGGGGTCGGGCAAGGCCACTGAAGCCCGCCGCTCTCCAATCGAGGATAGGAGATACCGCCATAGCTGGGAGTGAGGCGGGCTATCTCTTCCATGATCTCCTCAGGATTCTGGAAGTCAAATCCCATGGCCCCCATCCTCTGAGCGATCTGGCAGGTTATGAGCCAGTCGGGCCGGGCCTCTCCAGGGGAGAGTACGGCGATACGCAGACGCTGCACCCGGCGCTCGGTGTTGGTGAAAGTGCCGTCCTTCTCGGCGAAGGTGGCGGCGGGGAGCACCACATCGGCCAGACGGGCTGTCTCTGTGAGGAAGATGTCCTGGACCACTAGGAACTCCAGATTTTTGAGGGCCTTCTCCACATGGGAGGCGTCGGCATCGCTCAGCACTGGGTTCTCCCCTACCAGGTAGACGGCCTTTAAGCGCCCGTCCAGGGCGGCATCCCACATCTCCATGAGGGTGAGGCCAGGCTTGTCGGGCAGAGAGCACCCCCAGCCTGCCTCGAACTTGGCCCGGGCCTCGGGGTTGCCCACACTTTGGTAGCCGGGGTAAACGTTGGGGAGGCCCCCCATGTCGCAGGCCCCCTGGACGTTAGAGTGGCCTCGCAGAGGGTTGACTCCGGCGCCGGGGACACCGATGTTTCCGGTGAGGAGGGCTAGGTTGGATGAGGCCATGACGTTGTCGGTGCCGTGGCTGTGCTGGGTGATACCCATGGCGTAGAGGATGGCCGAGGGCTTCTGGGTTGCATAGAGGCGGGCCGCCCGGGCGATGTCCTGGGCCGGAATGCCGGTGGTCTGGGATACTGTCTCCAGGTCGAAGGCCTGGAGGGATTCCTGGAAGGCCTCGAAGTTCTCGCAGCGCTCCCGGACGAAATCCATGTCTGCTAGCCCCTCGTCCAGGATGACTCGGGCCATGCCCATGAGGAGGGCGACATCGGTGCCGGAGCGCTGCCGCAGCCAGAGGGTGGAGTCCCGCACCAGGTCTATCTCCCGGGGGTCGGCCACAAGGAGGTTGGCCTGTTCTTTGCGGGCCAGCCGCCTCACCTGGAAGCCGATGACGGGATGGGTGGCGGTAGTGTTGGAGCCGATGACCAGTATAGTCTTGGCTTGGGCCAGGTCGGCGATGCTGTTAGTCATGGCCCCCGAGCCCAGGGTCTGGGCTAGGCCAGCCACCGTGGGTGCGTGGCACAGGCGGGCACAGTGGTCCACATTGTTAGTGCCCATAGTCTCCCGAGCGAACTTCTGCATCACGTAGTTATCCTCGTTGGTGGCCTTGGCTGAGGTCACCATGGCGAAGGAATCCCCTTCATATTGGGAGAGCCTCTGAACAACGAGAGACAGAGCCTCCTCCCAAGTAGCCTCCTGGAACTTGCCGTCCCTTTTGATGAGGGGCTTGGTGAGGCGGTCGGGATGGTGGACAAAGTCCAGGCCGAACTTGCCCTTGGAGCAGGCCAGGCCTTTGTTGGACGGCCCTTGGGGGTCGGGGTGGACGCGCAGGATGCGGTTGTCCTTTATGGCCAGGCGGAGCTGGCAGCCCACGCCGCAGTAGTTGCATATGGTGGTGATGGTGCGGTCGGGCAGGCCGGCCCATCGGCCATCCTTCTCCATCAGGGTGCCCGTTGGGCAGGCCTCAACGCAGGCCCCGCAGAATACGCAGCCGGACTCCGTAAGGGGTTGGCCGAAGGCGGTGCCCACCAGGGCCTGGCTCCCCCGGTGGACGAAAGCCAGGGCGCTGGCCCCCACCACCTCATCGCACACGCGGACGCAGCGTCCACAGAGGATGCACAGGTCGTAGTCCCGGTCATAGCAGGGGTCTTCGGTATGGATGGGCAGGCCCCGGGAGGTATAGGGCAGGCTAACCTCGTCCAGGCCGATGTAGCGGGCCACGTCCTTAAGCTGGCAGCGCTTATTCTTGGGACAGACCACGCAGCGCTCTGTCACCGAGACGCTGCGCAGGCATACATCGAAGGGGCCGCAGAGCTCCTTGCGGTGACAGGTGAGGCAGGGGTGGGGGTGCTCCGTGAGGAGCAGCTCCAGGACAGATTGGCGGAGCTTGGTCAGCTCGGGGGTAACGGTCTTGACTACCATGCCCTCGGCGGCGGGGGTGGAGCAGGCGGGTGGGAAGCCCCGCATTTTCTCTATCTCCACCAGGCACATACGACAGCCGCCATAAGGCTCCAGCTCGGGATGGTTGCACAGGGTGGGGATGTAGATGTCGGCCTCCTGGGCCGCCTCCAATACCTTGGCACCTCTCCTTACTGAGACTTCCCTTCCATCTATGGTCAGCTTCATCTTGTCCACTAGCTATCCCCCGAAATCGAAGTCGCAGTGCCAGGAATGGCGGGCTCGCGCTCTAGAGTCTCAACGCCACGGGCCATCGTCTTCCCGGAGATAGGCGTCCATGTCCGCTGCCGCCCGCTGGCCGGCGCCCATAGCGCTGATGACCGTGGCCGAGCCGGTGAGAATGTCCCCACCACCCCACACCCTGGGTCGGGTGGTCCGCCCTGTGGCCTCATCGGCCACTAGGATTCCCTCCTCTGTGGCCTCAAGACCCCGGGTGGTCATGCTGATCAGAGGGTTGGGGCGGGTGCCCAGGGCGCAGATGACGGTGTCCACCTCCATGGTGAACTCGCTCCCTGGCTTGACCACGGGGCGTCGCCGCCCGCTGTCATCGGGCTCCCCCAGCTCCATCTCGTGGCACTCCATGGCCTGGACCCATCCCTTATCGTTGCCCAGGAAGCGCTTGGGGTTGGTCAGGAACTTGAAGATAATCCCTTCCTCCTCGGCGTTCTCCACCTCCTCGGCTCGGGCCGGGACCTCGGCACGGGAGCGACGATAGATGATGGAGACCTCATCCGCCCCCAGTCTCAGGGCGCAGCGGGCGGCATCCATAGCCACGTTGCCCGCCCCGATGACGGCCACCTTTTGCCCCGCCCTTATGGGCGTATCATACTCGGGGAAAAGGTAAGCCTTCATGAGGTTGGTGCGAGTGAGGAACTCGTTGGCGGAGTAGATGCCATTCAGGTTCTCCCCAGGGATATGAAGGAACATGGGAGCGCCAGCACCCACGCCCAGGAACACAGCGTCGTAGCCATCGGCCAGGAGCTCATCCACAGTATAGAGCTTGCCCACTACCTCGTTGAGCCTCATCTCTACTCCTAGGGATAGAACGTAGTCCACCTCCCCACGGACGATGCCCTTGGGCAACCGGAACTCCGGTATGCCATAGGTGAGCACGCCGCCGGGCATATGGAGGGCCTCGAAGATGGTGACGGCATGACCCCTCCTGGCCAGCTCCGCCGCCGCTGTCAACCCTGCCGGGCCCGCCCCCACCACAGCCACCCTCTTGTTTGAGGGCTCAGCTATGGCCGTCCGAGGCAGGCTTGAGGCGTGCTCTCGCGCCCAGTCCGCCACGTATCGCTCCAGGCGACCGATACCGATGGGAGCTGCCCTACGATGCAGGTTGCAGGCCACCTCGCACTGAGACTCCTGGGGACAAACTCGACCGCAGATGCCGGGCAGGCTGTTCTTGGTCTTGATTGTGGCGATTGCCCTTTCCAGATCGCCTTGGCGCAGCGCCAGGATGAACTCCGGTATGGGCACCTCCACCGGGCACCCTTTAACACAGGCCCGGTTTTTGCATATGAGGCAACGGTTGGCCTCCTCCAGTGCCATCTCCCAGGAAAATCCCTGGGCCACCTCGCTGAAGTTGTGCCCCCGGGCTTTGGGCTCCTGTTTGGGCATGGCCACCCGGTTCAGTTTGAGCTTCTCAGGCATTGCGTCCCACTTCTGCCGTGAGCCGGCACTGGTGCTGCCACAGCTCCAGGGCTTTTCTCTCTTCCTCTTGGTAGGTGCGCTGCCGGGCCAGCAGCAGGTCCCAGTCCACTAGGTGCCCGTCGAAGTCGGGGCCATCCACGCAGGTGAACCGAGTCTCGCCTTTAACCTCAACCCGGCACCCTCCGCACATGCCGGAGCCATCGATCATGATGGGGTTGAGGCTGACGATGGTCTTCACCCCAAAAGGAACGGTGGTCTGCGAACAGAACTTCATCATAACTGTAGGCCCGATGGCGATGACCCGCTGCACCTCCTTGTGAGTCTGCAGGAGCTCGCGCAACGGCTCCGTCACCAGGCCCTTGCGCCCGTAGGAGCCGTCATCGGTAGTGACTATCAACTCATGGCTGACGCCGCGCAGCCGCTTCTCCCAGAAGACCAGGTTCCTGGAGCGGAAGCCCATGATAGAGATGACCCGGTTGCCTGCCTCTTTCAGCGCCCGGGCGATGGGTACGATGGTGGCGATGGCGAAGCCTCCGGCCACACAGACCACAGTGCCGAAATTCTCGATCTCCGTGGGCTGCCCCAGAGGCCCGGCGAAGGCTGCCAGGGAGTCACCTTTTTTCAGAGTTGCCAGCTTCTGGGTAGTCTTACCCGCCTCCATGAAGACTACCGACACCGTCCCCGCCTCCCGGTCCCAGTCGGCCACGGTGAGTGGGATGCGTTCGCCACTCTCATCCGCCATGACAATGACGAACTGCCCCGCCTGGGCCTTCCTGGCCACGGCCGGGGCTTCTATCTTGAAGTGATGGATGTTGGGGGTTAGGTCCTCTCGAAATACTATCTGGTACATCTATCAACCCTTCTCCGACCGGCGAAATAAGAGCCGCACCATTGGCGGCCCAAGCTGGTCGTGATGTTGTGCACAGTAATTTCATTATAAGGCTTGGGCTTCCTCTTGGCAAGCTCGCCCTGGATGGGTGGGAGAGAAAAGCGTTACTGGACAGCACAACACCTATTAACTATACCACTGGAGGCCCCTCCCCCTGGTTCAATGGTGTTAAGCCGTTCCTAAACGGCCTCCCGCTTGCCCTTCCTGAGCCGGGGGAAAGGAAGAGCCGCTCGCACGCCAATGTCGCGTCGTTGGAAAAGCAGGATGCTCAGAGCCAGAGCTACTCCCATTGCCCCCAGCATGCCCGCCGTATAGCCCCAGGATATGTCGCCTACCAGGGCACGGCTCCCCTGGTAGTAGGCCGTGGGATATAGAGGACGCAGCGGCTCCAGCCCTGAGATGAGGTTGGCCAGGGAGTCCAGGATATAGGAGGCTGTCAGGATAATGGCTACGAGGCTCCCGGCGAAGAGCCGCCCGGAGAGAGCCAGGGAGAGCAAAACAGAGATAAAGGCCACGGCTGTCTCGAAGGGCCACAGCAGGGCGAAGGCCATCAGGATTCGGCCCGCCGCTACTTCTGCGTCCGTAAAGAGCATGGCGGCCCAGAACAGGGCCAGGATGATGGCAACGATCACCCCGTTGGCCAGGGCCAAGCCCAAGAGCTTCATCAGCGCCAGCCGAGCACGGCCTACGGGCTGGGCTAGCAGCAGGTCCAGGGTGCCCTGCCCCTCCTCCCCCATCAGCGCCGCCGTCCCCGCTAGGATGGCGAACACTGACAGGGCCAGGGGCGCGTAGCTGAAAAACTCCATGTTCAGGTAGCCCTCCAAGGTGTTCAGAGATCCGGCCCCGAAGAAGGCCATCCACTCTTTTGGAAACTGCTCCCAGACATCTCCGTAGGCCGAGGAGATGCTGGGATATAGGAGGACCGTTAGGAACAGGAGACCACCCACGCCCAGGCCCCATCCCACCATCTGAACCCTCAGGTCTGTCAGGGACTTGCGCAAAAGGGGGTCAATCATGGCCTGGCCTCCAACCCTTCCCCACGATAGTAAGCCAAGAACTCCTCCTCCAGCGTGGGCCGCTCCGTATCCAGTGAAGCAATAGGGTAGCGGGCGGCGACTTTCACCACCGGGTCGATGTCCCCGGTCACCTCTAACTGCACCATGCGGTCGGTGCCCTGGAGGAGGCGGACTCCTGGCAGGGAAGCGAAGGCGTCCGCGGGGATGGTGGTGGCAAAGGAGATGGTGAGGCGCTGAAGCCGGCGCCGGTGGAGAGAGGTCACCTCCTCCACAGCAATCAGCCGGCCCTGACGGATGAAGCCCACTCGGTCACATATCTGTTCCACCTCGGGCAGCACGTGCGAGGAGAAGAAGACGGTGGCCCCCTGGGCGCTCGCCTCGCGCAGGACCTCCATCACCTGTCTCTGCACCAGGGGGTCCAGCCCGGTGGTAGGCTCATCCAGGATAAGCAGGTCGGGGCGCGCCATCAGGGCCAGCGTCAGGCCGACCTTCTGGCGATTGCCGTGGGACATGTGGCCGACGGGGGTCTCCAGGTCCACCTTCAGGCGCTGACACAGACCATGGACGTAATCCCAGGGCACCTGCCCTTGACGAAGGGAGCCAAACATCTCTAGCAAGCGGCGACCATGGGTGTTCTGATATAGATTCAGCTCTCCAGGCAGATAGCCCACCCGCTCTCGTACCTCCTGAGATCGACGTTGGCAATCCAGGCCGAAAACCAGAGCCTGGCCACCAGTGGGTCGGATGAGGTCCAGGAGGAGGCGAATAGTGGTAGTCTTGCCGGCGCCGTTGGGCCCCAGGAAACCGAATATCTCCCCCTTCCGGACCGTCATGGTCAGGGAGTTCAGGGCCAGCACCCCAGAGGGGTAGCGTTTAGTGAGGCCCCGAGTCTCGATGGCGAGTGAATCGGTTCCCACTACGATACTTATTATACACCGGTCCTCTATGCTACTTTGCTGGAGAGGAGACCTGCCCCGAAGCTGGCCCTCCTCTTGCTGGCCTATATCTCCCAAAACCGCCCTCGCCACCAGCCTGTCAGTCCTCACCCCTCTCTGGCAATATAGAACACAGGCTCCCAGGCGCTCGCTATATGGAGAAATGAATTGTCACTAATATTTCCTTCTGGCTCTCCAGAACCACAAAACGGAGATTACCGTAACAATGAGGGCAGTCAAGAGGCTGGCCTCCAACGAGTCCCGCGAACCCTCTCCCAGGGTCAGATGGGCAAGGGCGATAACACCGTAGCCAAATGCCAGACTGAGCACCGCCTGGATAACAAGAAATTTACGATTACGCATGATATGCCCCGACGACCTGGCATTACCCACATGAGACTTCCCCTTCTGTAGTAACCAAAGTACTATCCTGATCCCCGCATTAGCTATGGACATTCCTCCTACTAACACCAGCGTTCCAATGGCGAAAAGACGCGTTTCATCTTCAGCCAATGAAACAAGGGACAACGCTATCGCGGCCCAGAAGGCAGCCAACCACGAGGAAATGACACCCCACAGAATGGTCAGTCTCTTGCACAGAGACTCTAATTGCGAGATGGCCTCGACCAGGTCTTTCTCGTTCTGTTGCCTACTCGTCATGCGATCAGTCTCTACACGAAGCGACTACATCCTCATCGCTGCTCAACGTGGTATACATTTATACCCGAACCAAAGAGTAGAGAAGAGTCCCGCTGCTATCACTGCCCATCAGCCCTCCCTCCACCTTCCCGGCCCATGTCCCCCAAAACCGCCCTCGCCACCGCCAGGCCCAAGCGAAGGCTATAGTTCATCCCCCGGTCCTGAGGGTATATCTGAGTGGTGTTAGCCAGATAAAGCCCTGCGATGGGTGTGCGATACGCCGGGATATTACTAGAATAGTTGACGCCCACCATGGGCTGGCCCGCAGGGTCTCGGAAAAGGTGGTATTCCTGCACCCATCTCTCTTGGAAGGAGGGGTTTATCTTTTTGAGGTGGGGTAGGTAGAGCTTCAGCACCTCCTTGGCGGAGGCTGTGGTCAGGGGAGACTCCGGGGCCACGTAGTTGGTGAGATACAGGACATGCTTGCCTCCGTATTCGGCGGGGGATATGAAGTTTGTATGCTCGATAGCCGCCACGAAGGGGATGGAGGGGTCGCTGATGTTGAGCCAGTAGATGGGTGATATGGGTTGGGAGATGGCCAGCACCAGGCAGGCCGCCCACTGATACCGAGCCTTCTCCAGTAATCTCCGGTAGTCGCCTGAAATCTCGGGGGCCAGCCCCAGGAGGGTAGAACTGGGCACAGTGGCGATGACCCTATCGGCGGTAATCATGCCCTGCCCCACCACATCCACCCCGACAGCTCTGCCCCCTTCCACCCTGATGCGGGCCGCCGGCGATGCGGTGAGCACATGGCCTCCGATCCTCTGGATGCGCTCAACTAGGGCGTCCACCATCAGGCCGAAGCTGCCTCTCAGGTAGCCCAGCTTCTCCCTCTGCCCCAGGCGGCCCCGGGAGGCGAAGCGCTGGTGGATTTTGCCCCAGAACCAGACCATACTCACCTGGTCAGCCATCTCCCCGAACTTGCCCCGGAGCAATGGGCCCCACACCACCTCATAGTTGCGCCTCCCGGCCCATCGGATAATCCACTCCCGAGCGGTAAGGCCCTCCAGTCGCTGCCAGTCTCGATAGCGGCGGAGATACATCCCCACCAGGCCCAGGCGGAGGCGGTCCAGGAGGCTGACGGGGCGGAAGCGGAGCAGGTCCAGAGGCGTAACGAAGTTGTAAATCTTTCCCCTATGATAGAACCCCACCCTGGAGTCCAACCACTGGAGCCTGTCCGCCAGCCCAAACTCCGATGCCAGACGGATGACCTCTCCATCTCCCCAGAAGATATGGTGGTAGAAGACCTCCAGGCGGCCCCCGCCTACAGTGAAAGTGCCCACCTGCCCTCCGCAGGTAGACCTCTTCTCCAATATAGTTACCTGGTGGCCCACCTTGGCCAGCTCGTAGCCGGTGGTCAGGCCTGCTAGCCCACCTCCAATGATGGCGACGTTCATTTCTGTTTCTCATGCAGAGCTATCTCGTCTCGGATGGGCCTGGCGATGCGGGACAGGGACAGGTTCTCGCGCCACAGGAAGGCCAAACCCAGGACGGTGACAGGCAGGAGAACTGTGGCATGAAGCACTATGATGTAGGCCGAGGCCAGGCCCCGGTCCGCGCCGAAGTGGAGCAGGCTGCCCAGAAAGGCCACCTCGAAGGGGCCGACGCCCCCGGGAAGAGAGGGGACGCTTATGGCCAGGTTGGCGGCGGTTCCACCGAAGGCTATCTCCCAGAAGGGCCGGCCCAGGGGAAAGGCCAGAGCCACCAGATAATACATGCTGAACTCGGCCAGCCAGACCAGGAAGGACAGGACCACCACCGCCAGCAAGGGGCCGGGCATCCTCATGGCCTCAAGACCGCTGTAGAACAGGATGCCCAACTCCCTCACCCGGCCCTGGAAACGGCGCGGCACCAGACGAAGGCCAATCCTCCCCATAGCTTGAGCCGCTCGAGAAGAAAGCGCTGCCAGGAATAGCAGCGCCAGGAGCACCACTATAGCTCCGGAGATCAAGAGTAAGGCCAGCACTAACCCAGCCGAGGTCCATTGGGCCGAAATTCCCCTCAAGGGCACCAGGGGGGCCAGGACCAGGAGCAAAATGACTAGGGCCAGACCATCGAAGAGGCGCTCCACAATGGCCGTGGCCAGGGCTGCCGCCTTGCTTATGCCCTCCTTCTCTCCCACGATGTAGGCCCGCACCACCTCCCCCAGCCTGGCCGGCAGGAGGTTGTTGGCCATGTATCCGATGACTACGATGGGGAAGAGCCGCCCCGAGGGCACCTTCTTCAGAGGGACAAGAAGATAGCGCCAGCGCAGGGTTCGAAAAGCAACAGCCACGAAGTAGACGGCCACCGCCGCAGGCAAATACGCATACTGTGCCTTCCCCAGGGCTGAGCCGAGCTCGGCAAAGTCTGTGCCATAAAGGAACAGAGCCAGGAGACTCAGGCCAAAGATCATGCCCAGCCAGAAACGGCGACTTCTCAACATCGCAACACAAACTAACTATATCACTTGAAGCCGAGGTCTTAACACTCCCTGGGGTCAGGGGGATAGAATAGGGGCAGAGCAATGATCTAACGAAAACGCCCAGAACTTGCCCTGGAATCCCACTCGCATTCAACAAGAGGATGGCTATTGGGTTACTGAGAAGACCGGGCCGACTGTCCTAACCTACTATGCCTATCTCAGGCTGAAAGCTGATGAAAAGGTTAGGCCTGATATTGAACAGGCGAAGGATGCTTTCAGAGTTGCGGCCTGTGTTCTTATCGTAGACGTGGTGGTAGCTCCAGTCAGCGCAAGCTCGGGGGACGGGTTTTGAGCGCGTTCACCCTCATAAGAATACAGATTTCGTATGACGCCAGCCTTCTTTGACCCGTCTTCCCTATCTCTTAGTCAACGTGCCAGAGCTAGCTTCTTGAAGGAAGGGCAACTGTAGCCCACCCCGTTGCCGTGATCAACTCAGCCTGATTTCTATTCCACACTTCGACGTCTACCAAGTGCTGGTCACCTTCGATGTATTTCTTGTCTACCCTCCCGTAGACCGTGTTTGTGTCACCAGCCACGTTGGGGTGACGCAACGAGACCTGCAATTTTTTAAAAGTACCCTCGTCACCCATCCAATCGCTTACAATCTGTGCTAACCAGCTGCCCCTCATTCCCCATTCATCAAACGTGCCAGGCATATTCCTGACGTTGGCAGCATCTTTTTCGTCGAGATGGCCTTGCATAAGGGGCCCTTCTTTGGTGCGGCTATCCCCATGACTCTTGCTAAGAAGCCAGTAGTAGATCAGCTCCATCGATGTGAATGTCCCTTTCTTCAGGGTTGGTAACTCTTCACCTTTTGCAACATCATCCCAGTAAAGAGTCTCGCTACCGCGCCTCGTTCTCTCCCATACCAGGGAATCAGCCGATTCCGTTACTGCTCCTGGTTTGGCCCCTCTATCATAGTTTATTGCTCCGCCGATGTTTTTGTAGCGAGCCAATCGACAATTAAGGGTGGCCACCTTCTCCATGCGCTGGTTGTAATAGGTGTTCAAACCCTCAGCGAAGAGAATCGGCCCCACCCGCTGACTCATCTTCCTTTGGACATCGCCGACCCGTTCCGTCCAACGAACCTTGTCCCCCCGCATGATAGGACGGAAGAACTCCATTTCAAATCCTGCGAAGTTTGCCGGAAAAGACCCCGCAGAAATGAGCTTACGGTCTATGCTGCCCCACGTCGGTTCCTCACCCATGAATACCTTGAGTATAAAAGTCGGTGGTGCAACATTGGTACCATAACGGGTCTTTCTGGCATACTCCTCGTCTCTCCATAAGGGGTTATAGTCTCCTATCCCATCGGAGAAGTACCTGAATTCGGCCAGGCTAGCCTCTACCCATTCACCGGCGGGAGGCAACATCACCCCTATTCCTTTTCTCCTTTCAGCCTCAAGCTCGTCGATCGTCGTTATCATCTTTCCCTCTGTCATGGCCTTCCTCCTTTGATGTCTTGATTTGGGCGCACGCAATCCTATAACTTTATGTTCGTAGTTATTCTCGTTTAGGTTTGGCCATTTACTGAATTCCCTAGATTTCTAGTATTAGCGGTTCATATAATTGGGCAAGTCGTAGTATGTTTCCTTTGATGAGTTTTGTCAAGTATCTGGCTGACATTCCCCATTTCAATTTGAGGCTGGACCCTAGACATAGTGCATACCTCCCCCTGGAAGCCCACCAATCTGATTCATTTGTGTCAGACTATGCCTAAGCAACGGTTATCCCCAGAGGAGTTCGTTAAAGACAGACCTGACGCCATTATAGCTGGAGGGTAAGCGAATCGGCAAAGGTCATTCTCATCTCCATGCCTGGCTGGGCATAGGGACTTTCAGGCTGAAGCCTTGAGGGAAGTAGGCTATGGCATCCGCTGAGCCTATAGGCTCCAGGAGCTCCCGACGCCAGAAGAAGTCCCACCACGGCCCCCATTTCTTACTGTCTAGCACCCCGAAGAGGAGTCGGGGCAGGCTCTGTTGCCGATAGTATTCCGGGAACCACCAGCGCAGGCTGAAGGTGACCCCATCAGCATAGCCCTTAAGCTGCTCCCGGTTTAGGGATTCATTCCTGGCATTGAGGAGCACCACAGAGCTGGTCGGAGGCTCTTTCAGAGGGGAGCACCCTGACTCGGACTCAGCGGCCAGGCAAGAGTAGTTCACCTTCTTATAGTCGCGAAGATACCAGGCCCAGGGCCAGGCGTAGCCGTCAGCCCCGTCCACCCGTATCTCCAGGTCCTGGCCCTGCTCCGTCTCCCGGGCCAGCCGGTCTATCTCGCCCTTGATACGCTTCACATCGGGAGAGCTTTGGGTGTAGACCAGGAGCTCCCTGGGGATGTCAGGAAGTTGAAAACTGAGGCGCAGAGCCACCAGGGCCGACAAAACCAATAGGGCGCTCAAGAGGGCCCAGAGCAGGCCCCGGGCCAAGGGCCAGGCTCGGCGTCGCCATATCAAGTACAGGGCCACCCCCAAGACCCCGGCCAACATCCAGAGCAAATCGAAGCTCCCTACCGAGGAAGTCTTGATAGCCAATGGGACAACAGCCAGGGAGGCCATCCCCAAACTCTTCTCTAACCTCACCTCACCTCTCAAGGCGTCCCCCAGGAAGCGGGCTGCCAGGAGGATGAGCGGCAACGCCATGTGCACCATCAGCCAGGGCATCTTCTCCCCGGCGTATGTGAAGAGGACGAAGCTGCCCCCCGACCAGAAGACCAGAAACCGTGAGAAGAGGTCGCCCTTCAAAGTGAAATAGACGGCCCCTATCATGGCGAAAAGCAGGGGCAGGAACTCGTAGGTGGAGAGGAGGAGGGTGTAGTAATACCAGGGCTGATCCCCTCGTCGGACATCGTGCTGGGCCAGCCAGTAGTCCACTGAGCCCCACAGGCCGGTGGCGAAGCCTCGCATATTGGAGAAGAAAGTGGTATAGAAAACCAGGTATATAGCCCAGAAGATGAGGGCTGCCACCAGCCACCGCCGGAGATTCCACCTCCAGGCCACAGCCACAGAGAGGGCCAACAGGGCCACTACAATGCCTATCTTCCATCCCAGATAGGGAGCATAATCCTGGAGACTGGATAGCTCAACACCCAGCCAGCGGAAGGGAATAATGCTGAAGGCGGAGAGGAGGGGGAGGGTCAGAGTTCCCAGGAGCACGGCAAATGCGGCAGGGGGGGACACGCCGAAAAACTCGAAGCCCTTTCTGACCTGCCTCCAAAGCTCCGGGGTGGCCACTGCTATCAGGAAACTGCCGAAGATGGCGACGTAAATAAAGGTTACTTCCATGGAGGCGAAGCCCAGGGCTAGGACGGCGGCGCCGATGTAGAGATAGCGAGGCCTGGGGTCTTTCATGTAGCGCCACAGGCAGACCGCCAGGGCCAGAGCCCAGGTGGCCGCAATCATATCATGGCGGGCGTAGCGGCTTACGTAGAGCATAGAGGGGGAGACAGCTAGCATGAGGCTGGCCAGGAGGGCACCCCGCCGTCCCAGGTAGTCCCTCAGGAAATAGGGCAACCCCACCAGGCCGATGCCGAAGAGGGCCTGGAGGAGGCGGACTGTGTAGTCCCTATCGCCGAAGATTTTGAAGAGGAAGGCCGTGCCCTCGAAGAGGAAGGGGCCGTGCATCATGGGGTCGTGCTGGTAACCCCGCCCCTCGGATAGGAGCCAGCTAAAGTAGGCGTGGAGGCTTTCATCGTGATGGAGGGTCTTGGACCCCAGGTCCCAGAGGCGAAGCCCTGCGGCCAGGGAGAGAATGACGAGATAGAGAAATGACTCCCAGCCCCACCTCGCCTTGAGGCGTCCCCAGATAGCGGAGGCCACCCTAGCCCTCCACCACCCTGTAAATGGTCACCCCGTCGCTGGGATAGGCTACCTCCAGGAAAGCATCGAACTTGGCCAGGGACTCGGCTCCATACCTTCGCCTCTCCTCGGGCCCCACATAGATATAGCGCACGCTATACTTCTTCAAAAGCTGCCTCGCCAGGGCCACGTCCTGCGTGGCGTAAATAAGGTCCATATCCTCCCGACGCCCCAGGAACAGCTTCCGGGAGCCCCGCCACTGGAGCTCATGGTCCGGCCAGCCCAGGACTGTGGGCAAGCCGGTGCTGGCGGATACCATGATGGCGGAGTAGTCCCACTCATTGCTGGGCGCTGTCAGGATGACCGGTGCCCCTGAGACGTTCTCGTTCAACCACTGGATGGCCCGGTATTTCTCCGGCTCCTCTCTCTCTAGTTGGGACAGGCCGTTCAATGTTGGGGGGCCGGCGAAGGCCCCTGTCTTGGTCCAGGGGGCAGCGAAAGTATAGGCCAGGGAGGCCACCAGAAATAGGCCCAGCCCTGCCCACCACAGCCCCCGACCCAGACTTCGACCCAACCCGGCCCAGGCATGGCTGATGTAGTATAGCCCGAACCCTGAAGCCAAGGCAAGGAGCGTCCAGGCCTGATAGTGGAGCTTGAACACAGTGTTCATCCGATTGCCGAAGACGTCCAGGACAAAGAAAAGCTCCACCCCGGCGATGATAAGGAAGCCCAGAAAGAGCAGCAGCAACGCCATGAATGAGCTGTCATCGCCCCACCCTTCCCGGGCCCGCCTCAGCCTGGCTCGAATCAGGAAGAGGGCTAGAGAAAGGATGGCCAGCCAGGGCAGGACCTGTCCCATCTTTATCATCAAGTCCCAGCCCCCTCCTTCCCCTCTTACCAGGATATAAGCTGTCGCTGCTGCCAGCCATAGGCCCAGGAGCGCCCAGAAGGGGTAGGTGCTGGTCAGGAAGCCTCTCACCTTGAGCGCCCCGGCACGGCGCAGGGCGCCGGACTGGATGCCCAGGAAGGAGAGAGCGATGAAGAGGAACAGGCCCCATATCAGAAAAAGCTGGAAGGGGCTGCTTTCCTGGGTCACCGCAGGCAGGATGCCCTTGGCGAACAGGCCCCGGGCTGTCAGATAGTAAGGCAGATATAACACCAGAGACCCCGCCAGGATAATCCCGAAGAGCGCCAGAGAGCGACGCCAGGGGAAAGAGGCCCTCGCGCCCAGATAGGTTCGAAGGAGAAGGAGGCCCAGGATAAGGACGAAGTAAGTGGGGAAGTCCCATACATTTATGAAGGCCAGCCCCCCCAGCGCCAGGCAGAGGGCCAGGAGATAGGGGAGGTGGGGTCTGATACGGGCCCAGGCCGGCTCGAAGAAGAGGTTGACGCCCATCCCCAGGGTCACCAGTGTGAAGGGCAGGGCCATGACGTGGGGATGGAGGTCGCCCAGCATGAAGCTGAAGAAGGGGAACTCCGATATGGTGGACCCTCCATCCAGGATTCGAGTGGCCCGCCACCACCACCAGTGTTCTGCAGGATACCAATGAGGGCTGGTGTAGGGTGCATTCAAACCGCTGATGCCCAGTATCTCCCACCCTCGGGGCGGCCCCCAACCCCGGGCATAAATCAGCTCCAGCACTCCCTCCAGATTGCTCACCACTAGGAGAAGGGCCGCCGCCACTATACCAAAGGCCACCGCCCTGCGGAAGGAACCGTCCGGCCGGCGCACCAGGTTGTAGACCAGGCCGAAGGCCCCCAGGGCGGCCAGGGCGGCGAAGAGAGCCAGAGCCAGGTTATAGCCATAGGCCGGGGCAATCCCCGTGAGCTTGGACATCATGGCCGATAAGAGATAGCCGAAGTAGTAGTAGCTGATGGAGAATCCGCTGAGCCAGGGGTCCAGGGGCGGGAAATAGCGGCTCCTGTAGGTGGCGTTGAGGAAGGCGAAGTCCATGGGCTGCTCGGTGTGAGCGATGGAGGGGGTATAGGCTCTGAGCAAGGCCCAGCCCAGGAAAAAGGTGGCGAAGACGGCCTCTGCCGCCAGGATATAGCCGATCTGGCCTCGCATGATAGCCAGAAAATCGCCGACCCTTCGGTGCAGGAGAAAGGCCGAGCCGGCTGCCAGGAGGGCCAAAAGCAGGAATATGGAGAGACTTGTATTAGGCAAGATATGTAGGCTTCCCGCCAGCCATAGAAGGTAGCCCAAGGTCAGCAGGCCCACGGCCTTGGAGAAGGCATAGCCGCGGTCGGGAAGGTTGCGGAAGAGGGCGAAGGTGAAAGGCAGCATCACCAGGCCGAGGACCTCGGCCCAGAGCCACCATAAGGCTACAGGCAACATCTCAGCTCTTTATCTCGTGAGCTAATCTCCGGAGAAGAGAGCTTTCACGAACTCATCGGGGCGGAAGTCGGCCAGGTCCTCCAATCCTTCCCCCGTCCCCAGGAAGCGTATGGGGAGGACTAGCTGGTCGGTGATGGCCAGCACTATGCCACCCTTGGCGGTGCCATCCACCTTGGCCAGAAGGACGCTGGAAACCCCCACCGCCTGGGTGAAATGTTGCGCCTGGAGCAGGCCGTTCTGACCCGTGGTGGCGTCCAGGACCAGCAGCACCTCCGTAGAGAGGCCGGAGCCGGCCTTCTCTATGACCCGGCGCAGCTTCTTCAACTCCTCCATGAGATTATACTTGGTGTGCAGTCGTCCTGCCGTATCTACGAGGACAGCGTCCAGCCCGCGGCTGCGCGCCGCCTGAATAGCATCGAAAACCACTGCCCCCGGGTCGCCCCCGGCCCCGTGGGCGATGACCTCTACGCCCAGCCTGCTCGCCCAGGCCTGGAGCTGCTCTATGGCCGCCGCTCGGAAGGTGTCTGCAGCGGCCAAGAGGACGCCATTCCCTTCCTGCCTCAGTCGATAGGCTAGCTTGGCGATGCTGGTGGTCTTCCCTGTCCCGTTGACCCCTACTACCAGGAGCACTCGAGGACTCGAGGATGCCGCAGGCACGGGATGAGACACCTGGAGCAGGCGCACCATCTCCTCCTGGAGAGCGCGGCGCACTTGGCCCGGCTCCGCCATGCGTTCAGCCTTGGCCCTGCCTCGCACCGACGCTATGAGCTTCGCAGTAGTAGCCAGGCCAACATCGGCGCCCAGGAGCAACTCCTCCAGTTCATCCCAAAGGGATGAGTCCAGCTCTCGACGCTGGAACAGGCCGGATATGCGGCGAAACCAGGTTTCCCTGGTGGGCCTGAGGCTCCTCTCCATCTTTTCCATCAGGTCGCCGCCTGGATTTTAACGCGCTTCAAAGCAGCTTTGGCTGCCGCCTTCTCCGCCACTTTGCGGCTCTTGCCCCGGCCCGTGCCTTTGACCTTATCTCCAGCCCTGACCTCTACAGAGAACTGCCGCTCATGGGGAAGGCCGCTGGTCTTCACCACCCGATATACAGGGTTGAGCCGCCACCGGGCCTGGGCCTCCATCTGAAGCAAAGACTTGTAGTCCTCTACATCCCACTCCCGAAGGGTTCGTTCCAGCTCCCCCTTGAGCAGCCGCATTACCAGCCTCTGCGCCGCCTGATGGCCCTGGTCCAGGAAGACCGCACCTATCACAGCCTCCAGGGCGCAGGCCAAATTGCGATGGCGCTTCCGACCGCCGCTTATCTCCTCCCCCCGTCCCAGATAAAGGAACTGCCCTAAACCCAGGGAGAGGGCCACGCGGGCCAGCGTCTCCTGGCGCACCAGGGCCGAGCGCAGCTGAGTTAGCTCGCCCTCCGAGAGATCCGCGTGTTGTCGATAGAGCTTATCAGCGGTGGCTGACCCCAGGATGGCATCTCCCAGGAACTCCAGCCTTTCGTTGGTCCCTTGGGGCTGGCCCGGATTTTCGTGGACATAGGAGCGGTGGACGAGGGCTAGCTGGAGGAGAGAGATGTCCTTGAACTTTACTCGGAGCCGCTCCTGAAGGTTTTGGAGATCAGGCAAACATTTTCCTTTTTGCTCATGATAGGAATAGCGCTAGTTCGATGTCAAGGTAAGCCCCTGTGGAGAGCATCGTGCAATAGGGCTGTCCCGAGGCATGAAAGTTGGGGCTCAGGGCTGGCGGGACATGCTATGCTCCGGGGCAGGCCGATTTGCGTGGGGCACTGCCAGGGCAGCCCCGGATAGTTCCAAAGAAGGGTTTTACTCTAGCGTGTCTCTACTAACTCCACCAACACATCGTCGGGCGCCTCGACGAAGGCGAGCTTCAAGCCACCAGGGATAGTAGTCAGGGGGCGGCGGATCTTCACCCCTGCCTTCTCCAGCCGCTCCAGTTCCTTGGCCAAATCGGGCACGTCGAAGCCAAAGTGCTCCAGCCCCAGATGAAGCTCAGCGGAGCCTCGGGGCAGGGTTTGTCCTGTTGGTTGTGTGGAGATGAACAGCCGGGTGTTGCCTTCCACTGCCATGCGTATGGTTCTGGTCCCCGGCAAGGCCTCTACCTCCTCCGTAATCTTGGCTCCGAAGTGCTTCTGCCACCACTGGGCTGACTTCTTGGGGTCCGCTGACTTTATGTGCACGTGGTTTATGGGGTAGGTCATTCTACTCCTCCTCTAGCTCATGGGGCCGTGGTTTTCTTCCATACCGCTGCTTGGGTATAGGCAATCTCCTAAAATATAACACAATAAGCAGGGCGGCGTTGACAATCCTTCCCCTTGATGATATGTTGATTGCAATTCAATAAATCAAAGGCTGAGAACGGGAGTAGTAGGCCGTCAGCGAGGCCCAGAGAGTCGGGGTAAGGTGAAAGCCCGATGCTGGCGCAGCGGTTGAATGGGCCCGGGAGCCGCAACCCGAACAGACACAAGGTCTCAGTAGGCATTGCCGGAGGGGCACCGTCATCATAGCCTATGGCATCGCCCCGATAGGTCGGGGCCGTGCTCGCAACGAGAGCTCCGATACCGTTTCAGTGATCGGAGAAGTAGGGTGGCACCGTGGGTTTCACTCCCGCCCCTATGGGGGGCGGGAGTTTGTGTTTCAGGAGGAAGCCTTTGCCACTGCCGGATAAAAAGGGAAGATTTGGAGATTACGGCGGGAAGTTTGTCCCCGAGGTCCTCATGCCCGCTCTCCAGGAGCTGGAGACGGCCTACGCTCGGGCCTCCGCTGAGCCTGCCTTCTGGAGTCGCTTCCATGCATTATGTAAAGACTATGCCGGGCGGCCCACTCCCCTATACCATGCCCACCACCTCTCCCAGCAGTTGGGCGGGGCACAGATATTGGTCAAGAGAGAGGACCTGGCCCACACCGGCGCTCACAAGATAAACAACGCCCTGGGCCAGGCGCTCCTGGCCTATGCTATGGGCAAGAGGCGCATCATCGCCGAGACGGGGGCCGGCCAGCACGGGGTGGCTGCGGCCACCGCCTGCGCCATGCTGGGCCTGGAGTGCATCGTCTACATGGGGGAGGAGGACATCCAGCGCCAGTCCCTCAACGTCTTTCGTATGAAGCTCCTGGGAGCCGAGGTGAGGCCGGTGGCCTCGGGGAGCCGCACCCTGAAGGACGCCATCAACGAGGCCATGCGCGACTGGGTGAGCAATGTTCAGACCACCTACTACCTCATAGGCTCAGTGGTGGGACCCCACCCCTACCCCATGATGGTGCGGGACTTCCAGGCCATCATCGGCAAGGAGGCCCGGGAGCAGGTTATGGCGGCCTGGGGCCGCCTGCCGGACTACATCGTGGCCTGCGTCGGCGGAGGCTCCAACGCTATAGGCATCTTCTACCCCTTCTTACAGGACGAGGCAGTGAAACTCATCGGGGTGGAGGCGGCGGGGCGAGGCCTGGAGACCGGAGAGCACTCCGCCTCCTTGATGGCGGGCGCTCCAGGGGTGCTCCACGGCTCCCGCTCCTATCTGCTCCAGGACGAGGCGGGACAGGTGCGCCCCACCCACAGCATCTCCGCTGGCCTGGACTACCCCGGCGTGGGGCCGGAGCACGCTTATCTCAAGGATACGGGGCGGGCCACTTACGTAGGAGTGACCGACTCCCAGGCCCTGGAGGGCTTCCAGCTCCTGTGCCGGGCTGAGGGCATCATCCCCGCCCTGGAGTCGGCCCACGCCCTTTACTATGCGGCCCAACTCGCCAGGGAGCGGTTCAAAGAGGAGCTCATCATAGTCAATCTCTCGGGCCGGGGCGACAAGGATATGCAAGTGGTGGCCAATGCGCTGGGGATAACGCTATGAGTCGCATCTCATCTGCCTTCAAGAAGGGTCGCCCCGCCTTCATCGGCTACCTGACCCTGGGCTACCCCACCCTGGAGATGAGCCTGGAGGCAGCGGCGGTCCTGGCCGAGTCCGGATGCGACATCCTGGAGCTGGGCATCCCCTTCTCCGACCCCCTGGCCGACGGCACCACCATCCAGCGGGCATCCCAGGCGGCCCTGGAGGGCGGCATCACCCCCCGGCGCTGCCTGGAGGCGGCGGCCCTATTGAGGGGAAGGGCAAATATCCCACTCCTGTTCATGAGCTACTACAATCCCATCCTCGCCCTGGGGCAAAAGGCCTTCTGTGCCGCCTGCCGGGAGGCTGGCGTGAACGGTTTCCTCATGGTAGACCTACCCCCGGAGGAGGGAGAGAACCTGGAGGCAGAGGCCAAGAACAACGGCCTGGACATGGTCTACCTCCTGGCCCCCACCTCCACCCGGGAGCGGGTGAGGCTGGTGGCCCAGCATTCCCGGGGCTTCATCTACCTGGTATCCCTTACCGGGGTCACCGGCCCCAGGGAGGCGCTGCCCCCAGAGCTGGAGCAATTCGTAGCGCGGGTGAGGCCGGAGACGTCCCTGCCATTATGCGTGGGCTTCGGCATAGCTGGGCCGGAGCAGGCCAAGCGGGTGGCCCGAGTGGCCGATGGGGTGGTGGTAGGCAGCCGCCTGGTCCAACTCCTGGAGGAGCCACAGCCCTTGGAGAAGCTAAAGTCCTTCGCCCTAGGCCTGCGGAAAGCCCTGGACTCCATCAGAGGATAACCACAGGAAGACCAAACATGAGCAATTTCATTACTGTCGACCCAAAGGATGTCACGCTTGGCACGAAGATACGGGGTGGGTGGGTATTAGTAGGCCGTTTTCGCTGTGAGTGTGGGAAGCATACCCACGATCCTACTGTATGGGTTTGGAAGAAGGGGGGATTTTATTTGTTACAAAGCCGTGGAATCGCAGGCGGGTTCACCGAGCATGACGTTCACTGGCTCCATGCTAAGTACGACCCAGACCAATGGTGGCAGGAGATTACGCTCGTTCGAACAGATTTGGCGGGGCATCCTGTTGAGCGAGAAATAATGCCTCGCCCCAAGGGTGTGCGCTATAGGTAGGCACTAGTGGCTCCGGGTTTATCAAGTAGCCAATAACCTAACTTGAAATAACAATCAAGGAGGCGTCATGGAGACCAAGATCATGCTAGCCGAAAAGGATATGCCGACTCGCTGGTATAATGTCCAGCCAGACCTCCCTTCACCCTTGCCCCCAGTCATCCACCCCGGCACAGGCAAACCCATAGGGCCCCAGGACCTGGCCCCCCTCTTCCCCATGGCCCTCATCCAGCAGGAGGTGAGCCAGGAGCGCTACATAGACATCCCCGAGGAGGTTCAGGAGATATACAAGCTGTGGCGGCCCACCCCCCTCTATCGTGCCCGGCGTTGGGAGAAGGCCCTGGATACCCCGGCCCGCATCTACTACAAGTGGGAGGGGGTCAGCCCCGCGGGGAGCCACAAGCCCAACACCGCCGTGGCCCAGGCCTACTACAACAAGAAAGAAGGGGTGAAGCGGCTGACCACCGAGACCGGGGCCGGCCAGTGGGGCAGCGCGCTGTCGCTCGGCTGCCAGCTCATGGGGCTTGAGTGCAAGG